>JBHJGR010000245.1:0-13107 GCA_050331615.1 Elainellaceae cyanobacterium
ACGGTGGGTAGCGGTTTAGACCACTCGTGGGGTTGGGCGTAGCCGAGCTGATACATGCGGTGGATGTGCTGGGTGACGACTGGCATCGAGCCGACGGCAATGATCCGCAGGATTTCGGGGTCGTCGTTTTTGGGCAGGCGAAGCGGGGACGGGGTGGCCGTCTTAGTAGAATCCATTGATTGACACTCCTGTTTGTGTTTGGATAAACGCGCCCAAACAACGCCACCCCGTGATGCGTGACAAAACGAGGTGGCTATAACAGGAGTAAAATCCGTATAGCCTCCGCGCTGCTTGCTCAGCGTTTCGGGGGTTAGCTTCCTGGAAGTGTGCCACCACTTTCAGGGAGCGCGGGTTATTTGAGCGCTAGACAAGAGGGTAGCGCAAGTTTTCTCTGGAAACAAGCGTATTAAGCTACGGATAGCGATAAGTAATGGTTATGGTTTTGGGGGATGCGTTATGCTGGCGTAATGTATTTAATGGAGGGGGCGATCGCCACACGTTTTGTTGGGGTTCGTTTCTGGTTAAACTGGTGGGGAGTCCGCTTGAGGAAGAAGTGAATGCCATCAAAAAGTGAGCTCCAAAATATACTCAAGGAAGAATACGGTATTAATAAAAATATTAGCCAACCGCTTTCTGTTGAGGACTGCGAAAAGTTAATGATGCTTTTACGGGAGCAGCCCAGCGTCGCCAGACTAACAGAATCCTTTATTTCAAAAAATACAGATCTGAGTAAAAATAACAGACACTACGGACAGCTGAGAAGTCAGGCAGAGAAGAAGCTGGAGACGCTGAAGTCAGAATACCAGCAGTTAGAAAAATCGATTGCGGAAATGGAGAAATCCAAAGGAAAACTCAATAGCCGCAAGCAGGAGCTGTCGCAAGAGCATCAGGCCCTTGAAGCTGAGATCCGGAAATTATCTCAACAGAATCAAGAGCTGGATTCAAAGGTTAAATCTCTCTCCACACGAAATGATGAGCTATTCGAAGCGAATGAGCAACTCAAGAAAGACAATAAAGATTTGAAGAACCTGGTAGACCAAATTCGCCTCAGGCTGGCACGGGATACAAAGCTACTGTTGCAGTATGAAGATAGCGAAATTCGTAAAGTGCTGATCCGACTGTTTCGCTGGACATTAGGTTAGAGGTAAACCGCTATGGCAGCCAGGAAAAGTAAGAAAAGGCTATTTAGCGGCATGAGTTACCGCGAGGTACAGCGGTCTAACGCTATCCGCAGAAATAAACTTCCTAAGAAAGATCAAAACTGGCTTAAGGAAAATGGTTATAAAAACGTCGGCTGGGATAACATTATCAAGCTGTACCAAAAGATAAACGATTTATTAGCACAACCCGACCCCAACGAGCCAACTTTAGAGGAACTGTTTCTCCAAGCCGATCAAATTGGCAATAAATATCAAACTCCTGAGGAGATTGAAGCCTTCAATCAGCGGCTAAAAGCTGAAGCTCGGGCCATTTCAGAAGAAGTCGATCGCCAGTTTCCGGAGGAAGGAATCGAATTTATCGATTACAGCAAACGGGTCGGTACCTCATTGAAACGAAAACGCTAACTTGATGGATGCAGCGTCCAATGGATCTTGAAGATAAGAAGCTAGAGGATCTGTTCAAGCTGGCCGATAAAATCGGCAAGAAGCGGTATCACAAGCTTACCCAACAGGATTTCGAGGATTATCGAAAGTTTGATCACTGGCGGTATATCAATGGGGACAGCGAATGCGGCTCTACGCCAGAAAGCAAAAACTGGGTGAAGGATAACTCGGAACGGCACTGTCCGGTTTGCGGATTTTCATTCGCCCAACGAGACGGACGGACCATTGACCACAAGCTCCCCCGTGCCCAATATCCCTGGCTGTCATTGGACTTCAGAAACCTGTGGGTCATCTGTCGGATGTGCAACCAGGAGAAAGGCGAGATGCACTGGTATGAATATGAGCATTACATCTTTATTCATCACCCCGATCGCTACGATGATATTCGATTTGCTCGTCCCAATCACCTGTTGAAATCTTTGAAGAGTCACAGCTAGGGCGATCGCGTCATAGTCTTGGGCGATCGCCCCCCAACCCCGACCATTCCTACTCCAAACGAGAATCATCTAGACTTAAGCAACAAACTTCTTGCTTTAAGCGACACAGTTCCTGTTTCAAGTGAGACGGTTCCCACCTTAAACAACAAACTTCTTGCTTTAGGCGACAAACTTCCCGTTTCAAACGAGAACGGTCTGGGGTTAAACAACAAATTTCTTGCTTTAAGCAGCACCATTCCCCCTTTAATCCAGACTGGTCCCGTGTCAAACAAAAACGTTCCGTTCCATACTGAAGACAAGTGTGACGCTAAACTCCCCCATGCTGCCGATCATTACCCCGACCACGATCGACCTGCCCCCTGGCGGTGAAGTTATCCTGCGGTATCAGACCTGGGATGATTATGAAACCCTGCTACAGACTCGCCAAGACAAAGCCGCCATCAAAATCACCTTCAGCGCCAAAACCCAAGAAATCCGGATTATGGCTCCCCTACCTGGTCACGGAAATCGTTCAGACACGCTAGCCGACTTAGTTAAGCGTCTGCTGCGTTACCAGGGTTTAGACTGGCAGAGCTTTGATCCAATTACGCTTAAACGCTTGCAGCAAAAGGGACTGGAGCCAGACCATTGCTTTTACATCCAAAATCGGGCTGCCATCCTCGGCAAAGAGCGCATTGACCTGGACGTTGATCCCCCTCCGGACCTGGTACTGGCAGTAGACCTGACCTCGTTCACCACCGCTGAAGACTATGAGGATATCGGTGTCCCTGAGCTGTGGATTTATCGGCAGCAAACCCTGCTGATCTACACCTTTGATGGCCAGCACTACCGTGAACAGCCAGCCAGTCCTTTGTTTCCAGGTATGCCGGTCAAAGACCTGATTTCTAGCTATGTGGAGCGGGCTTGGTCACAGGGATCAAGTATTGCTTTGCGGGAGTTTGAGCAGTACTTGCAGCAACGGTGAACTACCCTTCAAGTGAGAAATAAGGTGATTTCTTGAAATTGAAATGAAATTACCAGCTCACGGTGCGTTACACTTCACCTGAACGATAGTCATGCTTTTGGGCTATACGGCACCCTGCTGGTCTGACAAGCTTAAGATAGTGCATTGGGCGATCGCGTTAAACTTTTCACTGGTGGGCAATGCCCACCCTACGCTTAGCGGAAGCGTCATCCCTGTTCCCTCAAAGTTCCTGCCAACTACTGCCATGACTGACCGGGTTCTGCACCTTGGAGACGACATCAACACCGACGACATCATTCCCGCCAAGCGGGGCACCAACGCCGATCCGGCCCATTTGGCCCACTATGCCCTGGAGCACATCATCGGGGCCGGGCAGCTCGCCAACTATGACGTGATTGAAGCGGGGCATAACTTTGGCTGTGGCTCCAGTCGGGAGTTTGCTCCCCTGGCCATCAAAGCGGCGGGCATTCGCAAGGTCCGTGCCCGCTCCTTTGCTGAAATCTTTTACCGAAATAGCATCAATATCGGCCTGCCCCTGGAAATAGTTGGACAGACCCAGGCCAATCCCGTAGTGGAGGCGATCGCCCAGGCTGGTGGCCTCATCCCCTTCAACCAGCAGCGCCGCGCCCAGGCCATCACGGTTCCCGCTCCCCAAGCCACCCCCCGACCCATGACCCTGGCGGAGAAACTGCTGGCACGGGCGGCGGGTCTGCCCTCGGTGCAGCCGGGGGATGGGGTGTTTGTGCGGGTGGATTTGGCCCTGTCTCACGATGCGATCGCCGGTCCCGTCGCCCAGCTCTTTCACCAGCATTTTGGAGCCGAGGCGCGGGTGTGGGATGCCGACCGGGTGGTGCTGGTGGCCGACCACTTCATTCAGGTAAACGACATTCGCCCCGACCCCAGGGCCAACCAGATGTATCAGCAAATGGTGGACTTTGCCCAGGCCCAGGGCTGTCATCTGCTGGACGTGGTCTCTCCCGGTGAGGCGGCGGGCATCTGCCATGTGCTGCTGCCGGAGCGGGGCTTTGTGCAGCCCGGTATGGTGATTGCGGGCACCGACTCCCATAGCTGCACCTACGGCGCGTTTGGCTGCTTCTCCACCGGCGTCGGCACTACGGATATGGCCAACATTTTCGCCATGGGCGACCTCTGGCTGCGGGTGCCCCCCACCCTGCGCATCGAGCTAACGGGCACCCTGCCGCCCCACCTCAGCGCCAAGGACATCATGCTGTTTCTGCTGGGGCAGCTGGGCTGTCATGGGGCAACGGGCAAGGTGCTGGAGTTTTACGGCAGCGTGGTGGCGCAGTTGCCCATGGACGAGCGCATGACCCTGGCGAATATGGCGGTCGAGTGTGGGGCGATGTGCGGGCTGATGCCCGTAGATGGGGTGACGCGGCGGTATGTGGGCGATCGCCTCCAGTCTGGTCCCACCCAGCCTCTGCTCGGCGAAGCGGTCACCAGCGACCCCGATGCCGAATACGAGCGGGAGTACCGCTTCGACCTGAGCCAGCTTGCGCCCCAGGTGGCCCGTCCCCCCAAGCCCGACCAGGTGGTGAGCGTGGATGAGCTCGGTCAGGTGCCGATCACGCGAGCCTTCATCGGCTCCTGTACCGGGGGCAAGCTGGCGGATCTGGCGGCGGCGGCGGCAGTGCTGAAGGGGCGGCGGGTGGCTCCAGCGGTGAGTCTGTTCATCGTCCCCGCTTCTCAGGAGGTGCGGCAGCGGGCGGAGGAACTGGGCTATCTAGCCATCTTTGAACAGGCGGGTGCCCACCTGCTCAAGTCGGGCTGTGGAGCCTGCATCAACTCCGGCAGGGGCATCCTCGGTCCCCAGGAGGTGGGCGTCTATGCCACCAACCGCAACTTCAAGGGGCGCAGCGGCGACCCCACGGCACAGAACTACCTGGCCTCGCCGCGTACGGTAGCGATTTCGGCGGTGCGGGGGGTTATTGCCGATCAGATGGACTGACGCCTGGCCCCAGTTCGCCCGTCCTCAGGCGCTCAATCATCTCCTCCGCTGAGAAGGACCGCTGTTCGCGGATGGCGATCGCCTTTACTTCGGCCCGGAGCTGCTCATACTGCTGACGGGAGAGGGGACGCTGGAGCCGCTGCTCGAATAGGTATTGCAGGTTGCTGGCACCGCTGCACTTGCCAAACCAGATTTCCGGCTGGCCGTGGGGAAAGATGGAATAGCTCTGGCGATCGCGCAGCATTGAGCTGACGTGAATGCCGGACTCGTGCCGCTGGGCCGCCTGGGAGTAGGGCGGGTGGGGCCGGAGGCCCTGCTGGTGCAGGAATTCCACCACCCCGGACAGGGCATCGTAGTTGATGTCAGGTACTTCCCAGCCAAAGCGCAGCCGCAGGCCGTGGAGCACCTGCTCCAATGGGGCATTGCCCGCCCGCTCGCCAATGCCGCCAAAGGTGCCGGAAATGCCCGTCGCTCCTGCCAGCACTGCCTGGATGGTGTTTTCTAGCGCCAGCCCCATGTCGTTGTGGAAGTGGACCGAGAGGGGAGCGTGGTCCGTTAGCTCCAGCAAATCGTGAATCCACACGTAGGTTTTTTCTGGCGTGAGTGCCCCGACGGTGTCGCAGAGCAGGAACTGGTCCAGGTAGGGCGCAAAGGTCTTGATGCAGTCCACCAGAAACCGAAAATCGGTCCGGCTGGCATCCTCGGCGGCAAAGCAAATCCGCAATCCCTGGGCAGTGGCATAGCGCAGGTGTGCCACCACTTTTTCTACCATGCGCTGCCGCAGGTCATAAATAATAGCGGCAGGAATATCGTCATCCACAATTTTGTCCCGATAGCGGGGATCGGAGGCCAGAGCTGGATCGCGTAGAAACAGCAGGCGATCGGACACGGCATGGAACAGAATGATTTGCCGCACGCCGCAGGCTTTCGAATGATCAATGGCCGATCGCGTCATCAGGGTAGAGGCCGTTACCTGCGGCCCCAGCCCTTGGTGAACCAGTGTTTGGGTTAACCGGGCTTCGCTGGGGTGAATCAGGGGCATGAGGGCGATTTGATGCACCCCCGTCTGGGCGATGAGCTGGGCCAGGGCCAACTTTGTCGCATCCTGGAAAAACAGACCGACCTGCTGCTCGCCGTCGCGCAGGGTCTCATCGGAAACAACCAGGTTCAGGGATTTCACCATACTCAAACGAAAACGTAACAGAATGGCGGGAGGGGGAACTGGCCCTCACTGGAGCTTATCGTCTCATGAATTCGCGATCGCTGCTTGAAAAGAAGGGCCTGAGCCATTCGATATCGCCCTACAGGCTCAGGTTTGAGTCCCCTTGAGCATCCTAATGCGAAAGCGTAATACCGTTTTTCTGTAAAGCTGCACACAATAAGGGGCTCAAGCCCCTTGTCTGCCCGAACTTCTCCTATGCGTCTTTATCGCCCTACGGGCTAAGGTTTGAGTGTAGAACCCCGGCGACGCGCGGGTTCCACACCTCTCGAATGTCCTAACGCGAAAGCGTTACGCCATACACGAAATTGGTGTAAGGCGATATCGAGTCAATATCGAGTTGCGGACATTGTTTTCGTTCGTGAACCGTTTTTCAGATTAATTGGGGAGACCGGCGATAATTGGGGAGACCCGTGTTCTTGCTCACCAGCAGCTTGCGCTGGTCAATCTGTCTATGCTGCGATCGCCCCTGCCCAATCTCCGCAAAATGCCCGCGCCCCGTCAGATGCCGCTGCGGCTGATTCTGGTGGTGCCGTTTGTGGTGCAGGTGAGCATTGCCGTGGGGTTGACTGGCTGGCTCTCGATTCGCAATGGGCAGCAGGCCGTCAACAATCTGGCGGGTCAGCTCCGCAACGAAACGACCCGGCAGGTGGATTACCAAATCTCCGACTTCCTGACCGCTGCCCAGACCCTGAAGGAGCTCATTGTTAAGGCCGTTGAGCGGGAACAGATTGATTTGAGCAACATTCGTTCCCTGGAGGAGGTGTACTGGAGCTACCTGACCTCCTTCGAAACCGTCAGCGGTCTGGGGGTAGGCAACAGGGCCGGTGACATCATGGCACTGTTTCAGCAGCTTGATGCTCAGAGAACCCAGTATTTCTTTGAATATTCAGACGACACTACCGATGGTCAGTATATCAGTACGCTGCTCCATTCTTCGCAGGAGGTAGTCCGCTCTACGGTGTTTGACCAGCAGATTGATTCCCGCACCCGCCCCTGGTACGTGGCGGCGATCGCCGCAGAGGAATCTATCTGGACCGCGGTTTATCCTTCAGTGAGCAAATCCGTTGACTATGCCCTGCTGATCAATCTCTCTACCGCCATTCGAGCGGAAAATGGGGAAGTCGAGGGGGTGGCCAATATTATCTTGGACTTACGGACCATTAGCCAGTTTCTGGAGAATCTGGAATTGAGTCCATCAGCCCAGGTCTACATTCTCCAGCCCGATGGCAGGCTGGTGGGCAGCTCCGATGGTCAAAATCCCGTAGATATAGTGGACGGGGAATTAGTGCAGCGTCAAGCTGTCCAAAGCCAAACGCCCCTCATCCGCGCCTCGGCCATCTACCTCAGTGAGCAGTTTGCCGACCTCGGGAGCATTCGTCAACCCCAACAGCTTGAGTTTTGGCTAGAAGGAGAGCGGCAGTTTCTCCAGTTGACGCCCCTTTCGCCTGAAAACGGTCTCGGCTGGCTAATCGTGGTGGTAGTGCCCGAAGCAGATTTCATGGCTCAGATTCAGGCCAATACCCGCAATACGGTGCTGCTGTGTCTAGCTGCCCTAGGCATGGCGATCGCCTTTGGTCTCATCGCTTCCCGCTGGATTACCGCTCCTCTACTGCGGCTGAGCAAGGCGGCGGGGGCGATCGCCACGGGCGACCTCAATCAGCGGGTGGATAGCCACGGCAGTCAGGAGTTCCGTAGCCTAGCAGGGGCATTTAACCACATGGCCCGGCAGCTCCAGACCCTGTTTCTGAACTTGCAGAAGAGCGAAGAACGGTTCCGCCGCGCTGTGACCGAAGCTCCCTTTCCCATCGTCATCCACGCCGAGGACGGCGAGATTCTCCAGGTGAATCAGACCTGGGTAGAACTGACGGGATATGCCGCTGCAGAACTGCCCACCGTCGCCGACTGGACCCAGCGGGCCTATGGCGAGCGCCAGGAGGTGGTTAAAGCGGGCATCGATCGGCTCTATTCCCTGGGCAGCCGACTAGATGAGGGAGAGTTTGAGATTCGCACCCATACCGGTGAGATTCGCATCTGGGACTTCAGCACGACGCCACTGGGGCCGCTGCCCGACGGACGGCGGCTGGTGATGTCCATCGCCGCGGATGTCACCCGGCGCAAGCAGGCCGAGGCTGCCCTCCAGCAAACCAATCAAGAACTAGAGCAGCGGGTGGCTCGCCGGACCGCTCAGCTTAGAACCACCAATAGCCGTCTCTCTCTGGCGCTGCGGGCCGCCAATGCGGGCATCTGGGAATGGGACATGGCTACCAACCGCACCTTCTGGTCGGAGGAGAACTATCGCCTGCTGGGCTACGAACCGGGGAGCTGCGAGTCCACCTACGAAAACTGGCTACGGGCCATTCATCCGGGCGATCGCGAACGAGTCCACACTCACGTCCTGCAAGTGGTTGAGCAGCGGTGCTCTCTCGACATGGAATATCGCGTCTTGTTACCCGACGGCCAGATTCGCTGGATTGCGGATCTGGGAGAAATCCTTTGTGACGATCAGGGCCAGCCCGGAGGCATGGCGGGCCTTCAGGTAGACATCACCCAGCGCAAGCAGGCCGAGGAGCAGCTCCGCCTCAGCAGCGAGCAACTCAGCCTCGCCAATGCCGAACTGTCGCGGGCCGCCCGCCTCAAGGATGAGTTTCTAGCGGGCATGAGCCACGAGCTGCGCACGCCTCTGAACTCCATCCTGGGTCTCTCAGAAGCCCTGCTGGATCACACCTTCGGTGAGCTGAACGACCAGCAGCATGAGTTCCTGAAAATTATCCGGCAGAGCGGATGCCATCTGCTGGACCTGATTAACGACATCCTCGACCTGTCTAAGGTGCAGTCAGGCCGGATGGAGCTGCACATTGCTCCTGTACCCGTGCGCGATATCTGTGCCGTTAGCCTCGACTTCGTCAAGCAGCAAGCCCACCAAAAGCGAATTACCCTAACCTGTGACATTGCAGATGCAGATTTGGAAATCGACGCAGACGAGCGGCGCATCCGGCAGGTGCTGATCAATTTGCTGAACAACGCCGTCAAGTTCACCCCCAGCGGCGGTTCGGTCAAGCTCCAGGTCAGCGCCAATGCCTTACAGGAAGCGGTAGAATTCAGGGTGACTGACACAGGCATTGGCATCGCGCCGAAGGACATGAGCCGACTGTTTCAGCCGTTCGTCCAGCTCGACAGCGGGTTGGCCCGTCACTACGAAGGCACAGGGCTGGGATTGGCCCTAGTGAGAAAAATCACGGAACTCCATGGCGGCAGCGTGAGCTTGACGAGTACCGTGGGCGAGGGTAGCTGCTTTACGGTGACGCTGCCGCGCAGCTCTGACGATTCCAGGCCGTTCGCATCTAGCTCAGCAGACAGTCAGACAACTTGGCTAGACGGGAACCAGCCATCCCACCCTAGCCCAGCTTTCACGGCTAGCTCAAAACCGCTGCTGATCTTGTTGGCAGAAGACAATGAAGCGAATATTATGGTGATGACTGCCTACCTGCGGCATCACGATGCCCAGGTAATGGTGGCTCGCAACGGGTTAGAGGCGATCTGCTTAGCTGAACAGCAGCCGATTGACCTCATTCTGATGGATATCCAGATGCCGGAAATGGACGGGTTAACCGCAATCCGTAAGATACGCCAGATGATGTCCTATTCCCACACCCCGATTATCGCTCTAACGGCCTTGGCCATGCCGGGAGATTGCGATCGCTGTCTGGAGGCTGGAGCAACCGTTTACCTGACAAAGCCTGTGAGCCTGAAGCAGTTGTCGGCCCTCATCGAGAAAATTGTGTCAAACCCCCATGCTGACTAATGTGCAGTCTCCCCAACCCCCCCGCATATTGGTCGTCGACGATGATCCCAGTGCGTTTCAGGTGGTGAGGGCGCTCCTGGCGCAAGCTGATTACAGCCTCAGCTATGCCGAGACCGGCCAGCAGGCCCTCGACACCCTGGAATCAGTTCATCCCGACCTTATCCTTTTGGATTTAATGATGCCCGGCTTAGACGGGCTGGAGGTGTGCCGCCGTATCAAAACCAATCCCCACTGGGAGCATCTCCCCATCATTGTGGTGACGGCCCTAGACACTAAAGAAGACCTGGCCCGTTCCCTAGAAGCGGGAGCCGATGATTTCATTACCAAGCCCCTGGACGGGCTGGAGCTGCGATCGCGAGTGCGCTCCATGCTGCGAATTAAACGCCAGTACGATGTCCTGCAGGCCACTCTGAAACTGCGGGAGGATATGTCCAACATGGTGGTGCACGATCTGCGCAATCCGGTCGCTGCCATCCTGCTCAGTTCTCAGCTCGTGCTGGCGCAGGAACAGCCCCAGGGACGAGTGCTCCAGCGTCTAGAGATGATCCAGTCTGCAGCAAAGAGCCTCAACTCCCGCATTAACGACCTGCTGGTGATGGCCAAGCTAGAGGCAAATCGCATCGTGCTCAACCGGGTCGAGCTGGATCTGTGCGCCCTGGCGACCACGGTTATTTCCGATTTCCAGGATTCGGCCCGCGCCAAGTCGATTCAAATCTACACCGAGTGTCCGCCCCAGAGCGAGAACTGGGTCCGGGCAGACGCCAGCCTTCTCTATCGCCTGCTCGATAACCTGCTGTCCAACGCCATCAAGTTTTCACCGCCAGGAAGCACCATTCTCACTCGCATTGCCTTCATTCCCGATTTTGACGGCGAGAGCCAAGACGGGCAGCGAGTACAGATCCAGGTGATTGATGAAGGGCCGGGGGTCAGGGAAGAGCTAAAGCAGGAAATCTTCGGACTCTTTGAAATCGGCGAAACGATACGAGAAACGAATCAAATTGGCCTAGGGCTGACCTTCTGCAAGCAGGTGGCAGAAGCTCACGGCGGGCGAATCATGGTAACGGATAATCAGCCCCGGGGGGCAGTCTTTACCGTTGAGCTGCCAGATGGCTACAGTTGTGCGATCGCCCCCGAACCTGCCATCTAAGTAGTTGAGCAAAATTGTATTCTCGGGTGTGTGCGCCCCCGTCGGGGGCGCACACACCCATAAGATGTAATTAATTGTGCTTGAGCACTTAATGAAAGTTGCCTACGCCTGGAGAAGTCAGAAATGCCTCGACGTGTCCTCATGGTTGGTGCCACTTCCGCCGTTGCCCAGGCCGTTGCCCGCCGGTTGGCCCAGCGGGGCGATCGCCTCTTTTGTCTCGCCCGCAACCCTGACAAGATGGCGGCCATTGGTAAATCCCTCGGCTCTGCCTATGTAGGCAGCTACTGCTTTGATTTTACGGAAACCGACCAGGCCCAAACTGCCGTTGAACTCGCGATCGATCACCTGGGAGGCATTGATCTGGCCTTCTTTGCCCACGGCTTTCTCCCCGACCAAAGCGCCAGTGAGCAAGACTTTCAAATTGCTCGTAATACCTTTGAAACGAATCTGCTCAGCGTCATTGCCCTGCTTTTACCAGTCTGTGATCAACTCGTCCAGCAAGGACGTGGCAAAGTGGGGGTGATTACTTCAGTGGCGGGCGATCGCGGGCGTCCTCGCAACTACACCTATGGTGCGGCTAAAGGAGCTTTGAGCCTGTACTTGCAAGGGGTGCGATCGCGCCTTTGGCACAGCGGCGTTGAGATCTACACCTTCAAGATGGGGCCGGTGGATACGCCGATGACCGTGACCCACCCCAAAAACTTTTCTTTCTCCACCGTCGATCAGGTGGCAGAGCAAATGGTGAAGGCTCTGGAGCAAAGACGCTATCAGGTCTACGTTCCTGGCTACTGGGCCTGGGTGATGCTGGCGGTGCGAAACATGCCGGAGTTTCTGTTTCAGCGGCTCAAGTTTTTATCCGGGCGATAGGGATAGAATCAGGGTATTTCAGCAAAGGTGAGGTCCAAGACCTAGTGCAGACTATTCTCGATGCCCCGATGGGAGCGGATGGCTCGTGCTAACCGGGTGGCATCGGCCTCCAAGCTGCTGATGTAGAAGCAGACCTCAGTGGTCGTCTTGTTCCATAACTGTCGAGTGCGTTTGACCATCACCAAACTCGCTAAACCACTCCACTTGCTTGCCTGGGGCAACTCAGGAACTTGACTCAGGGGCACGACCCAGAGTTGCCGATGTTCAATGCGATGGTGCCCCGCCTCAGTCGTCTCCTGATAGCTAAACTCAATGCCTTGCCACTGCTGCTGTTGAGCTTGCTCAAAGAAGACCTTCACCCCCTGGTGCAAGGTGCCTTGATTGCCCTTGAGGGCTAAGACATAATCGCCACCTTGATCCATAATTTGACGGGCAATCTGCCGTTGGGTGCCCATGGCATCGAGGGTAACAATAGACCCTTCAATATCGAGCAGTTCGAGCAGTTCTGGAATTGCGGTGATTTCATTGCTCTTGCTCTCGACCCGATGCTGGGCCAGCACCAAGTGATGCTCTGAGGCCCATGCACTCACTGTGTGTAAGGCCTTGAGCGACTGCTCACGGTCGTAGGCACCCCGGGCGGTTTTGCCATCGATGTGGATCAGGTTAATCTCCAGGCTGGTGCAAATCTGGTTTACCCACTGCAAGAAACAACTGTGCAGTTGCTGGGGGTCAAGCAGCCCCAGAACTCGGGAAAACGTATCATGAGACGGAATCCCCTTGGGTAGGGCCAGAAACGTCTCTAGCCAGGTTTGCTTGGCTTTACCATAGGTTTCAATTGCCACCATGTCATCAGCTCCAGCGAGAATGGCAAGAATGGCAATGGCGACAATATCGAAGAGTAAATGCTCGGGTTGCCGCTTAATACGGGGGTCTTCTAGTTCGCCAAAGTGCTCTAGCAGCCTCTCTCTGAGCTTTTGAACACTCAAGGGAACACCAGGGGGAGGGACGTTGCCGAAGCCAGTTGCCATGGTCAGAAGGAGAACGAGTGGGGACAGAGACTCTCTGTGCAGTGTCCTGGATTTGAGCCGTGTTGTCTAG
>JBHJGR010000246.1:0-7858 GCA_050331615.1 Elainellaceae cyanobacterium
GCCCAACATCTAGATAGTTTGACCATTTTGGTGCGGCTGTTTGGTGAGGGGTTGCGGAGTTTGAGATAAAACTCTCAGATCAGTTTTAAGGATGGTGGATGAACCAAGAATCCCCTAGCTTTTAGCTATGGGGAGTGTCAAGACAAAAAAGCAATTTCGCCTGAGCCCACACCCACGCACCGCAAATTTCTGTAAATAAGTGGCGCGAAAGACTGGACAATCCCCCCCCTAATGATGGTACGCTTGTTCTAAGGCGCGTATTGTCATTAATTACCACTATGGAACCACTTACCGAAGCCCAACGAGAACTCTACGACTGGCTGGTCGACTACATTCGCGAGAACCAGCACTCTCCCTCTATCCGGCAAATGATGCGGGCCATGGGGCTAAAATCTCCGGCCCCCATCCAAAGCCGCTTAGAGCACCTCCGCAACAAAAACTACATCGACTGGACGGAGGGGCGAGCCCGAACGATTCGCCTGCTCGACTCGGTTCACCAAGGTGTGCCCATTCGCGGGGAAATCGCGGCAGGGGGACTGATCGAACCGTTTACTGAAGAAGCTGAGCGGCTTGACCTGGCCGGAATCCAGCTCCGCCCCCACGACTACGCTCTGCGAGTCAGCGGCGACAGCATGATCGGTGCCCACATCGAAAGCGGTGACATCGTCATCATGCGTCCCGTACCCGAACCTGACCGATTAAAGAATGGCACCATTGTCGCTGCCAGAGTAGAAGGTCATGGTAACACCCTCAAATACTTCTACCGTAGCAAAAACATGATTATGCTGAAGGCTGCTAACCCCCAGTACGATCCGATTGAAGCCGACGCTGAAGAGGTGGCCGTACAGGGACGCCTGATTGGCGTTTGGCGCGACTATGTCTAGCGCCTCTGCTTCAGGAAGTGCCGATCGGCAATAATGCCTGAAATGTCTGAGCTGGACCCGCTATGTGGCAAGATGTCTCCAAGCTAGCGGAACGGAGGCATATGCAGCAAATTGACTGGCTCGTGGTCATTGTCTATCTCATCATCACGATGATGGTCGGGCTTTACCTGGCGCGTCGGGCATCCAGCAGTTTGACGGAATTTTTCGTCTCAGGGCGTAATCTGCCGTGGTGGTTGGCGGGAACCAGCATGGCAGCTACCACCTTCTCAATTGACACACCGCTCTACATTGCAGGGGTGGTAGGCAGTCGAGGGATTGCTGGCAACTGGGAGTGGTGGAGTTTTGCGATCGCCCACCTGATCATGATCTATGTCTTCGCCCGGCTATGGCGACGCTCGGAGGTGATTACAGACGCCGAACTCACTGAATTGCGATATGGCGGTAGACCTGCTTCAGCGCTGCGGGCCACCAAAGCGTTCCTGTTTGCCGTGCCTATCAACTGCATCGGTATTGGCTACGCCATGCTGGCCATGGTTAAAGTCGTGGATGCTTTGCAGCTATGGCAAAGCCTAGGGCTGGAGCCAGGCGACAGTCTCAAAATCTGGAGCGTGATTGCCGTCAGCCTACTGGTGCTCGTCTACGCCGGGTTCTCTGGTCTCTGGGGGGTGGTAACAACCGACTTTTTCCAGTTCTTCCTAGCGCTAATGGGGGCGATCGCCGTTGCCTTCTTTGCCGTTCAGTACGTCGGTGGCATGACCATTCTGGTCCAGCAGGCCCAACAGGCGACGTCTCAAGACGTACTGGGATTCTTACCGCTGACGGTCAGCTCGGTGCCGCCCTGGCTAGGGTGGAGCAAATTTGCAGGAATCACCAGCAGTACCTTCTTTGCCTACGCGTTCGTGCAGTGGTGGTCATTTCGTCGGAGCGATGGCGGCGGAGAATTTGTGCAGCGCCTGATTGCCGCTAAGGATGAAGCCGAGGCAGAGAAGTCGGCCTGGCTGTTCAACATCCTCCATTACGTGGTCCGCACCTGGCCCTGGATCTTGGTGGCGCTGGCTGCGATCGTCGTCTATCCCGATTTAGAAGACCAGGAACTGGGGTATCCCCTCCTCATGCTCGATTTCCTACCCCCCGTGGTGTTGGGGCTGACAGTCGCCTCCTTGGTTGCCGCCTTTATGAGCACCGTGTCTACTTTGATCAACTGGGGAGCCTCTTACCTCACGAATGATCTCTATGCCCGATTTCTCCGTCCCAATGCTCCCCAAGCCGAACTGGTTCTGGCTGGACGAATAGCGTCTGTGGCAGTGACGGTGCTGGGTGCGATCGCCGCTTTCTATGCTCAGGATGTGGCAACGGTTTTCCGGCTAGTCATCGCCATCGGGACTGGACCGGGGCTGGTGCTGATGCTGCGCTGGTTTTGGTGGCGCATCAACGCTGCTGCCGAGTTGGCAGCGATGCTGGCTGGTTTTGTGATTGGCTTGACGACTAGCGTGGTGCCCATCTTTCGGATTGACGATTTTGGCTGGCGGCTACTGGTGACCTCTGTAATTACTGCTGTTATCTGGCTGACGGTCATGTTTGTCACTCCTCCAGAGTCGGACGAAGTGCTCAATCGGTTTTATCTGCGGGTGCGGCCTCCTGGCCCTGGCTGGCGATCGCAGCAGCAGCAGACGGGGCTTCCCAGTGCCCAAGACCTGGGGCTAGACGCTCAGTGCGTGATCGCGTCAGTTTTTCTGCTATTTGGCAGTATGTTTACTATTGGCGGCTTCCTGCTGCTACAACCGTTCACCGGGTGGACCTCCCTGATCGTCGCTGTGATCAGTGGGATGTGGCTACGCCAGCTCACTCGTCGTCGCCATGCCGCACTGCGGGAGCCTCTCCCACTGGGAATTGCGGAAGAACGCTCCTCTTGAAAAGCGATATCTGCGCGACCTTCAAGATTGACCTTCAAGGTTTAGGATAGGAAGGATAAACTGTAACCGCGACAAAACTAAGCAACCCCGACTATGGCAGCATTTTTCCGTCAATACATTGCCCCGCTCCTCATCGTGCTGGTGTTTCTGGTGGCGATGGTGGCTGTCAGTGCCCGCATTTTTCTGCCCAACGACCTCGCGGCTCCGGCTCCCATTGAAGACCCTGATCAGCAGGCCGCCTTGCCTGCGTCGCTGGCGATCGCTTCTCTTCTATGGGCGAGATTCTAAGACCGGGATACCTGCTACGCTCTGGATCAAGCCTTGATCGGGCACTGCTGGTCAAGTTCATGCAGCAGACTTACCAAGAACTCTATCCTCGCCACGACTTTCATCACCTGGCACACACGGTAGACCAGTATCTCTCCAATCAAACCCAGCTCTGGTGGGTGGAGCCCCTGTGGGAAGATTTGCATGCCCGCAACTCCTCAGCTGAACTCGCCGCCCTTCCTCACACCCAGCGGTCATCGCCAGTGGGATGCCTCTGGTTGGGTCAGGGCATTAATCAGGCGCAGGGCGATCGCCATACCTACATCTTCCTGCTCTACGTGGCTCCTGACCATCGGCGGCGCGGCATCGGCACAGCCCTCATGGATCAGGCTGAGCAGTGGGCCAGGCATCGGGGCGATCGCCAAATCAGCCTCCAGGTGTTTTGCCACAATCAGCCCGCTCTGGCGCTTTATCAGAAGTTGGGCTACCATACTCAGGCAGTTTTGATGGCCAAAACCTTGGCCAGTTCTTAAGCAGGTCGGCACAATTAAATTCATGTTAGAAAACCGGGGGAGCGCCCCGGTTTTCTAACCTTCGTTTTTCAACGCAGTTCTACTTAGAACCTATCCGCAAACTCGCTAGAGTTTTTGATAGCCACTTAGTCGATTATTTTTTCCTATGGTCGCAGACTCCTCCAAAGACCAGCAGCACCCCCAGTACAAAGACGATCGGGCGATCGCCACCACCCTGCTTAACGGTGAGCAAAATGACTACAACCTGGCGGAACTGGCCCGCTTGCGAATTCGATACGGTGGCTTTCCCGGAGCACGGGACATCCAGGCTGATCTGGACAAAATTCTGACTCGCTGGGGTCTAACGGAGGCTGAGCTGTTTGCCCGAACGCAACAAATTCACCAGTCGGGCCAGGTTTATCGCAACGTCAGCGCTAAGCGAGACGACTGGAGCTAGGGCAGCGTTGCCGTCCCGCCATAGTCATGACAGCCATCCTGTAACTGCGCTAGCCACAGCACCATCTCATCGATCGCCGCCCGCAGTTGGGAACCTGGCTGAGCAGCGTGGTTTACAATAATGCTGAAAACCAGCGGCTCGTAATTAGGTGGGTCGAGGTAGCCAGAGAGTGCCGAGACACCGGAGAGTCCCCCAGTTTTGCCAGCTAGCCGCCCCGCCACGAAAGTGTCCCGAAAGCGCGATCGCAGGGTACCCGTTTGACCGGCGATCGCCAGCGACTGCTGGTAAACCGCTGCCTGGGGATGCTGGGCCATCCCGGCCAGGGTTTGGACCAAGGCAATTGGACTCACGAGGTTCTGGCGGGACAGCCCTGAACCATCCGCTAGACGGTAGGCGTCGGCATTGACCCCAATATTGGTTAGGGAAACCTGCATCGCTGCTAGTCCAGCTTCTAGGGGAGAAGCATGGGCCGGGAGGGTGTCGAGCGGCAGCAGTTCCGGTGTGGCGATGGCGATCGCCCCCATCTGCCGCAACAGGGCCTCCGCATGTAGATTGTCGCTGTCTTGATTGACGATTCTGACCAGTTCGGCGATTGGCGGTGAAAGCACTGCCGCTATTTCTTCTCCCCTTGGAGTTGATGCCCCAGAGGCCAACTGGCTCTCTCGAACCGGAATCGCCGCTGCTGTAAGCACCTGGACAAATTTTCGGCGGAAGTGGTCACTCGGATCCGCTACCGCAATGGCGAAGCGGTCGGGCTGTCCCCCTTCTGGCAGTTGCCCCCTGACCCGCAGAATTGGACGGCTGAGGGCGCGGCCCACGGTCACGAAAGCAGAGCGACCCGCCGCGACCGTCATCGACTGGTTCTCTACCTGCCATTGCTCAGCACTGGCGGCATCTTCCCAAACGACCCGCAGGGGTTGACCGACAGCCTGGGGATAGAGCCAGACGAGAATTTCGTTGAGGTCGAGCATTAGGCTGTTGACCGGGGCACCGTACCCTGCCTGCACGTCTTCCCACTCCCAGTTGGGATGCACCGGATCGTCCCCGAAATACTGGTCGTCAACAATTAGGCGAGCAATTTGACGGATGCCGCGATCGCGCAGTTGTCGAGCCAGGTCAGACAAATCCTCACGGGTCAGGCTCGGATCGCCCCGGCCAACGATGCGCACCACTGCCGCCGCCGGATCTTCGTTTTCCCAGTAAACCGGAGTACGAATCCGCTCGCTGGGCGACAGCATCCCCAGCGTCGCCGCCGTGGTCATTAGCTTGACGTTGGACGCGGGGATGAAATACCGCTCAGCCTCGCGCTGGTAAAGGGGCGGCTCATGACTAGCCGATGCCAGTGGCTGCACCGCAACGCCCCAGCGGGCGCGGCGAAATTCAGGACGGGAGGCGATCGCCTCAATTGCATCCCCTAGCTGGGCCGGGCAAATGGACGCTTCTGCCACAGCCGGGGACTGCCTCGCTTCAGCAACGCCCCCACCCCAGAACAGCAGCCCTAGCACCGAGCAAACTGCACGACACTGGAACCGCTGCCGCATTCTGCGAGGCCAGTTCCCCAAACTATTGGTCATCTCCAAGACGCTGATCCAGTGGACGACAAAATTCAGCAACGCCCGTTTCCCGCACGTAGATCAGAATGGGGGTGGCGAGTTTGGCGGTGAGCGTGGTGTCTTCCACCAGTTGCTGAAGCGCCTCGCCCAGTGACTCAAGCGTCAGCCGGGAGCGGATGTCCGAACGGCAAATCGTGACCCGCCACCGCTTTGCCAACCCGTCAATCCACTGGTCGGACCGATCTGGCTCCTGACCCACCTGGAGCGCCAGGGCGATCGCCGCGTCCTCCAAATCTCCCTCGCAGTCTTCAATCATTTCTAGGGCGACCATCGCCTCTGGTATGGCAGCCAGCGCCGAGCGGTATTGGGCAATTTGGGCAAGGGAGAGTGGTATCATTAATTACTCTGGAGTGAATAAGAGGGTCCTACGGAGGCTGATACGGTTCTCTAGCGATTCTTAAAAATCTTTTAAGAAATGTTTTAGGCGCTAAGCTTCAAAAGCCTTTCCAGACAACTCGCATTGGGCCGCAGCGGACAACGCCCGTATCCTGTTCGTCCCGTTAGCTACCTTAAGCTAGGCTAGTCAATGTATCATACGCCAGAGCCTCAACGACCAGAGCGGTTCCTTAAAACTTCTAGATTGTTATAGCGTTACGCTTTTGCGCTAGGGCACTCAAGAGGTGTAGAGCCCGCGCACTGCGGGAATTCTACACTCAAATTTTTGCCCGTAGGGCTATACAACCAGAGTCACAGCAAAACAGATAGATCGTTGCGAGTAAGAAATTCATGACCACCACAACCCAGCTAAATCACGACGTTAAAGACCTGTCCCTGGCTCCCCTCGGCAAACAGCGGATTGAGTGGGCCGGGCGGGAGATGCCCGTGCTGCGCCAGATTCAGGAGCGGTTCGCTACCGAGAAGCCCCTCCAGGGCATCCGCCTCGTCGCCTGCTGCCACGTCACAACAGAGACGGCCCATCTGGCGATCGCTCTCAAAGCTGGGGGAGCAGATGCGCTGCTGATTGCGAGCAATCCCCTGTCTACCCAGGACGATGTGGCCGCCAGCCTGGTTGCCGACTATGGCGTTCCTGTCTTTGCCCAGAAGGGGGAAGACAATGCCACCTACCATCGCCATGTGCAGACCGCTCTGGATCACCGCCCCAACATCATCATTGACGATGGCAGCGACGTGGTCGCCACCTTGGTCAAAGAGCGCCAGTCCCAGCTTGCAGACGTGATCGGTACCACTGAAGAAACCACCACAGGCATCGTGCGCCTTAAGGCCATGTTTAGGGATGGAGTGCTCACTTTTCCCGCTATGAACGTCAACGACGCCGACACCAAGCACTTCTTCGACAACCGCTACGGCACGGGGCAGTCCACCCTAGACGGCATCATTCGTGCCACCAATATCCTGATTGCGGGTAAGACCGTAGTTGTGGCGGGCTATGGCTGGTGCGGTAAGGGCGCGGCCCTACGCGCACGGGGCATGGGAGCCAACGTGATTGTCACCGAAATCGACCCAGTACGGGCCATTGAAGCTTCCATGGACGGCTTCCGGGTGCTGCCGATGGCGATCGCCGCTCCCCAAGGCGACCTGTTCATCACGGTAACGGGCAACAAGCACGTCGTCCGGCAGGAACACTTCGAGGTGATGAAGGACGGGGCGATCGTCTGTAACTCGGGCCACTTTGATATTGAAATTGACCTCAAGTCGCTCAAGTCACTGGCCACCCAGGTCACCCAGGTGCGCAACTTCACTCAGCAGTATCACCTGACCACCGGCAAGTCGGTGATTGTTCTGGGCGAAGGGCGGCTGGTCAATCTGGCGGCAGCAGAAGGCCACCCCAGCGCGGTGATGGATATGAGCTTTGCCAACCAGGCGATGGCCTGCGAGTATCTGGTGAAAAATCGGGGCACCCTCGAACCCGGCCTCCACTCCATCCCCACCGAGGTCGATCAGGAAATTGCCCGGCTCAAGCTGCAGGCCATGGGAATCGCCATCGACACCCTGACGCCTGAGCAGGAGGAATACATCAACTCCTGGACGGTCGGTACCTGATTCGCCTCGATTGATGGGGTTTAGCGCTGTGACAGTTCAGCTTGGTCTCAGCGCAGGCTCAGGGGTGAGCGATAGGATGATTGGCGTAGTCACAAGCGACTCAAGTTTCCGTCTGCTACTCCTCTGTTAAGTAGGTGGTCATCAGTAAACGTAGCTATGGTGGGGTGGCCCGCCCGGCCCCGGCGGCCGGCCCCCCCGAATAATATTGTGT
>JBHJGR010000247.1:0-11993 GCA_050331615.1 Elainellaceae cyanobacterium
GCAGCAATTCACCCCAGACTGCCATTGTGGATGCCTGTTCGGGGGTGGGATTGAGCCGGTACTGAAAGGTAAGAATCATTGTACTATTCTAGCACAGAAAAACAGGTGAAACCCATACACGTCAATGCTTTAAGGAAATCAAGAGGGCATCGTACCCTCCTGATTTCCGCTCCTATCCCCCTCGCCGCTAACCCCTCGGGTATAGCGGGAGTCCCCCGGAGGTAATGATGGGCTGGCATCACCAGCCGCCGTCACGGCAGCGAACCCACAGGTTTCTGAGGTATCATCGGTGCAGCTAGACAGGGTAGAGCCGTCTGATTGACTCCAGCATTTGTCGTGGCTGCAACAGTGATCAGGGTATGCATCCTTTTCTGTTCTGATCTAACCGATCTGCCCGATCATGCTTGACCGTCCTGCACTTTTCTCGTTGGTCTTGGTGATGGGCCTGAAGGCTTCAGGTCCTGGGTTGGCTGTGGCCATACCGCTCCCCAAATCTGATTTGCCGGATGTGACTGTCGTTCAGGGGGCTGTGGCTACTGCCGCTGACAGCAGGACCGACCTCGACGATCGGAAGGCGTACAGTCCTGACCTGTGGCGATCGCTCCTTATTGGTGGGTTAGGCGTTGGGGCGATCGCCCTCCTCTTCTACCAGATAGGTCGCCGCCACGGGAAGCAGGTTGCCGTTCAGACCGTCCATTCATTGGCACCTGTTTCTGAAGCTCGGGGGAATGGCACCGCTCAGGCAGCAGCGGCAGGTGCAGTCGAAGAGAAAGCGACGCTCGATTCTCCACCATTGACGCCGACCCGGCTCTCTAAAGTAGAGGCAACGCAGTCGCTGGTGAATCATCTGCACCATGCCGACCCTAACCTCCGGCGACAGGCGATTTGGCAACTGGGTCAGCAGGGCACGACCGAAGCTGTGCAGCCCCTGATCGACCTGATGATTGACGCCGACTCCCAGCAGCGGAGCCTGATTCTGGCGGCCATCTCCGAAATTGGCGTACGCACCCTCACGCCGCTGAGTCGAGCACTGCTGCTGTCACTGCAGGACGAGAGCGCCGAGGTGCGCCAAAATGCAGTCCGCGACATTGCTCGGATCTATGACCTGATGGCCCAGGTGAGCCAGGTGCTGCGCTACGCCACCGAAGACGCAGACGCTAGCGTACGCGAAACGGCTTGCTGGGCGCTGGGGCAACTGAGTCGAATCCACAGTCCCCCGGTTCCCGCCGCCATTCCCACCTCCGTGGAACAGCAGGAATCGGAGACTCCATCCTGATAGGCCCCCGCTCCCGCCAGTGACTGAATCTCATTCTGCTGTAGTCCTAGGGTTTAGGTCGGTGAGCGCACTCCCTAGCAAATTTTCGGATGGGCGCTCAATGGGTCGGCATCGGCACCCCTTGCCCCGATTGATGGGCCGCAACGGCGGCTCTGACAGTTGTCAGACTTTGCCATGCCTGCCCATCGGCGAGGATGGTGGCAGCCCGAGTCAGCGCGGCGGGGAGGTCGGCACAAGCACCGCTGCACCAGAGGTAAAACCCCCCATTCCAAACGGCAGAGCGGGCCAGCTCATGGGTTGTATTGCCCTTCAGCACGGCGAGCATGTCGTCGAGGAAGGGTTCTGTGCCCGCAAAGGGGACATCAGCACCGTCAAAGCCAAAGTCTCGGGGATGGAGGAGAAGCCGCTCAAAAGTTGCCTGCGCATCTGAGGAGGGGCGGCTCAAGCCCAAAATACAGGTGCGATCGCGCGGTAAATCACAGCTTCCTTCCAGGCCCTTCACGGTCACAAACCGCTCTGTACCTCGCAGGGCAAAAGTATCCCGCGCGATCTGCTCGGTGGGAGGATGGACATAGCCGCAGGCCAGCAGTGCTTCCCCCTGATATGGAGACCACAGCAGTTCAACGGTAGCCAGTGGCGGGCGTTTGCCAATCTGGTCGCGATAGGGCACCATCTGGTCGGCGATGGCAAAGTGGTTCGGAGTGTAGAGAACCCCCAGCCCGGTGTCGGCAAACACCTGCTGCACCGCTGCCAGAGAGAGCCGCGTCCAGTCAACCCCCAGTCCCTGCCAGATTTCTGCATGGGGAACGCCGTACTTGGTGGGCATGCGTCCGCCGCCCTGGAGCACCACTGGACAGCCCGCCGCCAGCAAAATCAGGGTCGTGAGGGGATGGATGGGAGCCGTGCGCGATCGCCCATCATAGGGCGAGTTGAGCACCACTGCCGGATAGGGCGACGTGATGGGCGTGAGGCTAGGGCCAAGCTGATCGTAGGCATCCAACATGCCCGCTAGTTCTGCCCCAGTGGGGCGCTTGATGCGGTGGGCAATCATAAACGCACCAATCTGGGCCGGCGTTGCTTTCTGGCAGAGCATCAGCTGGGTGGCCAGGTCAGCTTCCTGACGGGTCAGGTTTTTCCCCGTGTGGGGACCGCTGCCCACTTTGCGGAGCAGGTCTCGAAATTGATTACTCATGGGTTCAAATCCTTGTGTGTTCGGGGCGATCGCCCTAGAAAGCTCGCAGCCAGGCGGCTACCCCATCCTTAGTCTTTCACTGCCGCCCGGATAGCCCTAGCCCACCAGAGAAACCAGGTCTGGTCCGAGCGTCGCCTCGCGGTTAGTCGTCAGGAGGCTGTGGACGAGCTCATAGAAGCGCTGAATGGGAGGAATATTGAGCCGATCGCAGGTGGTCACAACTACCACTTCACGGTTGAGGGATGGGGGATGGGTTGGACGAATGGCCAGGGTGGGGTCATGCCGAATGTCGAGGAAGGTGGAGCGGGGCAGCAGCGCCACCGTTGTGCCCTGCCGGACTATCCCCCGAAAAGCGTCCAGCGTGTTTAGTTCCATAATGGCCTGAAACGAGAGCCCCTGCCGCTGGAACTGCTCCTGCACCAGCCGCTGCATACCGTAGCCGTCCTTAAACACCACATGGGGATAGCGGGCTAGCTCAGCCCAAGATATGTGCGTCTGCTGGGTGAGGGGGTGGTTAGCCGCCAATAGGACCTCAATCGGTTCTTCGTAGAGGACATCTACCACCATGTCACCGCTGCTGGTTAGGAACCGATTGTTCATGACGATTGCGAGGTCTACCAGACCATCTCGCAGCACCTTGAGGGCGCGATCGCTTCCTAAGGACGTGACCCGGAGCTGCACATCGGGATAATCCTGGCAAAACTGTTGGAGTACGGGAGGCAGATAGTGGGCACAGACAGAATGAATAGCGGCGATACAGAGTTCGGTCTGCTTGCCGGCCATCAGGTCTGCCAGCTCCGTTGTCGCCTGAGTCCATTCTTGGCAGATGCGGCGAGCCCGCAGAAAAAAGCGATCGCCCGCAACCGTGAGTTTGGTCTGGCTGCTGCGGTGGAATAGGGAGACGCCCAGCTCAGCCTCCAAGTTCTGAACTTGACGGCTCACGGTGGACTGGGTAATGCCAAGCTTGCGGGCCGCCTGTTGAAAACTCTTACTGTCGACGACTGCTAGAAATGCCTGCAACTGCTCAAGACGCATGGTGCCCCTTCACTTTCAATGGTCAAACAGCCTCTGGGCATAGGGATGACGGAAATGCTCTGGGTTGTGAGTCTTCAGCGTAAGAGAAGGCCGCGTTAAACTTTGTATCGATAGCTACTGCCCTGGGCCGGATAGGCCCCAATCAATGAATGCTATAGCGTTTTTCCCACTGGTGGAGTACGGGGGGTGGTAAAACCTTGAAATCTATCCCGTGACACCCCAATCCGCGCTAGGATAAGGGTTACAGCAAAACATTCAGGAGGTTGTGAATGGCTCAAGTGATCGTGGGCGAAAATGAAAAAATCGAATCAGCGCTGCGTCGATTTAAGCGCCGCGTCTCGAAGGCCGGAATTCTCGCCGATGTCAAGCGGAAGCGCTACTATGAGACGCCGCTGGAGAAGAAAGAGCGCAAGGCGAACGCCCGTCGCCGCAACCGCCGCCGTTAAGCTATCGTTTTTTGGCTAGCCTCCCGTGCCGTTACCGTGTGTCTTACAGCGAGCGTAAGCGCCTGGCATAGCGGCAGATGCTCGGGACATTCAGAATTTTCGTCAGACTCTGATGCTTCAGTCTCCCGATAGAGACCAAGGGATGAGCGGGTCTTGGGCCAGCTGCTTCGACACCTCCACCGCGCCGACCCGATTAAGGTGGCTGGGGTCAGAGAAGCGGTGGTGGTAGTTAGGCTGGTCTACCCAAGCTTGTCCCAAATCTCGAAAGATAAAGTTCTCCCGCTGCATGCTCAAGTCCAGCAGGTACTGGCGGAACTCTTCTTCGTGCCCCAGCCGAAACGGATCTAGATACTCCGAGGTGAGGGGCATATTGACAAACACAACGGGAACCCCGTGCTGCTGCCCCAGATCCAGTAGGGCCAGCAGGGCGTTAAACTGGGTGCCCGCCATCTGGAAGTTGGCGTAGTCGCGATCGTAGTTGCCGGGCACTCTGGCATAGCGCTGATAGTAAGTTGCGGGGTCAAAGGAGACTTCCAGCGGAAGGAAACCGTCCATATCAATCATTCCCGGCATGCGATCGCCAGAGGTATCCAGCGGAATCGCTCCTTCAATAATGGCCCCAGGATCTTCAGCGCCATCACCAGCGTTACCGGCGGTTGAGGCCGACGGGGGAGGCAGCAGGGCCGTCAACCATTGCTGTACCCAAGCCTTGAGGCGATCGCGGACAGCATGGACGGCGGAGATTTGGGCGAGGCGATCGCTCATCCAGGTATCTAGCTTCTGGTAGCTCTCCGCCAGGGATGCCCCCAGTCCTCTAGAAAACTGTTGGTCTGGCTGTAGCGAATCGTCACTGGCGGCGGCGGATGGGGTCGGTACGTCGAGCTGCCCATCGGCCAGCAGCCCATAGCCCTCAGAAGTGGCGATGCCGTTGTAGGTCAAATCGACCCGACCACCGTTGAAGGCCCGCGCCCCATCGGCCCACACAATCAGGTCCGGGAGCTGATCTGGCTGGAGGATGCGCCGCAGAATGAGCTCCACCACCTGGGCCGTGGCTCCGTTGATCCCAAAGTTGAACACCTCCACATCGGCATAGCCCAGGTCGGCAAGGGACCGCTCTAGCACAACCGGGTCAATCCCGCGCATCGCCCGAGAGCTGCCCAGCACTAAGACGTCGGGTGGTCCCGACTCTGCGAGCCGCTGGTGGTAGAGGGCTAGCTTGAGGTCAAGCTGTTCGCTGTTGAAAGACGGATAGGGCGATTCTAGAACCATCTCCGCTGCCGCTGTCGTCTCTGCCGCCGCGATCGCACTAACTTCAGGATTTTCAGGATTTTCGGGATTGGCTGTTTCGAACTCGACAAAGCTGCTGTCGCCAAAGATGCGGTCTTGGTCGGTCAGAACGACTGGAGAGGTTTCCTCTAGCGCCGGGGGCGATGCCGGACTGACTTGAACGGGCGCAGGGGGAGGGGCGAGCTGCCCTGGGGAGGGGCGATCGCCCGCTTCAGAGCGAGCTTGCCGCATCACCTGCCCCAACCCCAAGTCGAGCTGCACCAGCGCCAGAAGCCCCACCGCCCCCCACACCACGGCAGTTCTGACATCAGATCGTTGAGGACGGGCCTGGGGTAGCGCGAGCTCAGGTGTATCAGCGGTGGGCACAAAGAGCTGGGAGCGCAGGAGCGATCGCCGCAGCCGCTGCCAGCCCCCCTGTCTCAGCCTGCGCCAATCCGTCCACATTTCTGTCAGCGTCAGGTCTGGTCGAAGGATGGGGCCATCGGCTGGGGTAACGAGGTCAGCAACGTAGGCATCGGTGGCGGCAAAGTCGGGAGGGGGTTCCGGGACAAGCCGCTGACGCTCAACAAAATCAATGCCGTGGCTCCACCGGGGCGCTTTCTGCCCGGCCCGACGTCCATAAATGCGCGCACCGACGATTCCCGACAGCTTGAGCTGGTGCAGCAGGTAGGAGATTTTGGGATTAACGACCGCTGGCTCAGGGCAAATTAGCGCGTCGCACATGATGTGCAGGATCTCCCCCTTGGGCAGCAGTTGAACCCGGACGCCGCCCGTGGCCAGCTTTTGCCCCAGGTCTAAATTCAGCAGGCGACTCAACAAAAACGTCAGTGCCTCCCAGTTACCCTGACTGGCCAGCTCGTAAGGCAGGATAGCCCGCCCGGGGTCATGGCTGGCTGGCAAGTCAAACCATTCCAACCATTCGGGCGATTGGGGATCGGTTCCTTCGCTGTAGAGCACTGCTGACTGGATGCCCTGGGGGGCGATCGCATCCAGCAACGGTGCCAGCACTGCCCGAGCCTGATCGGCTGACCAGGGTGGAGGTGGCTCGGCAGCATCAGCCTTTTCTAGGGATGGCGATCGCTGACCACAAGTGAGGTGGAGGGTGGTTTCCTTAAGCGTCGCCTCCTTGATTTGCCGGTCGAACGGCCCCAAAGCCTGATTGAGGAGGTAGTGAATTGCTTCCACATCTCCCCATTCGGCCCACTCCCGCAGCACCCGCTCGGCGGGGGTCAGGTCAATGCGCAGCAGCCAGTCAGGGGCTCGCTCCCCGCTGACCTGCATGATCACCGCCGCGTCTTCCATGTCGTCGAGGGATAGTCCGCGCAGCTGGCGGGCTACAGGTTCAGCAATCAAGCCTGGCGCGGGGCTGTAGCTGGCTCGGCAGGTGACCCAGAGCCGCCGCGCCATGGGCGGACTCACTAGCGCAGCATATCGCCGCGATACCCGAATATGGGAGATGAGCTTAATTTGAACGCTGACGGCAACCCCAAACTGGCTGAGGGTATGGCTCAGATAGCGGGCGATCGCCTCTGGGTCTCCCTTCTTGGCGAGCTGCCGATCGGCCTCGATAACGCCTGGAGCCGTTGCTGCCTCCTCCCCATCAGGGGATGGATAGGATGAGTTGGCGTTTGGCGCTGTGGCGGAAAATTCTCGGGGCGATGACTCCGGCCCAGCGGAGCGGGGAGAAGGGCTGGGCAGCGAGGTCTGATAGAGGCGATGTAGGTGGATGGGCGCAGTCCAACCAGGGCGCTGCTGCCCCAGCGCCCGCCCGTAGCACCAGACCTGATAGATCGGTGGGTAGCCAGGGAAAACCAGGGTATTGGGGTTGGTTTCCTGCAGCGCGGTGAGAACACTGGGTAGGATTGCTTCCTGCAGTGGGGCGCGATCGCCCTCATAAAGCAGGTGGAGAATATTCCCCCGTAACCGCCATCTGACTGGGCAATCTGCATGGCTGAGAGCTTGCTCAATCCAAAGGGCGAGGCGAGACTCGTGATATTCAGGAAGGGATTGCTTGGCTGAATATGCCATTGGGTGCTTGGTTCAGTGACGTAGAAATGGCTCTGAGCGATAAACCAACGGTGTTCCTACTGAGAAAACCTGGCTGCTGTAGCCATCATAAATCAGGGTTTAGCTACAAGGACGCCCGAATTGGGCAAAACCCACAACACTTCTAGCAAATCAGACTGTTGGAGTGGGCCGCTGAGGGCACGGCTGAGTTCGGGCTGCCTGTTTAAGCATCAGATGAATTACTGCCAGAACTTTCCTGACATCAGCCTGCACGCTTGTCATACCTAAGCAGAGTATCAGCCTCCTGCGTCATGCATTTCCCAAATCCTATGGTATGCAATTTTAGAAAAATTTTTGACCTCCAGCCCTGCCCGTCCGTTCCCCAGCCCCCCGAACTGGTTAACCAAGGCAGTGACTGCCCCCGGCGATCGCCCTTCGGATCATCCCGAATCTCACCCCCAGTGGGGAACGTGCAAAGCCAGCGAGAACTGCTCCGGTCCCGGCAGGTGACCCTCGGTAAGCTTTGTCTATTAGCCGTTGGCCTCGTCTCGTCTGGGTCCTCCAACCCGACGACCAGCGCGACTCCGTCGCTCCCCCAGCCCCAGCCATCCGCCGCCGATGCGGCCCGTCAGCGGGAAGCTGCGGCTGATCCAGCCCTCCCGCCGCCCCCCGTGCTGCCCAGTCCGTCGGTGGACTGGGTCGAGTTTAGTTCTGATCCCGGCACCCCGTTTCCTTCAGCAGCGTTGGCCAGCTTCCAGGCCGAGTCTCAGGAGGAGGGCGGCAACCCAGGCTCAGGGCGATCGCCCCAATCCCAGGCTCTCTCCACCATTCGCCCCAAATCGGGGGCACAGCTCTATCACCAGCGCCAGACCGCGCTGCAGGCAGGCAGTACCTACACCCGCTTACCTGCCGATAGCTTTTCTGAGGTGTGGCTCAACGCCACCGATGCTCCCAACCTACAGGACTGGCACACCCTGCTAGAGCAGGAGGCCAAGGCGATGGCCGCTGGGCAGGGCGACAACCAGCTCACCGTCATGCTGGGTGATTCGATCAGTCTGTGGTATCCCCGCGACTATCTACCCCAGCAGCGCTTCTGGCTCAATCAGGCGATTTCGGGAGATACGGCCAAAGGCATGCTCAAGCGGCTCGATTTGTTTGACCAGGCCCGCCCCAATCAGATTCACGTCATGGCAGGAATCAATGATTTGCGTCAGGGCGCAACCGACCAGGAGGTGGTGGCCACCCTAGCGGAAATTATTCATCAGCTGCAGCAACGCCATCCCGATGCCCAAGTCATTGTTCACGCTATCCTGCCTACTCGGTTGCCGAGTCTACCTACCTGGCGCATCCAGGGAATTAACCGACAAGTAGCGGCGATCGCCAAAGAAAGGCAGGCCACCTATGTCGATCTGCACAGCCTATTCCTCGATCAGCAGCGCTACCTCCGGCGAGAGCTGACCACCGACGGTCTTCATCTCAGCCCACAGGGCTATGCGGTTTGGTATGCAGCTCTGCAGTTTTGGGGGCTAACCTAATCAGCCGTCGGTTTCGGTGGTCGAGGCCGGTTCGGGGTCAGCGGGCAAGAACCGATCAAGCGCATTGGTGAAGAAGATTAGCCAGATAACTAATCCCGCGGAGGCCAGCGCCGCCAGGGAGACAAGGATAGAAATTGCCTGGGGGAACCACTCGGG
Source organism: Elainellaceae cyanobacterium (assembly GCA_050331615.1). GTDB lineage: Bacteria > Cyanobacteriota > Cyanobacteriia > CAKZMO01 > CAKZMO01 > JAYKGU01. Next base: position 8,935 of record JBHJGR010000247.1, read on the forward strand.
GAAGGCACTCACCGCAGGCTTAATGCTGGTATTGCTTCTGGCTTGAGTGCGAGAAGCCCCCGTCCGTCTGGTGGTGGAGTGGGAGGTGCGTCCGGTAATCCGGGTCGGGGAGGTCGAGCGATAGGTAGACGTGATGCCGGTCGAAACGGCCTCCAGCATGCCCGAAGTCTTCATCTGCTGAAGCTTCTGGCTCACGGCAACGGGGCGCTGCCCGCTGCGGCTCCACTGGAGCAGAGCCGAGCCAGGGATACCCGTTAGGTTGGGAGCTTGAATATCGTAAACCCGCTGCAGGACTGAGCGATCGCTCGCTACCAGCACCACCATGCTTTTGGGATGCTGTTGGGCCAGCCCCAGCGCACACCGAGCCACTGCCAGCGCCACTCGCGCCCGCTTAGTCAGGGCATGTCCGGTGGACGACTTGAGCAGCGAATGGTGCCCCGTCACTTCGGTAATCTGCCAGCCGCTGCTGGCGTAGAAGCGGGTAAACTCCCGAGAAACGCGTTCTAAATCGGGGTCGGGCGATCGCTCATAGAGAAATCGCATCTCTTCGTAAACCACGTGCGGGATATAGCAAACCCCTGCCCTAGAAAACCCCAGCCATTCCCGTGTGGTGGTGGCCGACAGGGTGCTGATGTCGAGGACGAGAATGATAGGCGGAGCTGTGGCCATGTTAACCTCCGATGCCGAGTTGACCTGCGAGCCCAGGAGTCAAGGGCAGCAGCGTAGCTGCCATCAAAAACAATGCAAGCAAGCCCAGCGCCGCTCTGGCATCATCCGGTTCGGTCAGTTCGTTGAGACCCGGACGCTCCAGATCTCGCTGCAGGAACAGAATGACGATCGCCCAGTAGAGCGCCAGCGGATTGGCCAAGGTCGCCACCGCTAGGACGATGAGGGTTGCTATGGTGACCCGCCGCGCTACTTTGCGACCGTAGATCGACTGGACAACCCGGCCTCCATCGAGCTGCCCGGCTGGCATTAAATTGATGGCCGTAACCACCAGCCCCAGCCAGCCCACGATGGTGAGCGGATGAATGTCCACCAGCGGCTGCTGCAGCGCACTGCCCAACACCACGCGGGCCAGAGTCCCGACGAGAATTGACCCCTGGAAAAACTCCGTCGGAACCTGAAACAAACTACCCTGATGCGATAAAAGCAGACCAGAAAGGAGCAGCGCCAGCGAAACAATGCCTCCTGCCGCTGGCCCCGCAAAAGCAATATCAAACAATACGCTGCGGTTTGACAAGACCGATTCAATTCGAGTCAGCGCACCAAATGAGCCGATTTGCCAGGTAGGAATGAAGAAGGGCGGACTCAGCCGCACCTGGTGACGGCGGGCGAGGAGCTGGTGACCAATTTCGTGCGCGGCTAGGACGCCAAAGAACCCCGAAGCGATGGGCAGGGTTTCCCAAAGCCGCTGGGGTTCATTGAAGAAGTCAAAACCCTGCAGAATCGCGGCAGTCTCCAGGCTGGTCGCGATCGTTGCCAGCAGCAGCACGCCTGCAAATGCCCACTGCCACGGAGTAGACGGTTTTGGGTCACTCTCGGTAGGCAGCACCACCACGATGGGCTTGTCTTGGGGGCTCTCAAGCAGATAGAGGCGATAGCGATCGCCCATCTTCTCCGTCAATCGGGCCGAAAGCTTTTCATAGGAGGTATCTGGCTCGCCTCGAAGGTTGCCCTTAAAAATTGCCCCAGTCTGATACGGGGCAGCTTCGGTGGCAAAGAAGGTATCGATGCCAAAGATTCCCCGAATCGTGGTCAGATCCTCATCGGCAATCGTCGGCGCTAGTGATGTGCGACCTTGATTCTCCGGCGCTTCGGACCGGTCGGGCGGCCCTCCTGCTGCGGCAGAGCCACCTTCGGTCGGGGCCGCATCTGCGGGAGACGGGGTCACCGCTGGGGGAGGGTCTGCCTTAACATCTGAATCTTTTAAGTCCTTTAAGTCTTTGTTGGCGATTTCCTCAGCCGCTGACGGGGGTTGCCACGGGCTCGCCGAGGAGGATTTAGACTTGGCTAGAGTATCCCCGGTTGCTCGGAGCAGCCGCCCCAGATAGATGTAAACCCCTGTTGAAATCAGCAGCAGCAACAGCACCCCGGCCAGGTTGAGAAAGATGCCCGCAGCCGAAAGGCCAAAAAAGATTAGCCACGGCGTCATCAGCACTACTGATTGGAGCCAGGACAGCACCCCCAGCTTCCCATAGGGAATTGCCCGGTAGAATCCCCAGGCTAGTAGTCCAAGCGCAACCAATAAAATCAAAATCGTTATCATCGTCGGCGTCGTGCAGATTTTACACAGTGCTTGTAGAAATTTTAAGCTCGTTATCCGCAGCCTTTATGTGCTAGAGCACAATAAATTACAACTTACGGGGTGTGCGCTCCCGCCGGGGGCACCCCAAGAAAATAATTTTGTTTAACTGCTTAGCATCTTCGTTATCTTCCTTTTCTTAGGGGCGCACTCCCAAGAAAGTAATTAATTAGGGTTTGGCTGCTTAAGCATATTCGGGCGTAATTTAATATCTTAACCCAAGCCCTGAAGACCTCACGCCATTCCCACAATTCTTGATGCGTCCGGCCTGACGGTCGAGTCGCCCCAAAACCCTCTGCCCACGCTGCCAATAAGCGTCAGGCTGCAAATATGGCGAGGGGCGCACCCTAGGCGATCGCTCTGTCTACTCTCAACCACCTACTTACCCTCTACTGTAGAGAATTATTCCTGTAAAAATGAGTCCAATTCGTCAGGACTTATCAAAAGAGGTAGTGGTAAATCATTGATAGAGCACCAGCCACTGGTTCCACTGCGGGGGGCATTCTGGTGTATAAAAAGAATCTGGGTCGCCAATGGCGAACGCATGAATTGACCCGCTTAGAGGATAGAGGATGAAGCTGATTTTTATTGGTCCACCGGGCAGCGGCAAAGGTACACAGGCGCATCAGCTACAGCGCGATCGCGGCATTGTTCAACTGTCTACAGGCGATATGCTGCGGGCAGAAGTTGCCTCTGGCTCGGAGTTAGGAACGCAGACGAAGGAAATTATGGATGCCGGTAAACTCGTTCCTGA
>JBHJGR010000248.1:0-39475 GCA_050331615.1 Elainellaceae cyanobacterium
TAACCTCGCCAGTGTTCAGATCATTTCCCACGGTGATGAGGGACGGGTGCAGTTGGGTAATACGGTGCTCAGTAGCGAAACGCTGCCACAGTATCAGGCTCAGTTGCAGCAATGGGGGGCTGCCTTAAGCGAAAGCGGGGACATTCTGCTTTATGGTTGCCGTGTAGCTGCGGGCACAGGTCAAGTATTTGTGGAGCAGTTGAGTCAGCTAACCGGCGCAGACGTGGCAGCCTCCGATGACCTCACGGGGAATGCCGCCTTGGGAGGAGACTGGCAGCTAGAAGTGCAGAAGGGCGAAATTACAGTTTCCCCTGCAGTATCTGCAGAACAGCTAGAGGCTTATCAAGGCATTCTGAGAGAGGTTGGCCAGGGTTTACTCGGCCACTATTTTAACAACCAAAGTAGAGAAGGAGAGCCTACCGTTGTTCGAATTGATTCTGATTTTGTAAGAGATTGGGGTCTTGGAAATCCCACAGATGGTGGGCAAGGGCTTGACCAGTGGGATTTTAGTGCCAAGTGGCAGGGTGCAATTATTCCTCCTAAAACAGGTTGGTATTACTTTGAAGGATATGCAGATGATTGGTTTTACTTAGATATTAACAAAGAAGGAAATTGGCAAACAGTCATACCGCGGAGCCAGTTAACGCGAAAATCAGGCTCAATATATCTACAGGAAAACGCCTCTTATCTAATCAGCTTTGGCTTTGAGGATAAAGGTGGAAATGCCGCTATCGAGCTTAAATGGAAACCTCCAGGAAGCTCCAATTATAGTGAAATCCCCAGTCAACATCTATTGCCTGATACTGATCGTAGTAGTACCTATATTAGAACTTCTGCATCCAGGATAGGAATTGAAGCGGTTGAAGCCTCAGAATCATCTGGAAAGGCAATCTTTGAAGTAAACTCTAGCCAAATTCCGAGTCATTTTGGAGGTGAAGAAGGCGTTGAAGTTTACTATCAATACAGTTCCAGTAAGAATTCGACAATTAGGTCCGGCAACGTAACTATTACTAATACAACACAAAGAATTGAAATTCCCATTGATGATGACTCTGTATATGATCCCGACGAAACATTAACTGTCTCTTTAGTCCCTGGCGCTTATCTTATTGACTCTCAAAATGATTCAGCTACGGTCAATATTGAGGATAATGAGCCGATTTTCTCTATTGAAAGAGTGGGAGACGGTACCGCTACGGAGGGAGGAGAGAATCCCCAATTCAAAATTCGTGCTATGGGAGAAGCTCCAAATGAGAACTACGAGCTTAAGTATAGAATCGAGCATATATCCTCTAGCAATCAAGATTTTCAGGCTGTTGAGGGTACGGTGATTTTTCCTGAAGGGGAGACAGGTGCCCTCTCTTATAACATTCAGCTAAATGACGACCAAGAAGTAGAAAGCTTTCAAAGTTCTGGAGATGGAGGATATGAGATATCTCCAGAAGAATTTAGAGTTAGGCTCATAGAAGATTCTGGACCTAGCTATGGTGTCGCTGAAGAAATCACTGACACATATAGGATCGCTGATAATGAGCCCCGTTTAATAATAAATAAACTAGCAGACAAGACTGAAGGCGAAGACGCTAGAATTCGGGATATCTTTGAAATTCGTTTGGCGAAACCAGGTGACGACACCACTTTTCAGGCCAGTCCTCAAGATTTCAAGCTTAATTTAGACATAACTGGGGATGCCGTCCGGGAAAGTTTTACGAATACTCAAGCGGGCTCAGACTATAAGCTTTTTTACACTGCCTATGGCGCTGATAACTCAGAAAAGCAATCCAGACAAGCTTTGCCAGATCCTGAACCTGGTCAAACTCGCTATGAAATCAATGTCCCAAAGGATACTGCCTATATTCGGCTACAGGTAGAAGATATTGATGACGAGCTGTATGAGCAATTTCCTGAAGACATCACGATTAGCATTGTTGATGGCGATAGCTATGCTGTTAGAGAGAGAACTGAGACCGCTAGTCTGGTAGACAATGAACCATTGGTCAGCCTTGGCGAAGTTGTCAACCCCACTGAAGGACTTGGCTTTGGTAGCACAATTGCGGGTTTAGAGGAAGCCATTATCTTCAGCAATGGCGAGTTTCTCTCAGTTGCTGACAGTGCTAATCTCAACTTGAGCAGTACCGGAGAATTTACCCAGGAAGCCTGGATCTTCACAAATTTCACTGATAGTGATAGGCACGGCATTCTTGGCTTCGATACTGGCGGAGCGCAGGCTTACCCCAGTATTTCGGTGATTGACGAAACCTCCATCGAAATTGGCTTCGGGGATGGTAATAGCTGGCATAGTAGAATCGTCGAAGATGTCATTACGCCCAATGCCTGGAACCACGTTGCCACCACTTTTGATGGCACCGACTATAAGCTTTATATCAATGCGGTCGAGGTTTTCTCAACGTCTGACTTTGCGGGCAAATCTCTCGCACCGACTCAGCAGCTCGAAATTGGTAAGGCAGGGAGCAGTTATTTTGAAGGGGCAATTGATGAGGTCAGGATCTGGAATGCTGCTCGTAGTGCGGGTGAGATCCAGCGCTTCATGGTATCTCAGCTCGAAAGCTATGAAAAAGGACTGGTAGGATACTGGAACTTTAACGGCAATAGCCAGGATCAGTCTCTAAAGGAAAACCAATCCAACTCGGCTGGTGATGATTTGTGGTTTGACGGCAGAAACGACTACGCAGAAGTTCCCAATCACGCTGCCCTAAATATCGAAAACGCCATCACCATCGAAGCTAAAGTTTATTTGGATGAGGACACGCCCTCTGGAAACCGTCGAATTCTTCAGAAAGGCAGTAATGACGACCAGTATAGGCTGCTAATTGAGGATGGCAGACTGAAGTTTGATCTGGCAAAAGTAGGATCGGTTACGGCTGCTTTATCTCCTTCGTTCAGAGGAAGACAGTGGCACCATGTAGCTGGTGTTTATGATGGTTCAGAGCTAACTCTATACATTGATGGAGTGGAAGTCGCGTCGGTTACTGCATCGGGGTCGATTAGCACGACGGCTAATCCCCTAAATATCGGCACAAAAAATCCTCAAGCACCTGCTGGAGACTTCTGGAAGGGCCAACTTGATGAGGTTCGTATTTGGAATACGGCTCGTAACGCAGCTCAAATTAGCGCGAACCGAGATCGAGAATTAGCTGGCAACGAGGAGGGATTAGTTGCATACTACAAAGTTCAAAATGATGACGGTAAGACCTTAAAGGACTACAGCTCCAACGAAAAAAACGGCGAGCTGATGGTTGGCCCCGGCCAGTATATCAATAATCCAGCACCCCAAATCGGATATGTTGAAGTCAACCTTGACAAGCCTTTCCGGGGGGCACAGGGGCTTTGGGTGAAATACGACATCACGGGGGGGAATGCTAACCAAAATGAGGATTACTTCAATTCGCGCTATCGCAAGGTTTCCACGGATGCAAGCAGTGAGCGCAACGGTATCATCATTCCTCAGGGCGAGACCAGCGGGCGAATTTATTTCTCCGCTATTTCTGATGCGATCGCCGAAGGAGATGAAACCGTTGGAATCCGATTAGTTCCCCATAATTTTGACGACGAAGCAAACAGTAGCTCGACCAATTCCAATTATGGGATCGGAGCCACAAATACCGCTACGATTACGATCAAGGATAACCAGGCGTTTAAGAACGGCATTATTCTCCTCGATGAGAAAGATCAAATTATTGGAGGCAAAAATCCACTTGTTATCAGAAATGGTCAGGCTAACTTTAAGGTTCAACTTTCTAGCCAGCCTACAGGAGACGTTACCGTTGATGTCGGCATTAATTCCACTGACAGTACTAGTCTCACATTTAGCGCTGCTAATTGGGATCAGCCCCAGAATGTGACTTTCAGTGAGATCAGTACCAGTGGCTCAATCACTGCCTCAGCCAGCCGTCAATACCTAAGCGATAGTCTCACCTTCGACTTTACAGTTGACCCACCGCTGAGAGTAACTGAGGGTAGCGCCGCCGATGCCGCGCCCGTTATCCCTGAAGTCACCATTTTTAGCCAGGGGAATATCAAAGAAGACGGAAGCCTGCCGGGCAACTTCACTGTCAACCTGTCGGCACCCGCACCCGCAGGGGGCCTGGAAGTCAAGTATGAGGTAACAGGCGAAGCTACCCCCGGACAAGATTATCTTCGCCCTAGCAGTGATGACAGTAGCGCTGGCGCTTTTAGGTTTGACGGCGTAGATGACTACGTCAGTCTTCCTACCTTTGATGTGTCAGGAGCGATAACCATTGAGTCCTGGATTTACGTCGAGGAACATCAAAAATGGTCAACAATTGTTGATCTAGGTAATGGTGCAGCAAAAGACAACATATATTTTTCCTTCTCTGGAGATACAGGACGTTTGCAGATACGGTCTTACCGCGAAGATGGTAAGGCTGGATGGATGACCGCTCCAGATCCTATCCCTACACAGCAGTGGGTTCATGTTGCTGCCACGATCGCTGATGATGGTCTTGCTTCACTATATATTGATGGCAAGTTGGTTCGTAGCTTTGACATTGGTACTGCCCCACATTCGACACCGCGCCAAAATACTTACATCGGACGAAGTGGTTGGGGAGGTGATAAATACTTCAATGGAAGGATTCGGGACGTCCGAATTTGGGACACCGCCCGTTCTCAAGAGGAGATTCAGGGTAGCAAAGGCACTCATCTTCAAGGTGATGAGGCTGGCTTAATCGCCTATTACAAGGGAGATTCAGCGCCTGGTAATTTAGTCCCCGATAGCAGCGCCAACAGCAAAAATGGGGAACTCAAAAATGGTGCATCCTACGCTCCATTGGAGATTGGTACACTCATCATCCCTGAGGGAGAAACAAGTGGAGTTATTCCCATTCTGCCTATTGCCAACGACGTTAGTGAAGCTGATGAAACGGTCAGCATTACTATTATCGGTGGCGAGGACTACGTTGTTTCAGAAAACAACTCCAGTGCTACCCTAAATATTCTTGACGATGATCAAGCTGGAATCAAAGTCGTTAACGTACAAACCACGATAGGTGAAGATGATCTTACAATTATCAGCTATACAGATAGCTTTGTTCCCATTGTTACCAGCGAACCTCATTCCAGGGTCGGAAACATTGTCGAATTAATAGACATTGATGGCAACGTCTTGGGCAGCGCTACAGTCAGCGAAGCCGACATCGCTGCTGGGCAAATTACGCTCACTGTGGTAGAGAACCTACCGGATGATGTCAAGTCTCTACGCGCCAACCTCAAGGAAGTGGCCGCAGGAAATCTGGGTGCTGTTATTAATAATGACAACATTACCCTCAGTGGCGGTGCTGTAGCCATTAAGCTGCCGGGTAATAGCTATCAATCTACTGTCGGCATTCGCCTTCAAACTGAACCAAACGCTAACGTTACGGTCAGCCTTGTAAACATTGATGAAACTGAGACGAGCCTGGATAAAACTACGCTCACTTTCACTCCTGAAAATTGGGACACTTATCAGCAGGTCATTATCAGCGGCATAGATGATGCCGTTGACGACGGAGATATTAGCTATCAGATTAAGGCAGAAGTTACAGCGAGTGAGGACCCGAATTATCAAGGTAAAATCTTCTCAATTGATGGTCAGAATCTGGATGACGATCGCCCACTAGATTACGAAGGAATCAAGCCTGCGGCTCCAGCCGCCGATCGGCCCTATGCCTCAATTGGTGCGGGAACCTCGGTCATCGAAAATGAAGAAATCGTTCAGATTCAGGTAAATCTGTCGAAACCAGCTGCCCAAACAACCAATGTTCTCTTCAACATTACCGATGGCTCTGCCAGCATCAACCAGGATTATCAACCTTTGCAAAAAGTATTCATCGAACAGACTGGAGCTAATGGAGCCAAACGCTTTGCGGGTCCTTTCGATGGTGTTGACAGTTTAGGCGGAACTTCCAAGGTAGCGTTTGCCGATCTTGATCAAGATGACGATCTGGATGCAATCATCGGCACGCCGACGGGTCTCCGCTACTACGAAAATACTGGAAGTACGAGTCTTCCAGTTCTGGAGAGTAAAACAGGCATTCACGCTCCGTTTAGTAGCAGTGATGTGGCAGGCACTTCACCCACGCTAGGTGATCTGAATGGCGATGGCAAAGTTGATTTAGTTGTTGGTACAGAAACGGGAGATTTGGTCTACTACGTTAATACCAGCAGCTTAGGTAAACTTCGTTTTCAACGCTCCAGTGAACTAGGTAATTCTATTCACAAAGACCCATTCAGTGGCATTAACGGGGGCAGCAATGCCAGTCCCTTCCTGGTGGACTTTGATGGAGATACAGACTTAGACCTGATCGTCGGCTCTGAAAATGCTCTCCGCTACTACGAAAATACTGGTAGCAAAGTTTCTGCCACCTTCGCTGAGCGCCCTGAAAGCGCCATCAGTAAGATTGAGATTGGTCAGAATGTCAGTCCTTTCGTTGTGGACTGGGATCGGGATGGGGATCTGGATCTATTGCTTGGCCAAGCGGATGGCTCAGTACGACTCTTTTCTGCTGAAGATAGCGGATATACAAGTCCTGAGCAGATTATTCAGTTAGCCAACGGCACAGCCGCTTCGCCTACTTTTGCAGACCTGGACGATGACGGTGATCTGGATGCCTTTGTCGGAGATGCTGGTGGCAAGATTAACTACTACGAACAGTTCTCTGCCGTCCAGTTTGCTGCCGGTGAGCAGACCAAGACGATTGACCTGAAAATCAAAGAAGACCAAGTTGCTGAAGGCGATGAAACTCTGGGCATTAGCCTTGCGGCCAATGCTGGATATCAGCTCGGTTCAGGCGAAGTCATCCTGAGCTTTGATGGGCAGGACGACTATGTAGAGGTTGCCCATACAGACGCTCTCAATGTTACCGATGCGATGACGGTAGAAGCTCGGATTTATCTCGATGAGGCAAGTCCGTCTGGCGATCGCCGAATTGTGCAAAAGGGAGGAAACGACGATCAATATCGTCTCCTGATAGAAAACAATCAACTGAAGTTTCATTTGTCGGGGGTTGGCGAAGTCAGCACAGCAGTTCCCGCTAGCGAAGAGTGGCATCACGTAGCTGCTGTTTATGATGGCTCAAAGTTAACGCTGTATGTCAATGGGCAAGAGGCTAATTCAGTTGCCGCTTCAGGACAAATTCATACCACTACCGATCCTCTATTCATTGGCGCAGGAAATTCCGGCTCACCATCTGAAAATCTTTGGAAAGGTCAGCTTGACGAAATCCGAATTTGGAATGTTGCCCGTACTCCGGCTGAAATTGCCGCCAGCCAAGAGCAAAACCTGTCAATTAGCGAGCCTGGTCTAGTCGCCTACTACCAGGGAAATGCTAATTCTGATAACGCTATCGTTGACAGTAGCCTCTATGGCCACAACGGTAAACTGCACAACGGTGCAGCTTCTCGCAACGACTTCACGACTACGGTTACCATCGTTGACGACGACAGGGCAGGCGTCGTGATCACGCCTGAAATTGGTGGCAGCGGCAAGACCTCAGAAGCAGGAAATAGCGTCAGCTATCGCGTCAAGCTAGATACTCAACCTATGGCCCCGGTTACCGTTTATCTGGGCACTCAGGATGAAAGTGAAGGGCTAGTCACCACCGAAAGCGATCTCAGCGCTCTTAGCGAGGTTGTCAGCCTAGAATTCACCCCAGAAAACTGGAATCGGGAACAAACCTTCTACGTCAAGGGCGTGGATGAACAGGTAGCTGATGGAGACCTCGCCTACCAAATCATCACAACTGTCGTTAGCGAAGATCGACAGTACCACCGCCTCCCCGTGGATGACCTGTCGCTGGTGAATACGGATGACGATCAGGTGGGGGTTGTCATCACCGGAGCTGGCAAAGCCGTAGAGGGGCGCGAAAATGTTTATAGCGTTCGGCTTAAGAGCCAACCTGTGGGTGAAGTCCGGCTGATTGCCACACCCACAAATGACCAGATTCGTCTCAACAATGAGCTAACGGGTGAGCCACATACCCTCACCTTTAACTCCGATAATTGGAACCTTGATCAGACGGTACGGGCAACGGCATTAGATGACTCCGTAGTGGAATACCTGCACACCAGTGAGATTAGCTTCAGGGTTGAAACTGGTGAAAGTTTGAACTTCGAGTCTAAAGCCGACAATAGCACTCCAGATGGTGCCCTCGATTTGGGAGCGATCGCAGGCGGATATACCTGGAACAACCTGACGATTTCTCCCGATGGCGATGTTGACTGGTTTAAATTTACGATTCCTGATACGGGGAATATTCGAGACTTTGCGCAAATCAAGTTTGACCATGCCAGCGGCGATTTGCAGCTAGAACTCTATCAGGCTTCTGATTTGGCAACCCCCATTCAGGTTGCTAATCGTTCCAGCAGTGGCGAAAACTTTGAGCAGATATCCCTGGACGGACAACCCTTTGGAGAGTACTACCTGAAGGTTTCCAGCAGTTCTAACAGTCCTAATCCTATTCGCTATGACTTGCTGATTGCCGACGAAGACCACCAGTATACCCACAGTGATATTGTCCTCGAGCCTTTACCCGTTGTTATCGAAGACAACGATATCCCAACAGTCAATGTGATTGCTGGCCCGACAGCTTCAGAGGTGTTTGGGCAACCCAGCTATTTCACCTTCCAGCTCAACGCCCCTGCACCGGCCAATGGCGATGGCATCAAGGTGAATTATCAAGTCGTAAAGGATGCTGGTACAGCCACTTTCCCAGAGGACGCGAATGGCAATGGAGTGCTTGATCCTGGCGAAGACCGTAATGGCAACGGAACGCTTGATTTAGGTGACTACCAGGTGCAGTCTCAGGGCTTTGTTCATATCGCTCCGGGAGACATTCAAAACAATTTAATCATCGTACCCGTTGATGACAAACTGGTGGAAGACCTAAATCTCAAAGTCACCGGGGTGGAGGAGATTGGAAATGAGCTGAAACTGACGGTTACAACTTCCCTCAAGGATGCCCAGCAGATTACTGAGTCTGTTGGGGAAGGTAATGAAGACTTAGCTGCGAGCAACGGTACCAAAGGCGTTCTTCTTGCTAATGATTCAGTAGCGGGAGAGATCAAGTCCGGTGGCGATCGCGATCGCTTTGCGGTCTATTTAGAAGCAGGTGTCTCTTACACTTTTGATCTAGAGGGAAGTCCTACTGATAAAGGAACCCTCAGTGACCCTTCATTCTACCTCTATGACGGTAATGGAACCAAAGTTGGCTCTAACGATGATGCTGCCTCAGGAAACAGCAACTCTCGCTTAACCTATACACCAACAGTGTCGGGTGTTTTCTATGCTGAAGCTGCTGGCTATAACGATAGTAAAAGTGGCTCCTATCAGCTTAGTTTGGCTAGAAATAATTCCAGCGAAATCACCGAAAATCGCAATGAAGGATCATGGGGTAATTTACCTCAAAACAGTGATGGCTCCATTCTGGTAAACGGGACAGTCAGTGGAGAGATTAATACAAGTGGCGATCGCGATCGCTTTGCCGTCTATCTGGAAAGGGGCCTTTCTTATACCTTTGATCTAGAGGGAAGTCCCACCAATAAAGGAACCCTTAGCGATCCTTTATTCCGTCTCTATGATAGTAGCGGCAATCAGGTTTCGCTCAATGACGATGGCGGAGAATCTGTCAACTCTCGGCTGACCTACACACCGATAACAACGGGTATCTTCTACGCTGAGGCTGCTGGCTATAACGACAGCAGAACTGGTTCTTATCAACTGACGCTAACGAGTGGCAGTATTCCCTTCCCTTCGACTAACTTGCCGGAAAACGTTGCCATAACTGAGTCCACCCAAATTAAGTTTGCAGATGACTTGGTAGCGACCGTTAAACAGGTAGGAATACTAGAAGAAACCTCAAGCATTGGCAACACCAGAGTGTACGAAGGGGAAATAACTGTCGAAATCGATCCCTCGCGCAGAAGCGAAATCACCGCAGGCGTTGAAGGTCGGATTGCTGAAGAAACGGTTGTTATTGAACTTCTAGAAGGTGAAGGCTATCAGCTTCCCAATAATGTGCGAGCAACCTTGAGTATTCAAGACGATGACGTTCCTGGTGTCAGAATTGTACAGGTTGGAGATAATACTGTCGTCAGGGAGAGAGAAACCTCTGCCTTCCAGGTCTCCCTACTCAGTGAACCCACCGATGATGTCACAATCCGCTTGACGCCAGGGGCAGAAATTGAATTTGTCAATCCAGTCAATTCCACCACCGTGCAGGTCGATAAGGATGTTTATTCCTTTGGTGAAGTCAACACCGGCAACTTAGAGGTTAAGCTCGACAGCTTGGTGACCAGCGAGAAGGGTAAAACCATTGCTTTCGAGATCAAGCTACAAGAAAAGCCTAGTCGCGACGTTATTGTCGAACTGTACGATAGCAACGATCCCAGTGGAGAAAACGCCGCTGCAACCTTAAAGTTCACTGCGACCGAAGAAAACCTCGTTTTGGGTAAGCAGGAAGGAAATTGGGATCAAGCACAGCAGGTCATCATCGGCAATCTCGATTCCAACACCAACGGGGACTTAGCGCTAAAGGCTATCATTAAGGACGCCGAAACCAAGTTACCAATTGGCGCAGAAGTTAACTTACCGATTGACCACACGACGATCAAAGTAGATAAGAAAACCACTGAAATTACCATTTCCCCAGATCGGTGGTTTCAGCTACAAACGGTCACGATTACTGGGGTTGACGAAGCGATCGCCGAACCCGGTCTCTATCACCAAAGCGGCATAACCTATGAAGTCCGCTCTAACGACGCAGATTACAACAACATCTTTGTTCCTCAGCAGCGTATTGACGTTGTCGATCGCATCCTTGATGCCGAATCAACAGCTCAAACGGTGCAACAGGGCTTGAGCGCCCTGCAAAACAGTTTAGATTTCCTTGAGATTCCCTTGATCGGAAAGCTAGACGGCAAAATGCCTAACCTAATTAAAGATATCAGCGATAAACTGGTTGCTTTGATTGGTGGCGAACAAAACCTGTCAACAAACCGCCTCAAAACCCTCATTGAAAAGGGTCTCAAGGACTCGTTGGGATTAGATTTTCTGGATGTCTCAGTAGACATGACTGAAGATAATATCAGCCTTCTACTGGACGTTAGCAAGACCTATGAACTCTTCTCCCTCCCGCTCGATGCCGACTTGGGCTTGGATTCGCTGGGCATTGGCCTGAAGACAGAGGGAGAACTAAAGTCTGAGTTTGACTTCAAAGTCGCTCTCGGGTTTGGTTTACACAAGAACTTTGGTTTCTATCTAGACACAGAAGAAACTGCTGTTGAAGCAGCGATTAAGCTGAATCTTGACGACTTCGAGGCACAGGGTAATCTGGGCTTTTTGCGCCTCGACATGGAAGATGATTCGGATAACCCAACCGAGCTAGAGATTGCCTTTAAGGCGGGTTTAAATGACCTTGACAACTACCAGAGCGTCAAGTTCCTAGATGTCAACGGAGATCATCTGCTAGATGCAGATTCCTTCACTTACCCCATCAGGAACCCTGGCAAGGACCCCGATCCAGAAAACCGCGAAATCCAGGAACCCTTCACGGCAGTTAACGCAACAGGACAGGCGGATACTTTCCCGTCCGTGGCAGACGCCCCAGAGAAGGCCAAGCGAGTGAACGCGAATGGTAACAACAGCTTTGATGTTGCTAAAGACATCAAAAATGAAGGAGTTTACCTGGTTAAAAAGGGTGAAAACGGTCAATCCGAGCGCTACTATTTTGACTTTAATCGAAATGGAAAATTGGATGAGAGCAGTAAAGAAAGCCTGTTCTCCGTAACCTCCAGCACGACCAAGTGGTTCGACAAGCAAGGTAAAGTAAAACCATTCCGCATCGAAGAGAAAAAACAGAGTGGCGTCACCAGCTACTATTTTGACCAAAATGGTAACGGCCAGCTCAATCAGGGCGAAACCTTGACCAAGCAGGAAAAGGCGAAGCTTGACAAAAATAACAACGGTCGTCTTGATGCTGATGTAAAAGTGGAAGGGGAAGGCACCTTTGTACAGGGAACCGGAATCGCTTTCCGTGATGAGAACAAAAATGGAAAGCTGGATGTCGGCGAATCCTACGTTAATTCGGGATTTAGCACGCTCAGCATATCAGACGATGCCCTTACCGAGGTCAGCTTTCTTGATTCAAACGGCGATGGCGAGCTAACTGTCGACGATGCAACAGATCCAGATGAACCATCGGTCAAGGAGCATACCGATGACGAGGGTGAGACGATTAAGTATCTAGATCTTGACGGCGATGACGAAAAAGACGATGACGAGGAGCCAATATCCAAGGATGGTAAATGGGTCATCGGAGATCAAGAGTACGAGGATGCTGACAAAATTGTCACAATTAAGTTCCTGGATCTGAACAATGACGGTGAGCTAACCGAAGATGACGAGGAGGATTCGGATGAACCCATTGTCCGGGAGCATACAAGCGATGGTGATGAAACCATCGAGTATCTGGATCTCAATGGCAACGAAAATAAAGATGACGGAGAACCCATATCTGAGGACGATAGCTGGGAGATTGATGAAGAGTTTGTCAAGACCTACAAAATCGTCACGGATTCAGGCCGAACCTTCCTTGACCAGGATGAGGATGATGCGTACTCTCCTGACGAGGATATCGACTTGTCAGATGCAGACGCGGTTAGCGCTCTTCAACTCACAGAGTCTAACGGCCAAATTATTGACGCCCAGGTCACCTTCATCGACTTGAACGGGGATGGGAGACTCAACTTTGATGAGCAGGATCCTACTGAGCTAGTCGAACCTCTGGTGTTAACTAAGCAGGGAGTTCGGTTTGTCGATTTGGATGGCAATGGTAGCTTGACCCTTGACGATGATGAGGAAGAAAAGCGAGAGCCTTTTTCCGAGCAGAACAATGAGTTCGATGAAGATGCATTGGAAGGAGAAGGCGAAATCATTGAGTTTTTGAATGATGGCGATCGCCTTACCCTAACGGAACTTCAAAACTGGAAAAACTCGAAGGACCTGGGTTTCTCTGACCTGTTCACCTATGAATTTGCAGGAACAGCAAACCTGGGGCTGGCAACTAAAACCAGTGTTGAAGGCGACCCGGCTTTTCCCAGCGTTTCTTTCGATCTAGGCGTAGGACTCCCCCTATTCAACTACGGTAACCAGGAAGAGGCTGGTGATACGGGTCTTAGCGTCGAATTCAATGATATCAAGCTTGATGCTGGTACCTTCCTGACAAAACTTGCGGCCCCTGTTATCGAAACGGTTAACGAAATCATTTCCCCAGTCAAGCCCATTCTTGATGTCCTTAATGCAGATACTAAGATCTTTTCCTATCTAGGGTTGGAGGATGACTTCAATCAGGATAGTATCCCTGGGGTTTCCATTATCGATATCGCTTCAACCCTTGCGGAAGGTATTAATCCAAACACGACTGACAAGACCCTTAAGCGAATTAAAGAAAGCGTTCCTAAGGCGAAAGCATTCATTGGAACAGTCACTCAAATTGTCGAGACAGTAGACAAGCTGAAAAAGCTCACTGAAAGTGGTGAAAGTCTTGTCTTAGACCTGGGTAGCTACGATTTGGATGACTTTAAAGCAGCGAGTGATGACCCGGCAGATAGCGCTGCCAAAGTCGATCCGACCACACGAGGTACCCAAAAGCCAGCGGCTGGAGGAACACTATCTGATCAAGCGCAAAATTCAACAACTGCTACTCCCGAGCAGAAGAGTGCCCTTGACAAGCTAAAGAGCCTTGAGGGCCTGGAGATACCAATTTTGGATGATCCCGTCACCCTCATTCGCATACTTTTGGGAGAGCCAAATGTCGATTTGATTAAGTACGACATTCCTGATTTGGAGTTCTATTTCGGCAAGTCGCAGGAATTTCCTCTCTGGACGCCGCCAACAATCAGCGGTCTTTTGGAATTGAGCTTTGAGGCTAAAACCGATCTATCGGTCGGATACGACACCGGCGGGTTGGAAGCATGGAAAGAAAGTGACTTCGACCTTATAGATATCTACAAAATCCTTGATGGTTTTTATCTAGACGACTGGGATAGCGATGGTGAGGAGAAGGATGAGCTGAGTGCAACGGCCAAAATTGTGGCTGGCCTCTCTGCCAGTGCTGTCGTTGCTAAAGCCACTCTCCAGGGCGGCCTTGAAGGCTATCTGGGCTTTGATATTGTTGACGAAAGAGAAAAACAGGGTAAAAGCGATGGTAAGGTTCGAGGCTCAGAAATCATTTCTCGCCTAGACACCCCCCTGGAACTATTTGATCTCAAGGGACAACTCGATGCCTTCCTCAGTGGAGAAATCAAGGTCGGAATTGATGCGGGTTTCTTTGAAATCATGAAGACCATCTGGAGCGAGGAACTGGCACGCACCACCGTGGCAAAATTCAACGTGGGCGCGTCTGGGATCACGTTTAGCAGCAGTATTTCTAATAGCTATATTAATGCTGCTACCGTATTCTTCGATGCCAATTTCAATGGCATATGGGATGAAGCAGAACCCATCACCTTCACTAACGAATACGGCCAGTACAATCTTGATATCGGTATGGAATGGGACAAGAATGACGATGGCGAGATCAATGAGTTAGACGGACAAATTATTGCGGTCGGAGGATACGACACCTCTAGCGGTTCAGCAGCCGGAACGTTCATTGGCTTGCCTGGTTCTTTGATTATTACCCCGCTGACGAGCCTACAGGTACCGTTAGTCCAAAACGGTCTTACGCCTCAAGCTGCGGATACCCTGATCAAAGAACAGCTAGGGTTAGACCTTGATGCCAACCTAGAGAGCTTTGATTCTCTTGCCGCAGTCGGACAAGAAGAAGCAATTGGTCTAGATATCTACCTGGCCCACATTGAAGTTCATGCTCTGTTTAACCAGAGTCGGGCATTCCTTGACGGTTTGCAGGGAGACAATGCAGATGCGAATAATCTACAGTTGGTTCAGGAATGGTTTGCAGAATTCTTGCAACATCGCGCCGCAGCTACGGCGGGACCCAGCGATTCGATCGGCTCCGCTGATGGAGACGCCGATAACAAAACAGACCTTACCGATACTGCGGCGACTCCCTACAGCTTAGAAGATACTGTTGACATTGCCGCCTTCTTTACCTTCTTGGCCGAACAAGGTGGAGTCGCGCCAACGGCTCAGCAGGTAGAAGCTATTGCGCAGATGGTTGCTACCAGTAACGAATTTTTGAGTGAAGTGGCGGCAGTCGGAGAGTCGCGATCGCTCACTGAAGCCCTACCCGCCTTAGCATCGGTTAAACGAGTTCTTCAGGATGACATGGCTCAATTCATCCAGGACTTTATTTCGACTCCCCAATCCACAGAAGAAGCCCTGACAGAATTTGAAGCAATTCTGTATCAGAACTACACGCTGATAGATGCAGATATTAATGCATTTGGTAATCGTAGCGTTAAGGTCACCCCTGGGAGCGATCGCCTGAATGAGGGAGAGCAAGGACAGACAGAGTTCTTGATTGAGCTGAGTCATCCGGCTCCTAACCAAGGGCTCACCGTCTTCTATTCCCTGTCAGGTACCGCTACTTTGGATGAGGACTATCAGGTTTTGACCTCGCCCATCGGAAAGCTCTACATCGAGCCGGGAAGCAGTAGTGGCATCGTCGAAATTGCGGTTGTTGACGACGAAAGCAGTGAAGCGGTAGAAGCAGTGGCGCTTAACCTTCAATCCGTCGGTGAAGGGTATCTTCTCGATCCGACCGCCCGAGTTGCCATTGTGGATATTGTTGATGATGAAGGAGGCGAAACCACTTCAACTGATGGAGAGATAATCGAAGGTGGACCAGGTCCAGATACCTTGGAAGGCACTGCCGCCAACGACATTCTTGAAGGCTCTTACGCTGACGACGTGCTTGAAGGTCGAGAGGGCGATGATGTGCTGCGGGGCGGCCACGGCGATGATTTCCTCAAGGGCGAGGCAGGCCATGATCGGATATTCGGCAACTATGGTAACGACGTCCTGGACGGCGGTGCTGGAAATGATTCCTTGAGCGGCGGTTCCGAGGACGACGAGCTGACGGGAGGCGATGGTGTCGATGTGCTTGCTGGCGGCACTGGTGATGACTTCCTGAAAGGTAATACCGGAAATGATCAGTTGACAGGAGATCTCGGTAACGATTTTCTGGAAGGTAACGAGGACAACGATTGGTTGTCTGGCGGTGCAGGAAACGATGTCATCATCGGGGGAACCGGTGACGATATTCTCAATGGAGGCGATGGGGCGGACGCCTTCTTCTTTGCGTCACCCAATGAAGGCTTTGACACGATCCTTGATTTCAATCCCGCAGAAGGCGATAAAATCCAAGTTTCCGCCGAAGGATTCGGTTCCAGTGTCCTCGATAAGTTTCGCTTTGTTAACGGCGTATTAGACTTTGACGGCAACGATCTGGCACTCATCCAAAACGGTGGTTCCACCTATGCTTATTTTGCGAATCTCGTCGATATTATCGACATCGTGAGCGGAGATCCCCTAGCAGTTGAATTAGCGCCAACTGAACGGGAAGCGTTGCCCTCTGATATCACTGATCGTTATGCGACTCCAGGCGTAGCAAATGCAGACTTAGTTACTAATCCTGAATCAACTATTCTGGATGACATCATTCGCAGGGGGTACATTGAGTACGCGACTTCTTCCCAAGGGACTTTCTTTGATGACAAATTTGCTTCTGTCCTAGCTGCAGCTCTGTTTGGTGATTCCAGCAAGGTGCAGATGAATGATTATATTGATGCAGATACGATATCCGGTCCATTCGTTCAGGTCGCTAACGGTGAAGTGGATCTGGCTATCCAGCGTTCTACTCACACATCAGGCCGGGATGCATCTTTAAATATTGACTTCAGTCCGCTGTACCTTTACGACCACCAGGCAGTCGTTGTTCGTAAAGATAGTGGCATCAAAAACATCACCGATCTTGACGGTAAAATCATTGGCGTAATTGAAGGGGGTACTGCAGCAAGTAACTTACAAAATTATCTCGAAGCTGAAGGCATAGAATTTACGCTTGAATATTTTTCCACTCGCTTTGAATTGCAGACTTACCAGGATTATGGGTTAATTGATGCCTACTCCATCGATAGCGTCTTGGCTCATGAGGGCGTTGCATCTATGGCTGAGTACGCCTTAGAGCAAGAAGATTATCCTTTCGACCCGGAGAATCATATCCTTCTGGACGTGGAGTTCTCCAAGGAGCCAATCGCAATGGCATTACCGGAGAACGATTCGCAGTGGGCTGACGTTGTCCGTTGGGTAACCTATGTTCCAATTCAGGCGGAAGAGTTTGGTATTAACTCAAAGAATATTGACCAGTTCATCGCCATCAATACAGACGAGAATCCAAACAATGACTCGATTCCTGCCATTCGACGTTTCCTCGGTTTAGAAGGTGATCTAGGAAAGGCTTTAGGGCTACCCAATGACTTTGCGGTGAACGTGATCAGGCAAGTTGGCAGCTACGACGAGATTTTTGAAAGTACTTTGTCAGGGTTAGATCGCGATCGCAACCTTCTATGGTCCGACGGAGGTCTTCTGTATTCACTGCCCTTCTCCGGCACTGCAATCGAAGGCATCGAGCTAGAAAATAATGATGGACGTGACTTACTCCAAGAGATTCAACAGCGGGGACAAGTTAGAGTTGGAATTCGAGGAAATAGCCCCAGTTTTGCGATGCAGCAGCCTGACGGCACCTTCGCAGGTTTCGACATTGATCTAGCGCGTGCCCTGGCGGCGGCTGTCTTTGGCGACGCGGATCGAATTGAGTTTGTCATGCAGTCGTTTAATGAGGGCTTTGCCAATACGGCCAACGGTGTCGTTGACGTTTCTGCCATGGGGATTACCCACAACTTGGTACGTGATGCCGCTCTGGGCATTGACTACAGTCCTACCTACCTCTATACCGGACAGGGTGTTTTGGTTAGAGAAAATAGTGGGATCAATGTTCTGGCAGCGCTCAATGGTCGCCGCATCGGAGTCAGAAACGGTAGCACTTCACTCCAAAACCTAGAGAACGCTTCAGCCGAATTCGGTGTCACGTTCGTCCCAGTTGAATATGACACCAACGACGAACTATTTGCAGCCTACGAGAGTGGTGAAATTGATGCGGTTTCCACCGACCTAGCTATTCTGGCAACTCGCATACCAACTTTGTCCAACCCGGATGACCACCGCCTGCTTGACGAGGTACTCTCCAAAGAACCCCTGGCCTTGATCCTTGACGAAAATCAATCTGGTTGGGCGGACGTCGTTCGTTGGGTGATTCAAGCGTTAGTTCAGGCAGAAGAATACGGCATCACGTCTGAAAATGTAGAAGAAATGCTCGCTCAAAATACAGACGACAATCCCGACAATGATTCTAGTCGAGCGATCCGTCATTTCCTGGGCTTGCAGGGGAAGGTCGGCCAGTCCTTGGGGCTACCAAATGATTTTGTCGTCAACGTCATCAAAGCCGTCGGAAACTACGGCGAAATCTATGATCGTCACTTTGGCTCAAGTCTGCTGCGCCGTGACCTGAATGAACTCTATGGTGACTTCGGGCTGCAGCACGCTTTACCTTTTGCTGATGCTGAAATCCCTCCGAGTATTGACAATGTCATGCCTGTGGCAGAGGATGACAGCTTTACGGTCAGTAGCAACAGTGCTAGCAACGTTCTGGATGTCCTTACGAACGATTATGATGTTGACGCCGATACGCTAACGGTGGTTGCCGTCGGCGAAGGCAGCAATGGTGGCCAAATTGCGATTAGCGATGATGCCCAAGTTTTGACTTATACCCCAGCAGCTGACTTTAGCGGCGTGGAAACCTTTAGCTACACAATTGATGATGGTAATGGTGCAACTACCCAAGGCATCGTTACTGTTTCAGTGGTTGAAACTATGGGACCTGTCATTACACTCCCTCCAGATGAGCCTCCTACGGACATTACATCTCCTTCAGATGAGTCTCCCACGGACATTGTGTCTCCCCCAGACGAATCTTTGACGGATAACGGTGGTGATCCTTCCAACCAAATCGAGATCGATAACGAGCGCAACGAAAACGATATCATGATTGGCAGTCGTCGCCGCGATCGCTTCTCCAGTGGCTTAGGAGATGACATCCTCATCGGTAAGGCAGGCAATGATATCCTGATTGGCGGTAGTGGTCGCGATCGCCTAGTTGGCGGCAAAGGGGATGATAAGCTTAAAGGCGGCGACGATGATGATATCCTGATTGGCGGCAGCGGTCGCGATCGCCTGGCGGGCGGTTCGGGTAACGATATCCTCAAGGGCAAGGCCGATAATGACATCCTCGCTGGCGGAGCCGATAACGATCGCCTGGTTGGTGGAAGGGGAGATGACAAGCTCAAGGGCCAGGCAGGCGATGACCTTCTCATGGGGGGTGGCGGTGGCGATCGCATTAAAGGCGGTGCTGGCAATGACCAGATTACCGGCGGCAAAGGTGATGACATAATTATCGCTGGAGCGGGGCGCGATCGCGTTGTGCTGCGTCGTAACCAAGGCTTCGATCGCTGGTCAGACTTCTCTGACAATTCAGATAGGATTGAACTGGGAGGCATCCGCTTCAATCAGCTAACAATTCAGCAGGAGGGCAAAGATGTGCTGATCTCGCTCGGTAACGAGGATGTGCTGCTACTGCAAAATGTAGATGTCCAACAAATAACTCAAAAGGACTTCGCATAGCCCTGGTTCTACTCTAGGTAGGTGGGCAATGCCCACCTGTTTTGGAAAGGGTGGGCATTGCCCACCCTACATCTAACCGATATCTAGAGGCCGGTTGAATCGCCCGATGGCATAACCGCCATCATGGCTGCTTGATTCGCCATCAGGTCATCCTGACCCTGAGGAACATCGCCCATGCCAGCGGATGCTTCAAAGAGCTGGATATTACGGAACTCGCTGGTAGCGGTGGGGTTAGATGCATCGTGGTCATTGACGAAGGTGAGGTAATTCATATCGCCCGTGAAGTACTCGCCCACTGGGATTTCATACTGCTGCCAGTCTGAGCCGGTAATGTAGTCGTCGAAATCCACAATGCCCCACTTCTGGTCGCCTGCAAACTGGAAAGTGGTCTGGCGATCGCCCCGACCCACCGCCAGATCAGTATCCAGGCCAATGCCGTGGATATCGCCCTGACCGTTACCGCGAAACTCAACCTTCAGGATAGTTTCAGGAGTAATGGTGTAATTGATGGGCAGGGCCTTCCAGCCGTTGCCGCTGATGCCGATGGTCGTCTGGTCAGGAGAAATGGTGACCTGGGACTGTTTGTCCTGTTTGCCGCTGCCATAAGATTCAATGTCGTCAAGGGTGATGACGCCACGGGTGCCAGACATCGGCAGGGGCGCGGGATCTGCCGCCGATTGGCTGCTCATGGCGCTGGATTGCACCGCACTGCCGCCAGAGGACTTGGAGCTAGAGGGGGAAACCGGGATGAAGTCAACGTAGTCAATCCGTGCCCATTCGCCCTGATTGGCCTTGCCCGTTAGTTCGAGGCGATCGCCCTTGGCAATGCTCCAGTCCTGGGCCACCGTGCGGGAAGTGAGGGTTTTATTGCTGACGCCACCGCTACCTAGATCCTGGTCGAGCTTCCATTCAGCCACCTGATCGCCGACTTTGAGGGAAAGGGTGGCTTGACCATCATTTTCATCGGCATAGCCGACCATAACTCGATAGGTACCCGACTCTCCCTGAAAGCTTGAGGTAGCCTTGCCCTGGGTATTGCCAGTTTTATACAGGCTAATGAGCTGCTTCTCCGATGCCTGGAACTTGTTTGCTACCTCGTAGCCATCCAAGTCAAAGTCTTCTGCCTCAATCCGGAGGGGGCTTCCT
Organism: Elainellaceae cyanobacterium; assembly: GCA_050331615.1. Lineage (GTDB taxonomy): Bacteria > Cyanobacteriota > Cyanobacteriia > CAKZMO01 > CAKZMO01 > JAYKGU01. Next base: position 20,864 of record JBHJGR010000248.1, read on the forward strand.
GTGCTGGAATTTGAGCCGGGTCCAGGTCCAGGATCAGGTGCGGGTGCAGGGTCGGGGTCGGGTGCGGGTGCAGGATCGGGTATGGGAGCAGGCGTGGGGTCGGGTGCGGGTGCAGGTTCGGGTGCGGGTGCAGGCGCGGGGTCCAAAGTGGGCGCAGGGTCCGAATCGGAGGCAGGGGTAGGATCAGGTGCAGAGCCTGAAGCAGGATGGTGAGCGGCGTGAGACTTTGGTTGTGATGCTGGCTTTGATGCAGGTCCCGTATAGGTGCCCAGGTCTTTTGCTCCAGAGGGAAGCATCCTGTCGGGCACATTGAGCCGAACTTCGATGGGAACTCTGACGGTTTCGCCAGTAGCGCGATCGCCAACGAGTTCTTCAATTACCAAGTAGCGGCTGCCGTCCGTGCGGGTGTAGTAGCCGCCCTGGTCAGCAATGAGATCCTTGATGGCGTCCCAGTTCCAGGTGCGATCGGTGGAGTTGCCGCTGCCGTCTAGGTTGTTGAGGAAGCCCACTGATCCCAGACTATCAACCTTGGTGCCAGAAATCTCTACGTCTAAATCTTGCTGATTGCTGACGGTTAAGTCAGCTTTGGCATCTACATTGAGCTGTAGGCGACCGGGCGATAAATCCCGGCTCGACTTCACTAAGTCATACTGGGGATTAAAGTTAGTAATCTCCTCGCCCTTGATATCTTTGAAATTAACGTCGATATAGGCAAAACGCCAGTCTGATGATTGGGTGAGCTTATTGCCTGTGAAGAACTTGGACTGGTCAATCCCAGTTTCAAAGCCCTCAATGTTGGCTTTATTGATCGCCATATCAACGTTATTACTACCAAACTTGATGCCCTCGCTCCCCTTACCAGCATTTTCCGACGCGACCAGATCAATGTTTTTGAAGGTATATTTACCCGTGTATTCGGTAAAGATGCCGTTTCTAACTTCCCAGCCCTTGAAGCCGTCTAAAACGCTGCGAACGTCGTGCCCCTGCTTGGGGTTCTCCTTGAACACGTAAAGTCCCGTTCTCGACCCAATCGTTTCATTGTTGGTGAAGTCATGGATTTGCGGGTCTGCTGGGCGCACTGTTTCCTTGCCAGGAAAGGCGTCAGGAAACTCAGTGTTTTTCGCCAGAACGTCCATTTGATCAGCGCCCCGCAAACTGTAGACAAAACCAGCTTGCCGGGCACTGGCAGAAACGTTTCCTTCGTTTCCAACTACCCTTCCCTGGAACCAGAACCCGACGCCGGACTTCCCAGGATCATGCTCATCTCGGACATTGTTTTTGGGTAGCCTGCCGGTACCTTCATTTTTGATGGATATGTTGTTTGTCCAGGTACCAATTTCATTTCCCGTTTCAGAGATGAAAGCCGACCCAAAGACGTCATAGGCAGCGTTGCTGTCCATGATGACGTGGCTGTCGTGATGGACATATCCCAGACCAGGACTGCCCCAAACCGAACTTCCCTGAATGACAGCCGCCTGACCGTTGGGGTCATCCACGCCGCTGCGGTGGAAGTGAACGGCGTATCGTCCTACGTGATTGTTCACATCATCCAGCGGTTGGGACTTATCAGTTCGCCCCAGCTCATGGAACTCCGCATAGCGCACATCCACATCTGCCGAGTGCATGAACATCACATGGCCCCGCTCGCGAACGGGAGCATCGGGATTTTCGCTGGCAATAACTACGTTGCGAGTGAAGTTGGCCGCGTAGGCTTTGTGATCGCTGCTAGGAGTATCGTGGTCATATTTCAACGCTTCCTCTAGCTGAACCCGATTGCCGTTGATGGCTTTGATCGTCAGCTCCTCATCCTGGCTACCCAACCACTGGCGATTCTTTTCTCCCAAGTACTTGGTTCCAGTGAGCACGATGCTGTCACCAGCTTTCCAATTTGTCGGGACTTTCTCCAGCACTAACTCGCGATCGCCCGCCCTGGCCGTCTGGCTAACCTTGAGAAAGGTGGTTTTATCTTCACCATGAATCGAGACTTTGCCGTGGGAAACTAAGCCCCGGCTCAGCTGTTCGGGGTCCCATCTCAAATCAATGGGGCCATTATCGGCGATGAGGAGCTTGGCTTCAACGTTACCTTGAATCGGTTGGCTCTTGGTGCCAATTTCCAGCTCACCCTCGGTGGAAACGATGAAGGTATCCACAATCATTTGGGTATCGCGGTTATGGGCAAAGGCCACTTCGCCATCGACCCGCACCACGTCTAGGCGAGCATCACTTTCATTGTCGTAGGTGACAGAAACGCCCTTGGGAATCAGCACCTTGGCACCATTTCCCGGAACTTTGCCGTCCGCCCAGGTAGAGGCATCGAACCAGGAACCGCTTTTGACGGCCCTGTGGGTAGCGTCCTTATGGGGCAGCAAATCGAGCAGGGCCATATGCTCGCGATGCTTCTCTGGATTGCCTGAATGTTGATTGTTGTGTTGCATGTCCATCACGTCAGTCATCTCCTAGATTCGTTGGTGTTGCGGCTGCCGTTGCGACAGCCAACTGTGATGGCAGAATGCACCGGGCTCTTGCATGGGCTGCAAGAACCCCTCCGTTATGGCGAGCAGATTGTTGAATTTGAGGCACGATGGGGTCTACGCGTCAAACACGGACCCTAGCCTAAAAGAAACAGACACAAATAAGACTGACTAAGTCTCTCAAGAAACCCGGTACCATAGGTTCCAGGATGATGCTAAGCACATGGCCATAAACAAAGTTAATGGGGTGCGCACCCCACCATCGCGTCATTTAGTTATGGCTACTTACTTAAGCAATCAAAACTAGCGAATACCCAGCGCTCAACGAAGTCAGTCAGCATCATGAGTAGAAGCAAACCCATAAGGAAGGGTCAAGATGGGGACTGGACTGAATAGCTGGAAAGTTGGCGAGGGCCAAGGTAGACAACAGATGCAGCTATTTGTGGAGAATTGCCTTTTGGTTAAGTAACGCCAGACATGGCGGTCAGCGGGACGCAGATGTCAGGAATCTTGAAGCAGCCTACGTTGAGCATAATTCGTTATCGAGAACCTAGCACTAACCACTTAACTACTAACCAAGGACTGAGGCGATCGCCAATTGTTCCCAGACAAATAGAAAGTCATCGAATATTTGAGGTCGCATCATCGCATCTTGATATGGCGCTACGCTTTCGCGTTAGGACATTCAAGAGGTGTGGAACCCCCAGGCCGCGGGAGCTCCACACGCAAACCTTAGCCCGTAGGGCTTTAAGTGTGATTACTTTAAGTGTGATTAATTGTGCTCTAGCACTTATAGTTAGAGCATTGATATCATCACGAATCGACATGGTGCAACCTTGCCACTCGCTGCCATTGCCGCCCATGGGCTGTGGAACCTGGGCCTGGGGAAATCGGCTGCTCTGGGGCTATCGGGAAGAAATGGACGACCAGCTCCAGCAGGTCTTTGACGAATGCGTCAGCCGTGGCGTCACGCTGTTTGACACTGGGGATTCCTACGGCACGGGACGGCTCAATGGTCAGAGCGAAAAGCTTTTGGGACGCTTTGCTCAGGCTTATGCGGGAACCAACAAAGACCAGATCTGCATTGCCACCAAACTTGCTCCCTACCCCTGGCGACTCACCCGCCGCTCCATGGTGGCGGCAGGGCAGGCATCTGCCCGGCGGTTGAACCGACCGGTCGATTTGGTGCAGATGCACTGGTCCACAGCCAATTACGCTCCCTGGCAGGAATGGCCCCTCCTGCATGGCCTGGCCGATTTATGCGACCAGGGGCTGGTCAAGGCGGTGGGACTGTCTAACTATGGCCCAAAGCGGCTTAGAAAGGTGCATAAGCTTTTTGCTGAGCGGGGTGTGGCGATCGCCACGCTACAGGTGCAGTACTCCCTCCTATCCACATACCCCGTAACTGATTTGGGCATTAAAGAGGTGTGTGATGAGCTGGGCATCCGGCTGATTGCCTACAGTCCCCTTTGCCTTGGCCTGCTCACCGGCAAGTACGAACCCAACCAAAAGCTGCCGTCAGGGCTGCGCAACCTCCTCTTTCGCCAGCTCCTGCCCGCTGCTAAACCAGTATTGGACTGCTTGGGGGCGATCGCCACTTCCCGCAACCAAACCATGGCGCAAGTAGCACTGAACTGGTGCATCACCAAAGGCACGATTCCCATCCCCGGTGCCAAGACTCGTGAGCAGGCTCGCCAGAATATGGGGGCGCTGGGCTGGTCCCTGGACGGCGGCGAGATGGCAGCCCTGGATGCGGCGGCGGCCAGTTTGAACAAAACGATGGTGCAAAACATCTTTCAGACCCGCTGAGGGGCGCTTTGGGGAAGTCGAGGTTTCCCACACGGAAAACTCCGCTTCCCCAATGGGTTTGGCTTAGCGCTAGACAGTTACTTGAGCGATCGCCGGGCGGTTTGAGCCAGGTGCAGCAGGTCGGGCAGGTCGGGCGGAGCCCCTTCCCGATCGCCCCGCAGCCACAGGAGATATTCAACATTGCCCGCTGGTCCCGTCAGGGGTGACCAGGTGAGGCCCTGATAGTGCCAGCCCAGGCCCTCGGCAGCGGTGAGAACCGTGGCGATCGTCCCCGCCTGATCGGTAGGTTCCCGCACCACGCCTTTTTTACCAATTTTGTCCTTCCCCACCTCAAACTGGGGCTTCACCAGCAGCACCACTTCCCGAGGCGGGGCCAGCAGGGGCCAAAGGGCAGGCAGCACCTTGGTCAGGGAAATAAACGACACGTCCACCACGCCTAAGTCGGCGTCAGGTGGGCGATCGCCATAAAGCTGTTCAGGAGTGAGATGGCGCAGATTGGTGCGCTCCCGCAGCTCCACCCGGGGGTCTTGCCGCAGCCGCCAGGCCACCTGGCCGTAGCCCACATCGATGCCATAGACCTTCTTTGCCCCCGCCTGCAGCAGACAGTCGGTAAAGCCTCCCGTGGAGATGCCGCCGTCCAGGCCAATCCGTCCAGCTACAGGGATGGCAAACTCGATGAGGGCTTTTACCAGCTTCTCGCCGCCTCGGGAGACGTAGGGCGATCGCGCCTTTACCTGCACCGTTACGTCCGTTCCCACTTCCGTACCGGGTTTATCAACTACCTGCTGGTTGACCATCACCTCTCCGGCCCGAATCAGCCGCTGCGCCTGCTGGCGGGAGGTGCAGAGTTCTAGATCAACCAGAAGCAAATCGAGGCGCTGTTTGGCCAAAGCGGAGTAAATCGGTGGGACTGCGCAGAGAGTCGGACTTTCTCAGTGTAAACCCCGCAGCGGGAAAATCTGGAGGAGTTTCGTCAAATTCTCGGAGGTTGCGAGCAGCGGAGTGAGGTAGTGTGAGTCAAGCCCCTTTGGGGAATAAATAAAGCCCGGCAGGCGGGTGTACCTACCGGGGACTGGTCAAACACTGTCCTATAGATTTACAAGGGCAGAAGGGCGAATCAGGAATGTTCCCTGGCGATCGCCCTTGTCCCATGAAGATTTCGTATAGAACATTAGCTGATTGTTGAGGTGTCGCTGAAGCTGGCGATCGCCTCAGTATCTCCCATTGATGTGAAATCCAGACCGGTAACGGCCCCGCTGCCTGCCAGCGCAATATCCACGCGGCCTACGCCGTCGATATCGAAGAGGATTTGCTGGATGCTGTTGCCCCGCAGTTCCGGGATCTCGACCGTTTCCAGGACTTCGCCATCGCTGTCGTAGAAGGTGATTGAGCTGCCGGGTTCGTCGATATCCAGCAGGCCAACGCGGCTGATACCCACCAGCTCATCGAACTCGAAGGAAAGGGTACCGCCCCCAGCGTTGTCGTCGGGGTCGGTGGTGTCGCCATCCTCGGAGATGATCAGCACCGCGCCCAGCTCATCGCTGGCTAGGTCGTTGTCACCACCGGTAGGATTGGCGGTGTCGAAGATCATGGCTCCGAACTCGCCATCGGTGGAGATGGTCAGTCCCTGATCGGCGAACTGGTCGGCGATCGCCGTGCCTGCCTCCAGATTGTCGAAGTCAATCTGGGTGGCGTCGGGGTCGTCTTCGCCAAAGGTGACCTGGGCCAGCAACGGCTCGTGGTCGCTGGCAGCCTCGGCAAACTCCACATTGACGTGAACGATGTCGAACTCGGCGGTTGCCGCCAGGTTTTCGCTCACCAGAATGTGGTCCAGCGACTGGGAGTTGCCCTGGAAGATGAAGGTATAGCGCTCGTTGGGAGGCAGGGTTTCCGTCAGATTGACCAGGTCTTCCTCCAGGATTTCCACGGCGGAGATGAACTCGAACTCATTCAGGTCGCCCAGCACCGCAATATTGGCATCCGGGTCCTCCGCCAGAACGTTGTCTACAAACTCCTGCACGGCGGCGGCCTGATCCCGGCGCTCGTCCAGACTGCCGTTGACATCGGGGTCTTCCTGGAGTTCCGTTGCGGGCTGGACCGCGCCAAACAGAGGACTGCTGCCGCCCTTGGAGGAGAAGTGGTTGTTCACCAGGGTGATGTCTTCGCCGTTGAAGGTGAAGGTGGCGGCCAGGGGCAGGCGGCTGTCGAAGAAAGGATTGTCGGGATCGGTCTGCTGATTTTCCGGCTCGACGATGGGGTCGAGGGAGCCTTCCACAAAGTCTACCCGCTGTGGATTATACAGATAAGCAGTGCGGATGTTGCCGCCCGGCTGACCGCCGCTGGTGTCGTCACCGATGAAGGGGTTGTCGATGAACTCGTAGGTGATGCCGCTGATCGCCGCGATTTCGTCCACCAGCAGTTGCAGGGTTTCATCGGCGGCGGTGACGTCGCTCATCACGGAGCCGTCATTGTCCTGCACTTCCTGGAGGGCGATGATATCTGGCCCATTGAGGTTTTCTACAATTTGCTGGGCAATTTCTGTGAAGTTACCATCGGCCACGTCCGTGTCGCCATCGTCGTCATTGGGGTCGAGGTTGAGGACGTTGTAGGTGGCAAAGGTGAGTTCGTCTTCGGTGCCTGCCAGCGCGCTCTCCTCCGGAGTGAGGCTAGACGGATCTGCCACGTCGAACGGCTCGGTAACGTTGACCTCGTAGTTGCCAAAGGCGTAGCCCACCACGCCGGTCACGTCCTCCAGCTGGGCACCCACGTCCACGATTTGCTCAAAGTCGGGCAGAATGCCGTCGTCAAACTGGATCTGGATGCGCTCAGGGTTGAAGTCATTGGGGTCGATATTGAGAGTGCCGCGATCGCTCAATCCCGTCGCACTCGCGCCATTATTGGCCACGGTAAAGATCTCGCCAAAGCGGTTGGTGGGGCTAACGGCCAGCGGATCGTTGATGGTGACCCGCATCCCTTCCACGGTTTCGTAGAAGTCAATGCCGTCCTGCTCAGGGTCGAACAGGGCCAGACCATCGTTGTCAATAATCATGTCAGGGGGCACCCGACCCGGCTCGCCCAGAATCACAGCCTCCGGCAGCTCGTTGTCAGTGGATAGGACCGTGATTTCCACATCGCCGCTGATCTGGGTGATGGACAGGTTACCCGTATCCGGACCACCAGGGATAAACTCGCTGACGATGCCGCTCACCTCAATGGCGTCGCCTACGCTCACAGTCGGCGCATCCCCGGTGAAGACAAAGATTCCTTCCGAGGTCTCCGGGTTCGCGTCGGGGGTAGGGTCTTGCAGGTAGAAACCATTGCTGTCCACGGCAGTAACAATACCCGGCACGTCCGCCACCATCTCGCCCTCCAGAGGAGAAATATGGCCCGCGCCCTGGATGTCGCTGATGCGCACGCCGGGGTTGATGGCGAACACGGCCACGGTGCTGCTGACCTCGTTGGCCACTACCAGCAGGTTTTCGCCCGTGGGGCTGGCGTCTGCTGAGATGAACTCAAATCCCTCGGGACCGATGTTGCCGGGGGCGTCTGCAAAGTAGTCAATATAGTCAATGAAGGAGGGCGTGGTGGGGCTGGTGATGTCGTACACCATGATGCCGCCAGTGCGCTCCAGACCGATGAAGGCGTAGGTGCGATCGCCAATTGTTCCCAAAGTCAGCGCTTCTGGCTCGGCTCCTTTGTCGTCACTGCGTTCATCAAAGGTATCAGGGGTGCCGTTGGAGTTAAAGATTTCCGGCACCTGCTCAGCGGTGATCTGGGCAAAGTCATCATCGCTGTCAAACACCAGGTTGCCTTCGCTGTCGCGGATAGAGAAGGAGCGACCGCCAAAGGAGAAGAGCTGATCAAAGTCGCCGTCACCGTCGGTGTCGCCCAGGGTGTTGGTGATTAGCAGCCGTCCTAGGTTTTCCTCAAGCTGCAGCTCCTCAGCATTGGGGAAGGCTTCTGGGTCAAGCTCCACGTCGGCAATGCGGGACTCTTCGTTGAAAATTTCCCCTTCTGGGATGATGACGTTGCCATCTTCGTCTTCTAGATCACCATCAGGGCGTAGGCGGGCATCTCCCTCGTTGGCGGTAACGATGAAGGTTTCGCCGTTGACCTCATAGGAGGCGATCGCATCGGGTTGATAGAGACCAAAGACCGGCCAGTTGCGGATGTTGATGCCGCCGTCTTCGTTGCTGGCGTCCAGCGGAGACTCTTCCTGGCTGTAGTCTTTGACCCCCAGCGGCAACAGCTCGGTCACTTCCCCTGCGTCAATGTCCACGACCGCTAGAGTATTGTTTTCCTGAAGCGCCACATAGGCAGTGGAGGAATCAGGGGAGACGGTGATGAATTCTGGCTCTAGGTCCTGGGCGACGGAAGCGTTGAGACCAAAGATGCGGACGCCTGCCTCCCGTAGGGCGTCAGCCTGGTCATTGAAGGCCGAAAAGTCGGCGATCGTGATTGTGGCGCTGCCGACGCCATCCGCTAGGTCGATGATGCCGACCGAGCCTTCAGGGTCGATGGTGTAATCTTCGTTGGGTTCGCCCTCGTTGGCTACCAGCACCGTGTTGCCATCGGGGCTGAAGGTGACCATATCGGGCAGTGCCCCCGCTTCCAGAAGCTGAATAGCGTTTGGGGCGGTGGGGTCTGCGCCAAAAGCGGCTACGTCTACCAAAGCCACCAGTCCTGGATCGGTAGCGGGATCAACCTCAATGGCGATCGCCAAAATCCCGTCCGCGAAGGCAACACTATTGGCCCCAGCCGCGTTGGGAGCAAAATCAGTCAGCGGTACGGGAGGAATGGCGTTGACCGGATTGGTGGGGTCGCTAACGTCCAGTACCTGGACTTCTAAGTCACCGGACACCACGAACAGCAGCTGGCCAGTGGGGTCATAGGTAACGATTTCAGCCCCAATTTCGCTGGTAAAGCTACCAATTTGCTCAAGAAAATCAGTCACGGGTTTCTCCTGAAAAATCGTCTGAGAATGCGTCAAACAGGTATTGATACAGATAAATCTGGCTGGATAGGCGATCGCCCACTCAGCTATTAGCAAGCTCCCATTAGAAGGCAAGCAAATCCCGTTAGAACTTCCTGTTAAAAAGCCATACTGTCGATATCAAGGATTCGCTTTGTCTACGGGAAGCTAGTTAGACAGAGGGGGATTTGGTGGGCGATCGCTACCAGAAATATCTCCTACCGCCAAAAGGATTATGACAGACATGAATGACTTGCAAAACTAATATCAACCTTTGGGTAGACTCTTAGCTGGAAAAATGTGAAATGGGCATCAGTCCGCTCAATACCTCACGCTACAAGTCTGGCTAGATGTGCATTTGGGCACCGCAAAGCCAACCCAGGCGAGAAGCTTCGTCGGGTCCATTTCGACTCGCTACAGAGCCAAAAAACCAAATTACTACCCCACTTTAGGGATGCAGCGATGAGCTGAAGTGTTGCAACTATCCTGGCAAGATATGGCGACCAATTCTGCCAGCCTGGTCAATGAGGTCGGAGGAAGATAAACCTACACTGCAGCGATCAGACTGAAGAAGATAACTACCCCGGCGGATATTCAAGTATGAATAAAAGCTACCAGGGAACGGTCAAAACAAAGAACAACTTTTGAATTACGTCTTAACGCAAACTTAACTTGTAAACCGTCTCTCAGGCTACACCATACCATCGAATGGGAAGGAATATAACCATAACAATCTAAAAAATAAATCCAATACTGGCGTGTGTTCTGCAACACATTCAACGGTGATTTGCAGAACCAATTTCCATGAAAAAGGGTGCCAATTTGGCACCCCGCTGCAGTTAAAGCACAACTAATCCATCAAACGCTGTAACGTGGGGTGGGCACTGCCCACCAGCCGTAGCTGCGTGACACTCGCCCTTACATCTGCATGTGATTCTCCATCAGGCTCTTCGCCATCGGCTTGTAGAGCAGGTAGAACATCATCTCGATGTAGCGCAGCATATCCTCCCGGTTCTCCTTGGAAGTGTAGTTCCAGAAGCCGTAGATTTTCGCCAGAGACATCAAACGGCTGGAGTGAATCTTCCAGGTGTAGGTGCTGTAGACCCGGTCGATGGAGCGCTTGGAGATCTCCTTCCAGTAGCCCGGATTCTGGTCACACTTGGAGAGAAACTCCAGAATCACGTTGGCCATCTCATCCAGGTGGGTGGGGTTGATGTAGAAGCCGTTGTACTTGTCCTGAATGATTTCCAGGGGACCACCAAAGCGGGTGCCGAAGGTGGGCAGGCCCGAAATCATCGCCTCCAGAATCGTCAGACCAAACGCCTCAAACAGGGCGGGCTGCACGAAGATGCCTTCGTGGTCCGCAATCACTCGATACACCTCACCGGAGTCGGCCTTGGGTAGTCGCACCCCCAGCCAGCGCACCTTGCCGTGCAGGTTATGCTCGTCAATGATGTGGTAGAGCTTCTGGATTTCGGCAATCTCTTCGCGATCGCCCGATTCCTCTGTGCGCAGCTTGCCCGCTACCAGAATCAGGTTACACCGCTCCTGTAGCTCCTCACTGCGGCCAAAGCACTCCGCCAGACCCGTGAGGTTCTTGATCCGGTCCAGTCGCGCCATGGAGAACAGGGGCCGCTTGCTGGGGTCGTCCAGCGTACCGTAGACCATAGACGGTTCGTCCAGGGTGAAGAGCAGGTCTTCCAGGCGTTCGCGATCGCCCATTAGCCGATCCTCTGTCCGCGTGTAGGGGAAGTAAACCCGCTCGTTCACCCCGGGGGGCACCACGTTGAACTTGGGGCTGAACAGGTCAACCCCGTTAACCACGTGGTACAGCTCCGGCATGGTGAAGCGGCGATAGGATTCGTACTGGCCCACACTATCGGGGGTCCCGGCAATTTCCTGGTAGGTGCTGCTGATGACGAAGTTGGCCGCGTTCATGGCAATCAGGTCCGCCGTGAACTGGAGGGAGAAGTGGTACTCATTCTCCAGATCCTGCCAGTAGAGGTTACTGAACAGGTACTTTGACTTCTCCAGCGCGTGGGCCACGTTGCACTGGGTGACGTTCAGCCTGCGGGCCAGCAAGAAGGCCACCAGGTTGCCATCGGTGTAGTTGCCGATAATCAAATCTGGCTTGCCCTGAAACTCCGCCAGCAGCTCCTTCTCTGAATCGAGGGCGTAGGTTTCCAGGTAGGGCCAGATCTCAAAGCGGGAGATCCAGTTGTGGGTCAGCTTCGGGTTAAATTCCCGGAAGGGTACCCGCAGAATCCAGGAGTTCTGCGTACCGTAAACCTTTTCCAGCCGCTGGTTACAGGTGGTGCCGTCGTTGTTGGGAATGAGGCGCGAGAGAATAATGATCTTGGGATGGGCCGCCTGTACGTCCAGCCCTGCCAGCTCAATCTCCTCCTGGAGCTGCTGCTCAATGCTGCGGGCCTGGTCCAGCACGTAGACCACCTGGCCGCCAGTATCGGGACGGCCCAGCACGCCTTCCTGACCAAACCAGCCGTGAACCGACACCAGCACCACCTTGAACACCATGGGGATGCGGGAAATAAAGGCTTCCAGCACCTGGTGGTCGGGGGAATCGATCAGGTGATCCAGCATTTCCAGGGATTCCCGCACCCGGCCTGCCGTATTGCCCCAGCCCGGCTCGAAGCCCAGGGCCTGTAGCTCAAACCGAAAGCGGTTGTAGGGTTCTTCTTGGGGCAGGCGGCTAACGAAGGTGATGGCCCGCTTAATCTGGTTGGAGAGCTGCTGCTGGGACTGGATGCGCTCGTTGATCAGGAGCTGAATGCCGTTGTAGCTGTGCAGGCTGAGGAACTGGTAGAGCGCTCCCAGCCACTGGCTAGGAGCCTGGAATAGCTTACTGGAGAGGTAGCGGTTGAGAAACTCGACCCCTTTGCCGATGTTTTTTGGATCGCGGATTTGGGGTGAGTAGTCGTAGAAGGGGCGGAAATCCAGCTCCAGCACGTCGCCCTCTTCGGGGTGGTAGCGGTTGACGAAGCGATCGCGCAAATCAAACAGCGCCTGCACCGTCATCTCTTCGCAGCTCAAGTCTTCCAGCACCCGGTAGATCTCTTCTGTGCCGATCTTGGGGCGCACAATCATACAGATGCTTTCCCGCTCCAGGATAATTTCCTGGGTATGGTCGATCAGTCGGCCTAAATCAGAATGGGCAAAGAACTGTTCAGGCTTCTCGTAACTTGAGCAGTATTCAGAAAAAGTCGAGACGATATCGTTACGCAGCAGGTACCGCTGTTCGCGTTTCCGCAACTCACTCATAAATTGGCGCAAATCGACGCGATCAGACGGATGTTCAAGAACAGCCTGAATCAGTTCGGACATGAACGCTTTCCCCTCTTTCTCCAAATAAAGTTACCAGAATTACCAATGATGGGCCGGTGCGCTTTCAGTCTATCGACTCAGCGCAGACCGACAGGCAGTATGGACAGCCACCGTAACCGTCAAACCTACATTAGCTCTCCTGTCCCCATTTTGGCCTCTTCTCATAGCCCGACTTTTCTGTCTCTGACGAAAGGTTGGCTGGCCCAATCAACTGCCTTCGGTGGGATTGCCCTACCCGTCTCGACCTACCCCGGGTTAAATTTTTGGAATTTGTCATGGGACGCTGAAAACTGCGGAATCTATCCCTTAAGTGCTACAGCAAAATTAATTACGACTTGTGGGAGTGTGCGCCCCTGCCAGGGGCCAGGGGCGCACACTCCAAGAAAATAGTTTTGTAGGACAAAAATACAGAAAAAGACGAAGGAATCCTCCTTCGCCTAAGGGGGGCGATCGCATGGGGCGATCGCCATTACACAAACTACGTCTTATCTGCTGAGGGCAAAGCATTTCGGCGGTGCGCTTTGGTTGAGAGCCAGAGATTCTTGCGAAATGCTTTGCCCCTACGGGGGGTGGTTTGGGGAAATTCTAAAACTTTCCGCCTGATGGGGGCGCTGCTGCCTATGCCGTCACCAGTTCAGGCTCAGGCTTCTTGCTGTTGCGGATACCTTCGATCGCCGTGGCGTAATCGTCAGCCTTGAAGACGGCAGAACCAGCCACAATAGCATTGGCTCCGGCTTCCAGCACCTGCCAGGTGTTGCTGGGCTTCAGGCCACCGTCCACTTCAATCCAGGGGTCGAGGCCGCGCTCGTCACACATCTGGCGCAGCTTGCGAATCTTGGGCAGGACGCCGGGAATAAAGCTCTGGCCACCGAAGCCAGGGTTGACGCTCATGATCAGCACCAGATCCACCACGTCGATCACGTACTCAATCAGGTCGAGAGGCGTACCGGGATTGAGGACAACCCCCGCTTTCTTACCCAGTTCCTGAATCTGGGTGAGGGTGCGGTGCAGGTGGGGAGACGCGTTGTGCTCAGCATGAACCGTGATGTGGTCGGCCCCGGCTTTGGCAAAGTCTTCGACGTACTTCTCGGGCTCCACAATCATCAGGTGAACGTCCAGCGGCTTGTCGGTGAGGGGACGTAATGCTTTGACGATCAGCGGCCCGATGGTGATGTTGGGAACGAAGCGACCGTCCATCACGTCTACGTGAATCCAGTCGGCTCCAGCCTGATCCACTGCCCGGATCTCTTCTCCGAGGCGGCTGAAATCGGCGGACAGAATGGATGGCGCGACCACGATTGGCTTTTGGGTGTGGGTTTGGCTCATAACCTGAAGGGTTCTCCTGCGTCCTGCTTTCGTAAGGTTATTTTAACAAACTCCGTTCCCCTCACCGATCTCTCGGCTATGAAACCCTAGTAAAGAGCCAGGGAACTCAGCCGTGGTGGTCTGACAAGCCTAAGATATGGCCCTACGGGCTAAGGTTTGAGTGTGGAACCCCCGCGTCGCGGGGATTCCACACCTCTTGAGCGTCCTAACGCGAAAGCGTAGCGCTATAGTGCCTTAGGCGATCGCGTCAAACTTTTGGCTGGTGGGCATTGCCCACTCTACGCGATGCAATCTATCTGGTGGGCATTGCCCACCCTATGCGATGCTACTACCCATTCACCCATCTCCCCATATTCGTCAGGCAATTTCGTGCCAACCCTCCCATCCTTGTGCATCATAAGAAAGACCGACCTAGCAGGAAGCGCCCTGGAGAAGATAGCCGTGGTTTTTCAGCAGCGACAAATAAAGCGATTCATTTGGCTGGCAGGTGGTGTGGCGATCGCCCTCATCGCTGCCCCTGTCACCGCCCTGATGGATTCCGTAGGGGAAGCGGGAATTGATGCCCGCCGTCTACACGAGTCTCCCTACAACCTCACGGGAGAAAAGATTGCCATCGGGCAGGTGGAAATTGGTCGCCCCGCCGTTACCCGCCTGGATAAAACGTCTCCTTTGGACACCGTCGTGCGGGTCCGCCAGGTTTTTTTCCGGGATCTCGCCCCCACTCCTAATGAGCTGGTGGACGGACATGCCGCCAACGTGGCCAGCGTCATGATCAGCCAGGACAAGAGCCATACCGGCGTTGCCCCCAATGCTCGCCTCTACTCCTCCGCCGTGGGCATTCTGGAAGACAACGGCCAGCCGGAGGAATGCCTTGCTTCCCAGACGGTCGCCTCGCAGAACGGCGACGATGTGCGGGCCATCAACTTTAGCTTTGGCGAATCCCTGGCGCGGGACCCCCGCCCCGATGCCATGCTGGACGGTAATGCTCTGCTGACTCAGTGCATTGACTGGTCCTCCAACGCCCACGGCGTCCTCTACGTGATCGCTGGCAACCAGGGGCGGGGCGGCATTCCAATCCCCACGGACAACTTCAATGGCATGAACGTGTCCAACTCCACCCGCGTCAACGGGGAATTTACCAAGGTGGACTACTCCAGCCTCAGCAGCGAGCCGGAGGTAATCATCGGGCGGGAGGAAGCGCTGGAGAGCAACGTGGGACCACGGCGATCGCTCAGTCTAGTCGCTCCCGGCACCAACATTGAGATGTTCAACCCCGACGGGCGGCTAATCCGCTCGACGGGCACCAGCTTTGCCGCTCCCCACGTTACCGCAGCGGTGGCGCTGATTCAGGAATATGGCGATCGCCAACTGCGCGACAACGCCGAAAACTGGAGCCTGGATTCCCGCAATCCCCAGGTTAGCAAGGCTATTTTAATGAATTCGGCAGACAAAGTGGAGGACCAGGGGGACGGGCGGCACCTGGGCATGAGCCGGACGCTGCTCACCCACCGCAACCTGAACTGGGTTGACCTAGATGCCTACAGTGACCCGACTCGACCCCTCAGCGCCGAGCTGGGCACCGGCCACCTGAACGCCTATCGCGCCGTGCAGCAGTTCAGCGCGGGGCAGTGGAGCCCTGATGCACCTGTGCCCGTGATGGGGTGGGACTACCGCTCGGTGGCCAGCGCTGACGGCACCCTGGCCTACCGCGACTACGTCATTGACCAGCCCCTGGAGGCGGGCAGCTATCTGTCTGCAACACTGGCCTGGAATCGGCTGGTGGAGCTTAAGGACGACAACGGCAACGAGCGGTACGACATCGGCGAATCCTTCGATGATCGGGGGCTGAACAACCTCAATCTCTACCTGATGCGAGCGGATGACACGGATACGGGTGACGCCATCTGGTCCTCGGTGAGCGAGGTGGACAGCGTCGAGCACATCTTTCATCAAGTACCAGCAACGGGGCGCTACAAAATCCGGGTGGTCTACGCCGGTCAGGCCAACGAGCCGGTGCAGCCCTATGCCCTGGCCTGGTGGGCTAAGTCAGCGGCGATCGCCCCTGCGCAAGCCCCTCAGTAGTTTCTCCCAAGACGGTGGCCCTCCAGATGCGCTAAGCCTGACGCAGCAGTCTGGAGGGTTTTCCCGTGAGCAAGTTGGCGATCGCCCTGGTTCTACTAAGCTTAGGCCTGAACTATCCCCTGACCGTCTCCGCCGAGGGGGAGTCTTTGCTGGAGACGGACCCCACTGGCCTCTGCCTTTTAGGCGACCTTTCGGGACGCTGGGTGGAGGGTGCTTCAGGGCGGATGATGCCCCTTCATGAGGTGTGTGGGCGACTGCCCAACGGCGAGGGGGATGCTGCCGCGGCGTCTGAGGACCCTGCGGCGGATGCTGCCGATCCGGCTAAATCGATGTTCTGGCGGGCCTTTCTCAACGCGGCGGGAGAAGAGGCGATCGCCTTTGCCGAAGCCATTCCGGTGGAGGACATCGTTGCTTATGGCACCACCATTTGTCCCATGCTGGAGGACGGCCACACCCTACAGGAAGTGCGTACCGTGCAGGCCACCAGCGATTTGCCCGCCAGCTTTGACGCCGCCGTTAACGTGGCCGCCATTCACACCTTTTGCCCTCAGTACGCTACCCAGATTGGTCGTTAATCCCGCAGCCAGCGGCGCACCAGGAAAACGGCAGCGCTCAGCAGAATCAGCCCAATCACCACGGTTGAAAGCGGTCCCAGGACTTCCCCTACCCGCATGTAGTTCTGGCCCAAAAAATAGCCCGCTACCGTCAGAATAAAAATCCAGATCACTGTCCCTAGGGTAGACAGCAGCAGAAAGGGCAGCAGGGGCATTGGTTCCAGACCGGCTGGTACAGAGACATAGGTACGAATGCCGGGAATCAGTCGGCCAAAGAAGACCGCAAGATTGCCATAGCGGTTGAACCATTGACGGGCGCGGATGACGTCGTCCGGCTTGAGCTGCACCCACTTGCCGTAATGCTCCACCAGGGCAATCAGCCGCTGTTCGCCGAGCGATCGCCCCACCACATACCAGGGCAGCGCCCCCAGCACCGAGCCAACCGTGCCTGCCAGCACCACATAGCCAAACTGGAGGGTTTTCTGGGTGACGGTGAACCCCGCCAGGGGCATGATCACCTCGGAGGGAATGGGCGGCAGGACGTTCTCCAGCAGCATTAGCAGGGCAATGCCCACGTAGCCGAAGGAGGCAATGGTGGAGGTTATCCAGTCGAGCATATTAATTAGAAACGAAACTTAAATCAATTTTAGGCGCTGAGTTACAGGAGAAATTTTATCCGCAGATTTAGCAGATGAACGCAGATGGAAAACGAGCATCTATCAAATCTGCGTCATCTGCGTCATCTGCGGATGATCATCTTATCGGAGGTAGGTTTGCACATTACGAATCGCCTGAGTGGCGTAAGGGCTATCAGGCCGGATCTCCTGCGCCCGCTGAAAATATCCCAGGGCCTGCTGGTAGTTGTTTCGCTTCACGGCAGCATAGCCCGCGTTCATGTATTCGTCAAAAGTCGGAGCCTCGCTGGAGGTGCCGCCGCCCGCTGTGGAGGTGTCGGCTGCGCTGGCCTCTGCTGTCTCTTCAGCCACGTTTGCCTGGATTGTTCGCAGGGCGTCCACCATGTTCCAGTAGGCGATGGTGGCGAGGCGATCGCCCGGATTGGCGTCCAGCGCTTGTCGGAAGTAGGTCATGGCCTCCTGGTAGTCGCCCGTCTCAGAGGCGGCATAGCCCAGGCGCATGAAGCGATCGTAGGGGGGTTCTCCTGGTTGGGCCGCTTCTGGCTGGGGCACCGATGGGGTGGCGACGTTGGCCGATGGGGGGGTGTCAGACGTTTGGGCCGCCGCTGGGGAAGCCGTTTGCTCTGACTGGGAAGAGGACTCCGCCTCGGCGGCAGATCCGGTCTGAGTAATGCGGATTTGCATCTGGGCAGCAGCAGGAGAGGCGATCGCTCCACCCATAGCCACTACAGTTGAAAGTCCGGTGATGAATTTCAAGAATTTCATAGCACAGTGAAAATTTATCTTCTCTTAAGATCGCAATCTCAGGCCCAATCTTGCGTCTACCGAAGGACAACACTGGACGGGTAATGGCATCTGGCCTTTGGGGGAATCCGTCCGCCCATCGCTGCCCATTCCCGATATCCTAGAAAAGATATCGATCTTGATTGATTCTGGCGTTTGCCCCACGATTTGCCCTGATTCTGACTTGAAAGATCACCCGTGACTGCATCCCCCCAGCCCGTCCCCCTCCACAAAGACCCCGATCGTCTGGAAGCCCGTCTCAAGGAGATCCCGCCGACGCCGGGGGTCTACTTTATGCGCGACGCCAGCGACAATATTCTCTATATCGGCAAGTCCAAGAAGCTGCGATCGCGCGTTCGCTCCTATTTCCGAGACGATCACCGCCTTAACCCCCGCATTGCCATGATGGTGATGCAAATCGCCGAGATCGAGTTTCTGGTCACCGACACCGAGGCCGAGGCCCTGGCCCTGGAAGCCAACCTGATCAAGCAGCACCAGCCTCACTTCAACGTGCTGCTCAAGGACGACAAAAAATATCCCTACCTCTGCATCACCTGGTCCGAGGACTATCCCCGCATTTTCATCACCCGCAAGCGCCGCAAGAAAGAGCGCGATCGCTACTACGGCCCCTACGTCAA
>JBHJGR010000249.1:0-8522 GCA_050331615.1 Elainellaceae cyanobacterium
AGCCCCCACCCCCCCAACGACTCTTGATAATAAAAAAACCACCACACCAACTTATTCTGCCCGAGCTGATCTTTTTTTTGTGTGCCCCCCCCCCCCGCGGCGGCCCCCCAACAAAAAATCTGATTCCATCAAAGCGCGAAGCGCTGTATTTACTTAGTTGGCATGTGATGGAATACCCTGATGCAGCCCAGCGTCAGCGGGCTCTCATCTACCAGGAGCAATTTTTGTCCGTTCGACAGTTGCCGCTGCCGCTCCGAAGCCGATAAACGGCATCGTTCAGCACTTGCCTCAATGTTCGATTTGAGACATTCTAGTGGTGGGTGATTATAGACATTATTACTGAGTCATCTCAGATTCGTCATCCTACTATTTGAAGATTCTATAAAATGTGAAAGACTAGACATAAATTTGGGTAACGACTTCATATTCATCGGGCTATGGCGGTGCGCCGATCGCCTCAGTCTCCCTCCCATGCCATCGTCTCTAAATGCCTGCTCGAAAACCCCGTCTGGGGCTCTTGTTTCCAAAAGCTCTGGCGAGTTTTCGGAGAGGGTCCGAGTCAACCAAAACCGCAGCCCATCACGCATAGCCCACTGCTCAGAACGAATAACCATGCTGAGTGCTCTAACGGTTCGTCCTGTCTGGCAACCCTTCGCCCTCGCCTTAGCCATCGGGGGCGCGATCGCATCTACCGGCGTAACCCCGCCAGCGCTAGCCCAATCCGCCATAGGTGCACCCCCACTAGCCACTGCTACCCCTGAGCCGACTCCCACGGATGCAGCGGTGGCTCGGGGGCGATCGCCCTCACCCTGGCTTTGGCCAGAGCTGTTTCTTCCCGATTTTCCCTCCTTCGACAGCCAGCGCCTCGACGAGCAGTTGGCCCTCTACTCCCTCTATTTGGCGACGGTGGGCACTCCTGATGTGCTGATCGTGGGCAGCTCGCGATCGCTCCAAGGGATTGATCCGATGACGCTGCAGCAGGCCCTGGCGGAGCAGGGCTATCCTGGCCTAAAGATTTACAACTTTGGCGTTAATGGAGCAACGGCCCAGGTCATTGATCTGGTGGTCCGGCAGGTGCTCACCCCCGACCAGCTACCGAAGCTCATCATTTGGGCTGACGGCTCTCGGGCCTTCAACAGCGGTCGCGATGATGCCACCTACGCCCAAATTGCTGCTTCGCCCGGCTATCAGCGGCTCCAGGGCGGCCACCATCCCATTACGCGGCCTACCCACCCCCTCGCTGCTCCCCTACGGGAGATTTGTCTGACCCCCCCTCCCGCGGCCTACCGCTCTCCAGGCTCTCTGGAGTCCCAGCCCTGGGTGATGGCGATCGCCGAGGTTCTCAAGCTGCCGACACTGGGTTTGCAGCTAACGTCCCATCTGTTTTGGGGGCAGCTCCAGCATACGGTGCCCTGTGCGCCTGCCCTATCGTCACAGGCCAGCAGTCCGACCCCAGGTGAGGCCCAGCCCCAGATTAGCCAAAGCCCAGCCGCAGCGACTGCAGGCTCCACTGCCCTAGCAGCCGTGCGAGGGCGGATCGCTCCTGACCTCAGCCGCTTGGGCTTTTTGGCCGTGGGCGATCGCTTTGACCCCAACCGCTACTATCAGACACGTCCGATGGTGCCGGGTCAGTATGACGGAGCCTATGTGCCGTTTCAGCTGGAAGGGGCACAAACGACAGCAGCTCTCCGTCTAGCAGCCTATGCCCAGCAGCAGCAAATCCCCCTTGTCTTCGTCAACCTGCCCCTCACGACCTCTTACCTAGATGCTTTTCGACAGCGCTACGAGCAGCAGTTTCAGCGCCACATGCAGTCTCTGGCGGCGCAGGGAGGGTTCCTGTTTATAGACCTCAGCCAGGCTGGGCTGAATATAGACGCCTACTTTGCTGACCCCAGTCACCTTAATCAGGCAGGGGCACGGGCGATCGCTCAGCATCTCGCCACCGTTACCCAAATTCCTTGGCAAACCCGCTGACCCGGCCTAGCGATATCTACAGCGATTCCCAATCGCGTGAGGTACAGATTCGGGAGGTGAGGACGCACTGCACCCCACCCCCGTGCTCCACTCCCGTGAGAAACGCTAGATGGCTTTCCAAGCAAGTTCACAAATTATTTGTTTGGAGGTATTTTTTGAAATCTTTCTCCCAAAGATTTTTCAAAGATAGTTTTAGGAAGTTTGCTTCAGTGGCCTTTAAATATTTCTCAAACGGTTTGAGCCAAACGCCTAGATAATGGGAACCCTAGATTACAATCTGATTTACGGTAAGGGTGCGAGCCCCCGGTTCAATATTGCTACTAGGCGTAATGATGCTAAGTAGGTGCCATCAGTAAACAACGCTGTGGTGGGGTGCACCCCACTGACGCTTTGATGGTCATGTACTTATCAACCGCGTTCAGACGAAGCTGACAATCAGCCATCTCTCCAGCGGCGCTGTTTTGCTTTACCTTGCCTTACCGAGTCACAATCAGGAGGCTAATAGATATCATGTATATGGCTGAATTCACCCTTGCGGGGTCCGAGGAACTCATTGACGAGCTATTGATTCAGGCGAGTTCTATTGAAGACGCGGAGATCGTTGCTCTCGACTACGCATCAAATTGGGAGCTAGATCTCCATAACCTTCAAGTTGTCACTGAACGTCAAATCAGGCTCCATCGTCTGCGCTTAATGCCCAAACCTGCTAACACCTTGGCCGCATCATTGACCCTGGTGGACTCGCAGGAGAATTAGGGGGATATTCGTTATGAATACCCCCAGCTAAGTAGAACTGCGTTGAAAAACGAAGGTCAGAAAACCGGGGGAGCCCCCCGGTGGGGCGCTCCCCCGGTTTTCTAACATGAATTTAATTGTGCCGACCTACTTAGAATCTTGAGATTCTATATTCAGTGCCTAGACTCACCGGCAGATTTGCGCCTTTACCGGGAGGGCTTAGTCTTCCTCGTATTCCTCGTCATCCTCTCGTGAGTCCACCTGCTTGAGGTGGATGTGCTTGCGTCCGAGCGTAATTTCGAACTCGTCGCCGGGCTTCAGGTCCATCTGCTTGGTGTATGCCGACCCAATCAAAAGGTTGCCGTTGGACTGAACGGTAATACGATAACTCGCACTCCGTCCGCCCCGGCCATTTTTCCCCTGCCTGCCGTCGAGCTGGATACCCTCAGCATCGACGAGGGCATTGAGAAACTTCATCATATTAACGCGTTCCACACCGCTCTTTGTGACAGTGTAGTAGCCGCAGGCTTTCGCCTTTTGCTCCTTGGTCAGACCGCCAAGTTCTTTCACTTTTGTCAGCAGCTCTTCACCAACTAACGGTTCGCTCTTTTTTTTCTTGACCATTAACTTAACTTCTTGAATGACTCAACAGGAAGCGATACAAATTCAATGCGCTGACGGTTGGTTAACACCAGCAATTTTCCCTATCCTACACCGAAAATACTCAACATTTCATCCCAGTTTATATTAAGTTCTTCCGGAAATTGAACAGATTTTGTAAATTCCAAGATACATGTCGTCCTATTACCAAGTATCAATCTGAATCTTCCGATAGAGGGTTTAGTTTTGGCAACCAAATCAAGTTTTGGGTTGAGTTAACTCGGGGATAACGATGAATGGTTCCGCCGCTCCAAGCGCCGTGCCGCTAGCAGAAACAAACGGCTATGATAGGAGCAGATAAGAATCCTGGGGTGGTCAACCGATGTGAATGATGTGAATTCTACAGACCTGCTCACGGGACGGGACTCGTCACTATGAAACTGACAACACGGGGGTATTACAGCGTTAAGGCACTGCTCGACTTGAGCCTACAGCCAGGGCGAGGCCCAACTTCGGTTAAAGCGATCGCCCAGCGACAGGATTTACCCGCCCCCTATCTAGAGAAGCTTTTGATTGAGCTACGCCGAGCCGGACTAGTGCAGTCTGTCCGTGGGGCTCAGGGGGGATATCAGTTGGGGCGATCGCCCGATCAAATCTCCCTCGGGCAAATCCTCGAAGCGGTCGGCGAAACGATTGAACCGCTTCCCCCCACGCCCACCAGCACAGATCATGCTGAGGACTGGGTGACGTTTACCCTGTGGCGTCGACTTTCTCAGAAGATGAAAGAGGCGATATACAGCATCTCACTAGAAGACTTATACTTCGATGCGCGGAGCTGGCAGGCCGCCCAGGGTGAAGCGACGAGCTTCGTGGTTTAGCCAAGTAAGGTTCAGCAATGCAGGATTTCCCTGGCAGAGCTGCCTGAGCAATCCAGAATTTATCTGTCATAATAGAAGACTGTTCATGACAATAACGCTCGGATCGGGCGAAAACTGGCTGACGCGATTGTTTTCCCTGGCGGGGACCATGGCTAACATGGACGATGCCCTTAGCTGAGTTGAACGATTGTGAGGTTTGGCAGTGCCCGTACGGCGATCGCTGAGGAAAATATGGCATACGCAATTATCGAAGCAGGCGGCAAACAGCTGCGGGTTGAGCCTGGCTATTTCTACGACATCAACCGCCTAGCCGTCGAAGAAGACGATTTCGTGACGCTGGACCGCGTGCTGCTCGTCGCCAATGGTGGCGAGGTTATGGTGGGGCAGCCGCTGGTGGAGGCAGCCTCGGTGGAGGCCACGGTGCTACGGCACCTGCGGGGGCCAAAGCTAATCGTTTACAAGATGCGCCCCAAGAAGAAAACCCGCAAAAAGCGCGGCCATCGCCAGGAACTGACTCGATTGATGATTCAATCCATTACGGTAAATGGCCAGGTGATCGCGTCGATGGATGATGCACCGGTCCCGGCCAGTGCCGCCACTGACGAAGGTTCTGCATCTGAAGCAGCCACTGCGGTCGAAATGGTACCTGCCGACGTTGAGGAGCCCACTACGACCGACGCGGAAGCAGTTACGGAAGAACCGGCAGCGGCGGCACCCGTCACAGAGGCACCCGCTGCTGAGGAACCAGTCGCCGAGGCGGAGGATGAGTCTGTCGAAGTCGCCGAAGCTGTCGCCGAAGCTGAGGAACCTGAGGCCGAAGCTCCCGCCGAGACCGCTGAGGAGCCAGTCGCCGAGACGGACACCGCATCTACTGATATCGATGTTTCCCCTGATGCGAGCACGTCCCCTGCCGATGCTGCTGCCGATGAAGAAGAGTAGGGCGTGAACCCATGCTGCGGGTTCAATACTAAAACTCGATGTTGTCCCCATCAAGTCCAACTGATATTAAGATAGGAAAAGCGCGAGGGTAAAGTTATGGCACACAAGAAAGGAACGGGTAGTACCCGCAACGGTCGCGATTCAAACGCTCAGCGCCTCGGCGTTAAGCGCTATGGTGGTCAGGTTGTTCGAGCTGGCAATATTTTGGTGCGTCAGCGCGGTACCAAGTTTCATCCGGGCGTCAACGTCGGACGGGGCAGTGATGACACTCTGTTTGCCCTCATTGATGGCGTGGTCACCTTTGAACGCAAAGGGAAAAGCCGCAAAAAAATTAGCGTTTATCCAGCCGTCGCCGAAGCCACGGCATAGTCGGAGAAACGATTGCTTTCGATTTGGGCCTCACCCGCTAGCCGGGTGGGGCTTTTTGGCTAAAGGTGGCCTGGTTTGACTATGCTGGGATCGGATACTCGATTTCAGTTGAATTTTGCTTGCATTCGGTTATGGCAGGACACAGTAAGTGGGCAAACATCAAGCGCCAGAAGGCGAGGGTGGATGCCGTCAAGGGCAAGGTCTTCGCAAAGATATCACGGCAGATCATCGTAGCCGCCCGCAACGGGATTCCCGACCCAGAAGGAAACTTTCAGCTCCGTACAGCCATCGAAAAGGCGAAAGCGGCGGGCATCCCCAACGATAACATTGAGCGGGCGATCGCCAAAGGCGCGGGTATGCTGGGGGGCGATAGCGACGCCCTCGAAGAAATCCGCTACGAAGGGTATGGTCCGGGGGGAGTGGCGATTCTCATCGAAGCCCTGACGGATAACCGCAACCGTACCGCGGCTGACCTCAGGGCGGCTTTCAATAAAAACGGCGGCAACCTAGGGGAAACGGGCTGCGTGAGCTGGATGTTTGACCAGAAGGGCGTTGTGACTATAAATGGCCCTGTGGATGAAGATGAGCTTTTGGAGGTCTCCCTGGAAGCCGAAGCTGAGAGCTATGAGCTGGTTGATCTAGAAGACGAGGCCCAGGGCGCGGAGGTCTACACCCACACGACTGGACTTGAGCGCCTCAATCAGGCCCTGCAAAATGCGGGCTATGGTGTGGCGCAGGCAGAGCTACGCTGGATACCCAACAATATGATTGAAGTCGCGGACGAAGATTTGGCGCGATCGCTCCTAAAGCTGATGGATGCCCTCGAAGAGCTAGATGACATCCAAAACGTAACGGCAAATTTTGACATGGCTGACGATCTGTTGTCCCTCACCATGGCGAGCTAAAAAAAGTCCCCAACCGCCAAGGCTGAGGAATAGAATCAGGGTGCATCTACAGTTCTAATCTTCAAAGCAGATACGAGCCGTCAGGACAAATTGAGAGATAGGAAATCCTAAGGGTGAAACTGCAGAAATTTTCGATTTACGCCAAGCATCCTGAAAAGGTTCAAGACCTGGCAGCCCGCGTCGAGCAGCAGGGTTTTCAGTGGTCACAAGATGCTCCCGATTTTGTCATTACCTTGGGCGGTGACGGCACGTTTTTGGCCGCAGAACGGACCCTGCCGGGGGTGCCGAAGCTCCTCGTGCGGGATAGCCTAGTTTGCTACAAGTGCCAGAACGAGCCGCTGGACGAAATGCTGGCCCTGCTGCAGGAAGACAGGGGATGTATTGAAGAAATCATCAAGCTGGAGGTGACTCATTCCGACAGCCAGCTCCTAGCAGTCAATGACGCTATCCTGAGAAACGAAAATCTAACCCAGGCGATTCGCTTCACGGTTCACGAATCCAGTAAGGGCATCGACGTTCAGGCCATTGGCGATGGGATTGTGGTGGCGACGGCCTTTGGCGCAACGGGCTACTATCGTTCGGTCACCCGCAGCGCTTTCAGTCAGGGAATTGGTCTAGCGTTCAACAACCCGACAGAAGAGCAGCCACCGCGGATTTTGGACGAGTCCATTGAGCTAACGGTGACGTTGACGCGCGGGATCGGTCAGTTGGCCGTTGACAACAACCCCGACATTCGTCAAGTTGAAGCGGGCGATCGCCTCACCATTCGTAAAGCTAGCCAGGTAGCACGGCTCGTTTCCTACCTATAGCAGGTTGTTGTTGCGCTAGGTATTTAAGCAAAATTAAAGCCACAAGCAATTGCAGCGATAGCAAGGTTAGCCATGAATCAGCCCGAACGAAAATCCATCGATGAGAAGGATTTAGTGTTTGGCGATCGCCCTCCTGGTCTGATGCCGGAACCCTCCGGCAGCGGGAAGGCACCCCACTCTAAAACGGACCCCGTCCCTGAGGAGAACCCAATTCAGAAAACAGAGCAGGTACGTCGGGCTAAGCGCGATGCCAAGGCCGACATACCTGCCGCTGAGGGTAGAGACAAGAAGTAGCACCCTGGAGAACTAAGATGAAGCTCGAAAGTCCAGCCTTTTCGGCCAACGGGGCAGTCCCCATGATTTACACTTGTGACGACCAAAACATCTCACCGCCGCTACGGTGGGACGATGCTCCGGTAGAAACCCAGAGCTATGTGCTAATCGTCGACGACCCCGATGCCCCCAACCGCACCTTTACCCACTGGGTCATCTATGACCTGCCCCCCAAAACGCGGGAGCTACCGGAGGGGATTTCATCTGTCGATCCAATCCTTGGCGGCGGCGGCACCCAGGGAACCAATGATTTTGGACAAATCGGCTACGGTGGCCCCTGTCCTCCCGAGAATCACGATGCCCATCGCTACTTCTTTAAGCTCTATGCCCTGCGCAGCGTTCTGGGTCTGGCGGAGGGGGCGACCAAAGACCAGGTCGAAGCCGCAATGGATGGCCAGATCCTGACTGCCAGTGAATTGGTCGGCAACTACACCCGCAACCCGTCTGGAAAAGGCAAGCGGCGCAAGGTCACCGGCCAGTACGATCCCGAATAAAGCGCTCGGGAGCCAGCTGGGCGCTGAATATGCTTAATAGCTCTGGGGCGGAGCCGCTAGATTGCGGAAGCGGGTGAACTGCTGCTCAAACAGCATTTTGACCGTGCCCACCGGGCCATTGCGGTGCTTGGTAATGATGATTTCGGCAATGCCGCGATCGGGGGTGTCGGGGTTGTAATACTCGTCGCGGTAGAGCATCAGGATCAAGTCAGCATCCTGCTCAATAGATCCACTCTCCCTCAGGTCACTCATCATGGGACGTTTATTCGTCCGCGACTCGACGCCTCGGCTGAGCTGGGAAAGGGCGATGATCGGCACATTCAGCTCGCGAGCCAGACCTTTGAGCGATCGCGTCACCCGCGACAGTTCCTGCACCCGGTTGTCGCTGCCGCTGCTCTCCATGAGCTGTAAGTAATCAATGAGAATCAGCCCCAGTGCGCCCCCCTGCTCCGCCTGGAGCCGTCGCGCCTTGGAGCGCATTTCGTT
>JBHJGR010000250.1:0-21369 GCA_050331615.1 Elainellaceae cyanobacterium
GCCCGCCCACCCCCCCCCCCCCTCCCCCCCACAACCCCCCCCAAACAACAAAAATCACAACTCAATCAACCCCCCCCTTGTTTTTTTTTGCGGGGGCCCCCCCCCGGGGGGGGGGGGGCCCCCCACACCTCTTGAATGTCCTAACGTGAAAGCGTAATGCTATACGCACTGTGTGCAGCGTCCTGGGATTCGGGGCAATTTATGGAGGCTGCACGAGTTGCCCCATTGCGTAATACCATTCTTAGGAAACTGATTTCAGCTGCCACACCCGCACCGTTTTGTCGGCACCGCCGCTGACAAACCATTTGCCATCGGCGGCGATCGCCACTGAGTTAACGCTATCAACATGATCATTCAGCGTCTCCAGCAGTCGTCCCGTTGGGATATCCCACAGGCGAATAGTCTTATCGCTGCTGCCGCTAATCAGTCGCTTGCCGTTGGGCGTAAAGGCGATCGCATTCACGTCGCGTCCGTGCCCCTGCAGTTCCCGCACCAAATGCCCCGACTGCAGGCTCCAGAGTTTGATCACCCGATCTTTTCCCGCGCTGGCTAGAAGCTGGCTACTGGGGTCAACGGCTACCGCACTGATGGCGGCGATGTGCCCGACCCAATCCCGCACCAGTTCAGCCGTTTTCATGCTCCACAGGGCGATGCGCTTGTCCATGCCACCGCTGACAAAGAGCTGACCATCAGGGCTGGCGGCGATCGCCTTGATGATGCTGGCGGCTCCAACTGGCGTTTTTACCAGACGACCTGTGGCAATTTGCCAGACGCGGATGGCCCGATCTTCCCCACCGCTTAGCAAAAACTGGCCATCGGCACTAATGGCCAAAGCCGTAACGTCTCGACCGTGCCCCGTCAGCGTGGAAATCAGCTCTCCCGACAGGGTGTCCCAGATTTTGATGCTGAAGTCATCGCTGCCGCTCACCAAAAGTTTGCCGTTCGGAGAAAAGGCGATCGCATTCACCGCTTTGGTATGGCCTGCTAGGGTCAGCAGCAGGTCGCCGGTGCGCAAATTCCAGAGCCTGATAATATCGTCCAGTCCGCTGCTGGCAATGGTTGGGAGGAGCGGATGGGCCGCAACGCAGGTGACCCAGGAGGAATGGGCCTCAAGGGTGTACAGGCAGCGACAGCCAGCGGTATTCGAGCCACTAACGGGCAAGCGGAAGGAGGAGCGATCCCTCCCCGGCGAGCTGGGTGTGCTGGAGGTGGGTGGTCTGGACCTGGAACCAGACGACTGCGGCGGCGCGCTCCCTCCCCCGGCCTTACCACTCACGGGCCTGCCGCTAGTGGGCCGACCACTCACAGGCCTGCCGCTGGTGGGCCGACCACTCACAGGTCTGCCGCTGGTGGGACCGCTGCGGCTCAGCCGGCGCGACGTGCGGCTATTTCGCTGGCGGATGCCAGGGCCGGTGCTGGGCTCTCTCGCTGCATCGGTGGGCGATCGCAGGTCACGATACACTTCTTCTGCTGTTTGGTAGCGCTCGTTCACCAAATCCTTCAGCATCGTATCCAGCACGTTTGCCAACCGGTCGCTGACCTGGCGGCCCTGTTTCTGCAAATGCTCGCGCCACATCCAGCGTCCGTCCAAGGGGTTATAGAGGGAGTCGGGCTTGGCATTGGTCAGCAGATGAATGCAGGTCGCCCCCAGGCTGTAAATATCACTGGCCGGATAGGCTCGCCCGCCTCGAAACTGCTCCAGGGGAGAGTATCCCTCTGTGCCAATGCGGGTGCCCGGCTGGGTGGCTAGGTTGAGGTTAAACTGCTTAGAGACGCCGAAGTCGATCAATACCAGGCGATCGTCTGACTTGCGGCGCAGGATATTCATGGGTGTAATGTCGCGATGGATGACCTGGCGCTGATGAATGAAGCGCAGGACCGGCAAAAGGTCGAGCAAAACATCCCGAATCTGCTGTTCGCTGAAGGGGCCGTGACGACCCAATTCCTGCGCCAGGCTTTGCCCCTCGATATACTGCTGCACCAGGTAAAGATAGGTTTCCTGCTCAAAATAAGCCAGCAGCGTAGGAATTTGGGAATGCTCCCCCAGTTCATAAAGCCGCACCGCCTCCTGATTAAACAGCTCGATGGCCTTCTTCATCGACTTAGTACCCTGCGCCTGGGGAGAAAACTGCTTAATGACGCAGTGGGCATTGAGCCGGTCTTCGTCTTGGGCCAGATAGGTTCTCCCAAACCCGCCCTGCCCCAGGGGCTTCACCGGTCGGTAGCGATTGCGAAGAGACGACGTAATGGGTTTACCGCAGGTTCGGCAGCTCGTGGCTGAATCCGGGTTGAGGGGCTGGGAGCATTGGGGGTTGAGGCAGCAAATCACGGCAGTACACCATCAAACGGACGAGAGGAGGGACGTTTTGCGAGAGCATTGCGCAAAGGTCTCAATTTGCTCTAAGTGCCTATCTGAAACCTCGCCGGAGTTCTTGGCATCTAAAACCTCTAACGGGGGTGTCGGATAGGTTCTAAATAGAGGGTGAGTCGGCGTCGGTGGCAGGTGGTTGTCGGTGCTGAGCATCACGGACCGCGCCCCGAAACCCCAGCACCACTAGAATATTGGCCAGGGTGAGGAATGCCTCGGCACCGCCATGCAGCCCATCAACATTGGCGAGGGCCTCACCATAGGCAGTTTGGGCATAAAGGCCAGCAGGAATGGTGACCGCGACAAAGATGAGGGTCGTGTAAAACCCGATCAGGGCGAGACGGGGCGTCTGCTTCGACCGCGTCAGGAACCACAGGAAGCCTAGATAGGGGAAGAGCGATAGGGCGAACAGAGACTCTTTGGAGAACATAGTGACTAGGAGAGGGGCAGGACGACTTCAGGATGGGCAATACTGCCTTAACCGGCTATTCTAGAGAACTTGAATGGTTTGATTCTGACGTAGATGTAGCAGTTGGAGATGGAGTTTGCCCGAAATTAGCAGAAGCAGGCGGCTGTGGTGCTTTAAGGGGCAACGCAGGAGTGGATGGCTCCGAGGCTTCTGGCCGTGCCGATCGCCAAATCCACCAGCCCGCCCCACACAGGGTGATATTGCCAACAAACGTTAGGGCTGCCTGGAGGGTGACGAGCCACTCTAACGCGGGGGGATTGTCGAAAAAGTGCCAGGTACAGGCGCACATTGCGCTCCCAAGGGCAGGCAGCATGGCAACCGATAGCGATCGCCAGGCCAGATTGCGACTAACTTCAGCATACGTCCAAACCAGCCAGATAGCTGCCGCCCATTCGACAACGCTGGAGATATGAATAATCCAAGTGGGAATTGACAGTGCCTGCATCCAAATTATGTCCCTTTTTGACCGATTTTTGCCTGATTTTTGACCTAGTTGCCTACCCGAAAACTTGCTAGAGTTTTTGCAAGCTTCTCCTCGATCCGCTTATGGGAGAGATTCCTGGTGACGCGGGAGAAAGCGTTGCCGCTGAATTGATGGCGGCTGAACTGGACTGACGGGAAGCGAGGCATCGATGCGGGCGGTACTGTGCGGCTACTACGGAATGGGCAATGGTGGCGACGAGGCCCTGCTGGCAACCCTGCTGCAGATGCTGCCGGAGCAGGTTGAGCCCATCGTGCTTTCAGGCAACCCGACCCAAACCCATGAACAATATGGAGTGACGGCCTATCCCCGCAAATCTGCCTTCGCCCTATTGCGATCGCTGCGTCAAGCTGACGCCTTTATCTGGGGCGGGGGGAGCCTGATGCAAGATGCGACCAGTGCCTTCAACCCCTTCTACTATGGGGGCCTGATGGGGTTGGCTCAGGCTTATGGCCTGCGGGCGATCGCCTGGGCGCAAGGGATTGGTCCCCTACAGCGCGATATCTCCCGCCAGATTACTCGCCGCGTCTTTAATCAGTGTGCCGCGGTCAGCGTCCGCGATCCAGCCTCTGCTCAGCAGCTAGCTGATTGGCAGATACCCTTCATCCTAGCACCCGACCCAGTTTGGGCACTCGACCCCAAACCCGTGGCGGGACTGTGGGAGCTGCCTGCGCCGCGGGTTGCCGTAGCGCTGCGGCCCCATGCCGCCCTTACCCCCCGCCGACTGGACTGCCTGACCCGCGCCCTGGCCATGTTTCAGCAGGCTACCAAAGCCTGTTTGCTGCTCATCCCGTTTCAGCCGAGCCGGGATTTGGCGATCGCCGAGCAGATTCAGCCCCATCTGCCGGGCACCAGCCAGGTTTTGCCGCTGACCGATCCGCGCCAGTTGAAAGGGGTGTTCAAAGGGGTGGAAATGGCGATCGCCATGCGGTTTCACGGCCTAATTATGGCGGCAGCCAGCGAGTGCCGCTGCTTTGCCCTCAGCTATGACCCCAAGGTAAGCCAGCTCATGGCCGACCTGCAGATCCCTGGCTGGGAGCTTGACGATCTGCCGGATGACCCCACCCATATCAGCCAGGTCTGGCTGGAGCAGTTCGTCAACGGCGATCCTCTCACCCCCGACCAGATTCAGTCCCGGCGCGATCGCGCCTGCATGCACCGCGATCTGCTCCACGCCGCCCTCGCCTCCGGAACTCCTGCCCTGCCCCCCCGTCCTTAACCAAGGCTAGTTTTAATAGTTTGTCGAGGCGAAAAGTTAGGGGAAACCCCACCAGGGTTTCCCCTAACTTTCAACCGTGATGCTGCCCTAGGCCCTGACTCAGGGTAGAGAACAGGACATATTTCGGCATAGTACGACTATATCAAAGATGACAGGAACTAAAGTTCCCAAGTCGCTTTTACACCTCGCTCTATAGAGACTAGGCTATCTATCTCCCTGCTTTTTCTGTTTGATGATTAGAGCCTGTTTTTGGGAGTATCTATGCTGACCTTAAAAATTGCCGTTTATATTGTCGTTCTGTTCTTTGTGGGAATTTTTGTATTTGGCTTCTTGTCAAACGATCCGGCTCGTAACCCCAACCGGCGGGATTTTGAATAAGTAGCCTTTTTAGACGCCGAATCTGCAGTTTTCGTCAACTGACTGACCTCAGACATTCAGCCTGGGGCTCGTTCGTGCGAAATTTACAGGGCTGTTCCCTGTGGTGTGAGTTGTCTGAGTATGCCCTATCCGGTTCCGCCGCCCCCGCCGCCGCCCCTCGTTGCGGCTTCTATCCCTGCGGATGCAAGTCCATCGGCTCCTATCAGCTCTACGGGGCGGCAGTCGCTGGGCGATCGCGCTGGTCTGTCAACGCCCCCGTCGTTCCTGTCTCCTCCTGAACGCTTTCCCTCAGAACCAGCGGAGCGCTTGGAGACGGGGACGAGCTTTCTGCTGGCAGAGCAAGCAAATCCCATCGAATCGACCACCTCGCCCCAGGAAGCTTTGCTGCTGGGGCCGCCGCTGCAGGTAGAGCAACCAGCTGATCTCAGCGATGCTAAGTTTGGCGTGTCTGCCCTAGACCTGAATCTAGCCGTCAGTCAGCCTGCTGACCAGGACATCACCATTCAGCTACAGCACGCTCCCGCCGCTGACTCCGAGCTATCCAGTGGCACCCGTGCCGCTCGTCCCGGTTTGCCCGACGGGGGTAGCGCCAACCAGACTAACGCCGGTGGGGGCGATCGCTCCGCCCCTGCTGAGACGGTCACCGTTGCCGCCGAGCCACAGGCAGATCCCAATCTTGTGCATCAGGTGCGCTCGTCGCTAGGAGGAGAAGCTGCCCCAGAGCTGACTCAACTGGTGGAGTCAAGCCGTAGCCTGATGGTTGAGCTGTTCCACGCTGTTGAAACGGGGCAGGTTGAAGCCGTGCCGCCAGCAGCAAGTCCGGTCGAGGCGAATGGAACCGGAGAAGAAACTGAGGATAACCTCCCCGATCCAACCGCATCGCCCCCCACCGAGACGCCCCCCACCGAAGCCGATCCCTCAGAAGCTGACCCAGCAGGGCCGCCTCCGGCTGCTCCCGCGACCCCTGAAATCCCGGCTGCTCCTGCAGACCCAGAAGTGCCGCCGGTGGCCGATAGCGATGCTCTTGAGGTGACTGCCGATCGCCAAATTTATGATCGGGAGCGACAATCGTTCATAGCCGAGGGAAACGCCATTGTCACGTTTCGGGAAGCGGTACTGCGAGCCAATCGGGTCCAGGTGAACATTCCCAACCGCATTGCTGTGGCGGAGGGAGATGTGGTGTTTATCCGGGGAGAGCAAACGCTGCGGGGCGATCGCATCGAATACAACTTGGTGCGCCAGGATGGCACCGTGGTGGATGCTAGAGGCGAAGTTTTCATTCCCCAGGCCGGTACAGACCTGGACGTTGAGCAGCAGGTTCCAGAAGCAGTCGATCCGCTAGCCCCTGATCTGACTCTGAGCGAGCGCTTGGCTCAGGAGCAACCCCAAATTGAGACCGCCACCACCACAGGCGGCCTCACCATTGGCGTGGGAATTGCCAGCGGTCCTGGTACCGATATCCAGGGCGGGCTGGCGGCGGGTACGGTGCAGCAGCTCCGATTTGAGGCTGATCGGATCGACTTCAGGCCGGGAGGCTGGGAAGCAACGGGTGTACGGGTGACCAACGATCCGTTCTCGCCGCCAGAGCTGGAAATTCGCTCGAATCGGGCCACGTTTACCCGCCTTTCCCCCACTCGCAGCGAACTGCGGCTACAGAATCCCCGGCTGGTGTTCGATCAGCAGGTATCGATACCGCTCCTGCGGGAACGCTACATCTTCGACCAGCGCCAGCGCGACCCGCTGCCGTTCCAGTTTGGCTTTGACGAGGATGAACGGGGGGGGTTCTTCGTGCAAACCACGTTTGAGCCTATCCTCACCCCCAACATTCAGTTCACCGTCATTCCCCAAGTCTTCCTGCAGCGGGCCATCGACGGTGGGGAAAGTGACGAACCCGTCCCGATTGGGGAAGAGCCCGAACGGGAGGGTTTCTTCTCGCCAGACAACTACGGCGTCATTGCCAATTTGGATATCGAGTTTGGCCCCAGAACCACCTTTGGAGGAAACGTCATCCTCACCAGCTTCGACCTGGACGAAACGGATGATGAGCTGCGGGGCAGTGTGCGGCTCCAGCGCCTCGTGCTTGGACGCCATACCCTCACGACGGAATTTAGCTATCGCGATCGCCTCTTCAACGGCACCCTCGGCTTTCAGACGGTGCGACGGACGTTTGGAGCAGTTTTGGCCTCCCCCATCGTGCGCTTGGGGGATTCTGGCATCGAACTCACCTACCAGGCTGGAATCCAGCGCATCAATGACGAGATTACAGAAGACCGACGCGACGATCTGCTGCCTCCGCTTGAAGAACGGGATAACAACCGAGCCACCCTGACCCGCTACCAGCTCGCTGCCGAGGTGAGGCGCTTCCTGTTCCTCTGGACTGGCACCCCCCTACCCGCTACGCCGGATGAGGGCTTGAGGTATACCCCAGCTCCCGTATTTCCGTTTGTGGCGATACAGCCCCGCATCCGCGGAATTGCCGGGCTCTACAGCAGCGGCGATACCCAGCCGATCCTGACGGGAGAAATTTCCCTGTTTGGCCAGTTCGGCCACTTTTCTCGGCCCTTCTTTGACTACCTGGGCTTTAACCTCTCTTACCGGCGCAGTACGGAAGGGCCTGAATCTCCCTTTGACTTCGATCGCCTTGTTGATCGGGAGGTGCTTTCCGGCGGAGCCACCGTGCAGCTCATTGGTCCCTTTCGCATTGGTTTCCAGACCTCCATCAGCTTGGATAACGACGAAGGCTTTGACACCAGCTACATTCTCGAATACAGCCGCCGCACCTACGGCCTGGTGGCAAGCTACAACCCCGACCGGGAAATCGGCACCCTGTCCTTCCGCCTCAGCGACTTTGCCTGGACCGGCACCCCTGAACGGTTTGATGCCACTGGAACTGCCGGTGAAATTCCCGACAGCGACCTGCCCGCAACCCCAGACCCAGCTCTGGAAAATCCGGTCATAGACGCAAATCCCGCCCCTGAGGAGCCAGCGATTGAAGATCCGGCGACCCAGGACCCAGCTCTGGAAAATCCGGCTATCGAAGATTCGACGCTTGAGGAGCCAGTTATTGAAGATCCGGCTATCGAAGCTGATAGCCCTGAGGAACCAGCGAGCGATCGCCCCATGCTGGAAGCCCCAACCCCTGATACGCCAACGCCTGAAACTCCGGCAGATCGCCCGACGAGCGATCGCTCAAGCCCTGCAGTCCCGTCTGTCGAGCACCGTCTGGAGAGCCCCGCCATTCCGATTCCCGTTATCGAGCCCCCCGTAACTGGAGGAACCGCTCCCGAAGCGTCGATTGAAGAAGGCACAGCGATTCATATCTCGGTCACTCGCCCACTACTCTCTAATCACGCCTCCCAGGCTTCATTTCCGTCTCCGGGGATGCCTGCCCCCGCTTCCCGTCCAGCCGCCGTTACCTCATCCCTGGCCTCTCCATTTCTGGCTCCAGCGCCCCCCGCTGTTGCTCCCCTGCCGCCGCCGCCAAGCCCCTAATCTGTTCAGTAGCTCAAGCACAGTTCATCACATCTTGTGGGCATGTGTACCCGACAGGGCGCATCCCCGGTTTTCTAACCTTCGTTTTTCAACGCAGTTCTATAGCACTACGCATGGGCATTAGGACATTGTTACGAGCGAATCCCCCGCGCCGCGGGGGATTCGCTCACAAACCTGAGCCCATAGGGCTATACTTCACTTATGTCAATACAGTCTCCTCCGTCTGGTCAGGCTTCACCCCGGTGGGTAGCGCGATCGCCCCACTGGATTGCTGGCGTGGTGGTGATGGCGATCGCCATCGGCCTGGCAGCACGGGGGATACACCTTGAGGCGAAGTTTTTCTGGGTGGATGAGGTGCACACCACCCTGCGCATCTCTGGCTATACCAAGGAAGCCGTCACTGACGCCATCTTTCACGGTCAGCCCGTCACCGCTGCCAGCCTGCAGCAGTACCAGCGTCCCAATCCTCAAAAGGATGTGGGCGACGTTTTGGCCGCCCTGGCTCAGCATCCCGAGCATCCGCCGCTGTATTACCTGCTGGCGCGCTGGTGGATGCAGTTGGGGAGCCCGGGGCCGAGCCTGGATATTGGCTGGCTGCGGAGCCTATCTGTGGCGTGGGGGCTGCTGGCGCTGCCCGCCCTGTACTGGTGCTGCTGGGAGCTATTTGCCTCCCGCTTAGTAGCCAGCCTGGCGCTGGTGGTAGTGGCCGTTTCGCCGCTACACATTTTCTACGCCCAGGAAGCCCGCGAATACAGTCTATGGACCGTAACTATTTTAGCGGCAACGGCGGCCCTACTGCGAGCGTTGAACCGCAGGAGCTTTCGCGCTTGGGGGCTCTACGGCCTAACGCTTGGGGTAGGACTATACACCCATCTGCTGTTTGGGCTGGTGGCGATCGCCCACAGCCTTTACCTAATTGGACTGGGCTACTGGCGGCAGCCGACCGTGGCTAGAGCGTATGGATGGACCCTGGCGATCGCCGTTCTGGCCTTTTTGCCCTGGGTGGTGGTTGGGGTGCAGCAGCTCGATCAGATTCGCGCCGTCGCGGCGGCCACTGCGGCGGCCACTTCCCTGGACTATCTCATCGGTGCCTGGAGCCGTAACCTCAATCGGGTGTTTTTTGGCACCGACCTGGCCTCCGCCAATCTGCTGCTGGTGCTGCTGACCTTCTGGGCGGGGTATGTGCTGGTACGTCATGCACCGCGCCGGGCCTGGCTGCTGGTGCTGGCGCTGGTGGGCATCAACGCCCTGGCCCTGATGATTCCCGACCTGCTGACGGGCGGCATTCGCTCCGTGCGGATTCGCTACCTAATTCCAGCCTATCTGGGAATTCAAATTGCGATCGCCCACCTATTCGCCGTGCAGCTCAATCATCCCCGCCGCTGGCAACGCTGGGTAGGACGGGGCCTGGTGGCCCTGGTGATTTCTGGCAGCGTGGCGGCGGCGATCGCCAGCATCCCCAATCCAGTCAACTGGACCAAGAGCGACAAAGCGCCCTACTACCCGCAAATTGTGCAGACCATCAATGCCGGCGATCGCCCCCTGATTATTAGCGACACCTCCGCTACCTATGTGCTGGCCTTGAGCGATCGCCTCCAGCCCGACCGCACGCTGGTGCTCGTCAACCGTCCTCAGGAGCTGGAGATCCCAACCGGCTACGGCGACCTGTTCTTGTTTGATCCATCACCGCGACTGCGGCGAGTGGTGGCACGCCGAGTGGGGCGACCTCCGCAACTGGTGATTGAGCAAAGCCAGACGTTTCAGCTCTGGCAAGTGCCAGCCCGATAGGCGAGGCCGACCCTATGCCGACTCCGGCGGGGCCGACCCAACCACCATCGGCTCCCGTACCGTCAGGTGGAGCTGGTCCACCCCAAAGACCAGCCAGGGCTGACTCAGCTCCAACCCCATCAGCGGGCTTTCACCGGGAATCTCCATCTCTACTTGGGGCAGTAAGTAAGGCTGGGCCTTCGCGGTGGCGCTATACCAAAACAGCTCGCCGCTAGAGGTGCTAAATCCGGCTATAGGAAGCCACGGCTGCCAGATGCCGGGAACTCTCCAGCTATAGGCCAGGCGGCAGAGGGATTTACCCGCCTGCGTCACGATAATCTCTGACCGATCGCCCCGCCGCCAGCTAAACTCGGCCAGTTCCTTGGGCAGTCCCCAAATCATGCGCCCGCCAGCGACGGAATGGGGATTATCGACGTAGATGTGGGAGATCCAGACGCCGACGCGATCGCCATAGCGAACCACGGCACTGACCTCAATCAGTTCGTAGTACTCTAGATCAGACCCGGAACCATAGTGGGCAAAGTAAATCCCAGCCAGGGTTTTGCCGGGTAAGACCTGAACAATATCCAGCTCAGCGGGCACCGTAGGCCGGGCGATCGCAACATCGATGGGCTGTAGGGTCTGGACGGCCCGACCTCGGAGCTGCCAGGGAGCGGGGGGATAGGGCGTGGTGACGGTGGGAGCGGAATCAAACGTCATAGGCAAAACCTCCTGATGCCTCCAGTCTGACCTGAGCTGGGTCGGGCGACCATCGATCCAGCGTTAGACGTTATAGCCCTGCAGGCTAAGGTTTGTGTGTGGAGCCCCCGCGTCGCAGAGGTTCCACACCGCTTGAGCGCCCTAACGCAAAAGCGTAGCGCTATGGTTAGCGCAGCCGATAGGCGGAGGCGACCTGGGGCGATCGCGGCAGTCGTGACGGAGCGGCCTGGGGGGACGCCATCTGAATGGCCCGATTCACCAAGCCAGGGGCGATGTGATTAGCCCAAACTGCCAGATGGCTCTGCCATCCCACTAGAATTTCAGCCTTCCCCTGCTGCAGCCCTCGAACTAGGGCGATCGCCACCTGCTCAGGCCGCATGGGCACCACCCAGCGGAACCAGTGCATCTGGCGCACCATGTCGGTATCGGTCAGCGTGGGCAGGACGGCCACCACCCGCACCTGGTGGGGAGCCAGCTCGTTGCGCAGGGCCTGGGTGAAGCCCAGCAGGGCAAATTTCGTCGCGGAGTAGGTGGCCATGGTGGGAGCGCCGATTTTCCCCATCAGGCTAGAAACGTTGACGATAGTGCCCCATCGCTGCGCTGCCATGCGCTTGGCGATTAGGCGAGTAACGGTGTAAGTGCCCAGTAGATTAGTGGCGATTTCGTTCTCCACCTGGTGCAGGCGGGAATGGAGAAACGGCGTCTGGTAAGCGACTCCGGCACAGTTAATCAGCAGGTGAACGGGACCATAGTCGCGCCAGGTCTGAGCGATGGCAATGCTGACCTCCACCGGGCGGGTCAGATCCAGAGGCAGGGCGATCGCGTCTGCGCCTAGCTGCCGGACCTCGGCTACCACCATGGCTAGCCGCTGGGGATTGCGGGCTACCAGAATCAAGCGGGAAACGCCACACCGGGCCAGCTCCAGGGCGATCGCCCGGCCAATTCCACGGGATGCGCCCGTAATCAAAGCAGTGTTTCCTTGAATCGTCGTATTCATGTCACCCTCCTTATTATGAGTGGCACAGTCATCTCGGTTGGCGGTCTGACCAGCAGTTTGGTCGGCTGGGGCTGATTTGAGAACGGGGACCAGCGCAAGCTAAACCGAAAGCAGACAGTCAAAATGGGAGCACACCGGTAATCAGGAGAAGGCACTGTCGTACCAGCACACGTTAGCAACGGGATCTAGGGGTTGCAACATTTATTAATCAAATGCGCTGATTGTTACAATCCGACATGATTGACCTCAGGAACCAGCGGTCCCTCAACCGATTACCCATCTTTCCCCGGCTAGGAAATCCATGATCCCCCGGTGCTGCTAACTTCATCGACATCTAGCAATCCTGAGATCGCGCTTTTTCGGCGGGGTGGTCTTTAATCAACGGGATGCAGTCCGCCTCAGGTCGCTCGATGATGGCGATCGCCCCCAGCTCGCCCCCAGCTCGCCCCCGATTTGACCTGGAAAGTGCGTATAATCCAGGAAATTCAGGGATTAAGATTACAACCATTGCAAAGTGTTATATTGCCCCGTAAGCGCGGCACCATAATGTTTACGCTGACAGATTCCTATGCCCAAAGATTACGGAGTTCCCCAGGGCCACTCCCCCATTCCCCAGCGGGGCTACCTCCCGCGCATGCTAAAGAGCTGGCTATTTTGGATGACCCTGCTGCTGGCGATGACCGGTGGAGTGGGCGGGTTTGCGGCGGCGGTGCTGTTTAAGATTCCCGCCCTGCCCAACTGCCCTTCTATCTTTTGGCCCACGGCTTCTGCTTCCCTGCGGCTCTACTGTGCGGAGCTGGCCGCCAATAAGAAAACCGAGAAAGATTTGCTGCGGGCGATCGCCCTGGTGGATGAGCTGCCCGACGACCACCCTATGCGGGCCGAGATTGACCGGATGATTGAAGCCTGGTCCCTGGAAATTCTTGACCTGGCAGACGTGCAGTTCCAGAACGGGGAGATTGACGCAGCGATCGCCATGGCTCGCCGCATTCCCTACGACGTGCCCGCTCACGATTTGGTAGACGACCGAATTGACCGCTGGCAGGATATCTGGGCCGATGCAGAGCGCATTTTCCAGGAGGTGGAGGCCCAGCTCCAGGAAGAAGACTATAAAGAAGCGTTTGCGATCGCCCTGCGGCTGCTGTCGGTGGGCAATCGGCACTGGGAAACCACGCAGTACGACAAGCTCAACCAGATTATCGAAACCGCCCGTCAAGACGGCAGCAAGCTGACTGAAGCCCGCAATTTAGTGAGGCGAGGCGGCCTGGACAATGTTTTGAAGGCGATTGGGCTGGTCGAGGAGATTGACGAGGCCAGCTACGTTTATCCAGCCGCCCGCCGCACCATTGAAGATTTTTGGGAAACCGCCCTAGATTTGGGCATGGATGCCCTGGATGGGGGCAATCCTGACGCCGCCCTCCGCGTGGCCCGCAGTTTGCCCGATACCACCGAGTTCCAGGCCAAGGCCCACGACATTCGGGAGCTGGCCTATGCGCTAACCCAGGCATCTCAGGGCACGGTGGCCGATTTGGAGGCAGCCATTATTCAGGCGAAGAAGCTGCAGTCGGAGCGACCGCTCTATAGCCAGGCCCAGCAGATGATTAGCCGCTGGCAGCTAGAGATTCAAGACGTGCAGCGGCTGGCGCGGGCAGAAAAGCTGGCCGAGCCGGGGGGAGTGGAAAATTTGCGGGCGGCGATCGCCGAGGCCCAACTCGTTCTCGACACCAATCCACGGGCTGGGGAGGCCCAGCGGGCGATCGCCCGCTGGTCTGACCAGATTCAAACCATCGAAGACGGTCCTTACCTGGAGCGGGCCAGGGATCTGGCTAGTCGGGGCGATGTGCTCTCACTGCAGGCTGCCATTCTGGAGGCTCGCCGCGTTGACGAAGGTAGCCCCCTCTATGATGAAGCGGCTGACCTAATCGCAGGCTGGACCGAGCGGGTTGAGCGTATCGAAGATCAGCCCATTCTCACCGAGTCGGAGCAGCTTGCGCGAGTGGGTAACCTGCCAGCGGCGATCGCCCGCGCCGAGGCAATTCGTCCGGGGCGGGTGCTCTACGACGAAGCCCAGGCCAATATCCAGCGCTGGCGGGGCCAGATAACCGGCGAAATTCAGCTCCAGGAGGCGGTCAACACCGCCAGCGCGGGCACCCCCTCCTCCCTGGCCTCGGCCATTCAAGCGCTGGACCAGATGCCGCCCGACAGCCCTTCCCGCTCGGAGGCCAACCGGCTGATGAATCGCTGGAGTCAGGAGCTTCTGCAGCGCGCCCGCCAGACTGCCGACGCTAATCTGGAGCAGGCGATCACCATTGCTAATCTGGTGCCACCCCGTACCGAAGCCTATGCCGCTGCCCAGCTGCAAATCACCACTTGGCAGGAGCAGCTCCGCCTCCAGCAAGAGCGGGCCATCATGACGCCCCTACCCTACACCGAAGACGCGGAACCGTTGCCCTACATTGAGCAGTAGGGTCAGCCATTCGAGCGCTGGCTAGTTTGGCGTTGCGCCGCAGTACCCGTTTACATCCATCACCAGCGGCTCTTCCTGGCTGGTGGCAGTTTCCAGCTGGGCATAGGCAGCCTCTGCTGCCCCAATATCCTGTGCTTCCACCGCTGCTACCAGGTCGCGGGTAGCCTGGCCCGTTTCCTGGTAAAGCTGGATGAACCGCTGCTTAAAGGTTTGTAGCTCTGGGTCTGCGAGTTCCAGGGTGTCCAGATCGGTGACGGCCCGGTCAGCCGTTGCCGCAATGGTCAAAAACGCCTCGGTATCGTCGGGAGTCGACGACTGAGTAACGGTTTCGACTTCAGTGGCTGCCGCATTAGCGATATCAATCAGGCGATTACACTGGGAGATTTTACTCTCACTACAGCTTGCCCCGATGGCAGCAAGAATGCCCAGGGCGATCGCCCAATTAAATTGTCTAGATTTCTGCGTCAGCCAACTACCCCCGGTGCTCATTCACTCGTCTCCTAAGATTTACGCTAGAAATATGTTTGCAAGAGAAATGTGATTGCCAGAAACATGGTCGCGAGACTACTGAAAACCAATGCCGGATAAATCAATCCGAACCCATCCACCTATTTTGACAGCTCATTCTTCTAAACGGACGTAGTTCAGTGAAATTACCCGGATGGGCTGCCCGCATCATCTCCAAAAATTTCTAGGAAGGGCAACTGCCCCAATCTATGCCGACAAAACCATCTATGCCAAGAAAAAAGGGAAACGCCGATTAGGACGCTCCCTCTTGCATAACGCTCCAGCTTTCACTAGCCGTTAGATGCAGGCCATTGAACTTGCGTTCCAGCTGTGGCGTTGAGTTGGCGATCGCTCCTACCGTCGTCCCACAAGGGGCTGATCCACTATGTCTTCATTGATGTAGTTATAGCCTTCTGCCTGGCTGCGCAGGGTCGCAACCCGGCCCAGCATTACGCCGTAGATGACCTTGGAT
Source organism: Elainellaceae cyanobacterium (assembly GCA_050331615.1). Classification (GTDB taxonomy): domain Bacteria; phylum Cyanobacteriota; class Cyanobacteriia; order CAKZMO01; family CAKZMO01; genus JAYKGU01. Next base: position 15,338 of record JBHJGR010000250.1, read on the forward strand.
ACGATGTCTGCGGCGGTGTAGATGACCTGGCGAGCCACCACGCCCCAGGCCGTAAACGAAATGACCGGCATCAGATAGGCCACCACATAACCACACCAGGAGATAATCAGCAGCCAGCGCACCGCCTTCATCATGCCGCGGGCACCATTGTCGGGAAGGATTTGCAGACCGCGAGAAACTTCTTTCCAAACCAGGTAGATGATGTAGATGAAGAAGACCGTGCTGATGATTCCCCAGATCCAATAGGGGGCGAGGGTGATGTTTTCGTAGGCAACCCCTGCCGACTCATAAAACTGACCAATATAGCCCGTCCAGATCATCAAGAGACCTGCAATGGTGAACTTCACCCACGGACCTTTGAAGCGCTTTCCCTGAAGGCCCAGCACTACCAGAATTTGCGTCAACAGTACCGGCACGTCAATGGACCAGTTCATATAGCGGAACCCGTTGACGAAGACGGCGTCTCCCGCCTCTATGATGCCGTCCGTTAGCTGGAACGAGTTCAGCCAGTTTTGGGCTAAGCGAAAAAGCTCCAAAACCGCAGAAGCCATGACGACCGCTGATAGGGTTGATGATAGGCGGTAGCGAGGGGCTGCCTGCTCTCGTGTTAGCCAAAAGTAGACCAGGCCGGCAAACATGGCCGCATAGCCCAAGGTCAGGACGTTAATCACGACAGCCCACTGGACTGGCGTGTAGGTTAAAAAGTTTTCCATGTTAAGCATGGTCGAGTTTCCACCTCATTTCTAAATAAAGGATCAACAGTGAATCGGAGAAAGCTGACGGAGCGCTTAGGGTTCCTGGAATGAACCATGAAGTGGCGAAACCAGTTGGCACGGTTAGCCTGAGGCGACTACGCTAGTTGGTCCCTGGCTTTGCCTAACCCAAATCAGCGATCGCGCTACTCTCTTTGCTGGTAATCAGAACAATCAGCCGCGTCTGGACGGAGCACCCGCGTGGGGTGAACGGCACATTGTAGATAGGGGTTGCTGTTGAAAAAGCGGCAGCTCGTGCAGGGCACCGAGCGACAGCGTCCACGCTTCGTCATGCGGCTCCGCAGGACTTTCCAAAAAATCGTCTGCTGAAGAATTACCGCCGACCAGGCGGCAATCACCAGCACAAATGGGATTAGCCAAAGCCCGCCCCCCACAGATGGCCGACTAACAGGTTGGGGAGAGGGAGAAGACGGAATCTCGTTGACTGCCGCTGACTGCAACAGTTCACCCTGAAGTCGATCTCGATCGAAGCGTACAGCAGTTTCCATAACTCGCCTTACATGATGGTCCTTCGCCATATGCCCACCGGACTATTCAGCCCGTTGACGTGACGAATTCACTGACTGAGTTGGTCTGTCCATTGCGATCGCCAACGCTTTTTCAACCAAACAGCTCATCCGCCAATCAATATAGGTTGCAGACAGCACAAACTCCCCTGTCAATTCGCTCCGGTGCAATCCATTGGGCTGGAAGGGCGGAAGCGAACGTGGAGTCGTCAAAAATTTTTCGCGATCGAAGAACAGACTACGCCCAATTTATAGCCTGGCTGGTAGGGATAGGGAGTCTTTCTGCAGTTAGGTTAACCACAGCAGTCGAGTCTACCCCAGTCATGACAGAAAGCTATTTCTATAGATAGAAGACGTCGAAGCAAAGGATAGCCAGTCGCTTCTACCCAAAGTTGAGGTGCCCCTGTTCCTATGAGTTCCTATGAGTAGGCCGAAATAATTAGGCCATGCGATCGCCCCCATCCGCCTCATTGCCTTTTAGATAGGCGGTAGCTTTTCCAAAATTGTCAAGCAAAATTTTTGATTTAGCGGCCTTCGGACTCAGCTAATTTTAATCTGTGGAACTATATTGACATTAGACAGACCTGTCTGCATAATTAGATGTATGACGCTACGCTTCCGCGTTGTGACATTCAAGAGGTTTGAAATCCCTGCGACGCGAGGGTTCCACACTCAAACCTTAGCCCGTAGGGCTATACGGACCGTTCTAAGTGATTACGCCAAATTATTTGCTTGGGGGTGCACACCCCCACAACCCCCACAAAATGAAATGAATTGTGCCTAAGCACTTATCAAAGCCCACCCGTTAAGGAGACTCACGATGATCGACCTCTACACCTATACCACTCCCAATGGCCGCAAACCCGCCATTCTCCTGGAAGAGCTGGCACTGCCGTACACCATTTACAAAATCGATATTGGCAAGGGCGAGCAGTTTTCCCCCGAATACGTAGCCATCAATCCCAATAGCAAAATTCCCGCCATCATCGATCGTGATGCGGATATCGCCGTCTTTGAATCGGGGGCTATCCTTATCCATCTGGCGGAAAAGACGGGCAAGCTCCTACCAACGGCAGTGGGCGATCGCGCCAAGGTGATTGAATGGCTGATGTTTCAAATGGCCAGCGTCGGCCCTATGTTTGGTCAATTGGGTCACTTTCGCAACGCCGCTCCCGAAAAGCTGCCCTACGCCATCGAGCGCTACCAGAAAGAAACCCTGCGCCTGTTGGGCGTCCTCGATCGCCAGTTGGCCACCACCAACTACATCGCTGGAGACTACTCCATTGCCGACATCGCCACCTATCCCTGGGTGGCGGCAGCAGTGACGCCCTACATGGGCCTTTCTTTTGATGAGTTCCCCAACGTCCAGCGCTGGGTAGATACTTTGAAAGCCCGTCCGGCAGTACAAACCGGCATGGCCATTCTCACCCCAGAATTCGACAGCCAGTACGGCGTCCCGGCTGAACAGGGATAAGTGGTTTCTTGAAAAATATCAGTCTGTGGTGCGTTACGCTTCGCTAACGGCACCCTACAGCTAAACGGTAGGGTGGGCAATGCCCACCTTGCCAGACTCAACCATTCCCATTCATCGGAGGTATCGGTCATGGCTTACGATTATGATTTGCTTGTCCTCGGTGCCGGATCGGGTGGCCTTGCCGCTGCCAAGCGGGCCGCCAGCCACGGAGCCAGAGTGGCCATTGTTGAAAACGATTTAGTAGGCGGCACCTGTGTGGTGCGCGGCTGTGTGCCCAAGAAGCTGCTGGTCTATGCCTCCCAATTCTCCCACCTTTACCAGGATGCGGTGGGCTACGGCTGGGAGGCGGTGCATCCGGCCTTCAACTGGCAGCGGCTGGTAGACATTGTGGACACCGAAGTCAACCGCCTCAGCCAGCTCCATGAAAGCTTTCTGGACCGGGCCGATGTTGAGCTGATTCGCGGCACGGCCACCTTTGTCGATCCCCATACGGTGACTGTAGGAGAGCGCAAGGTAACGGGCGATCGCCTCCTCATTGCCACAGGCGGTGAAGCCATCCTGCCAGACATCCCCGGCATCGAACACGCCCTCACCTCCCGCCAGGTGTTCAAGCTGCCGCAGCAGCCCCAACGGCTGGCCATCATCGGCGGCGGCTACATTGGCGTGGAATTTGCGGGGGTCTTTAATGGCCTAGGAACGGAAGTGGTGCAAATCCTGCGGGGCGATCGCATTCTACGGGGCTTTGACGAGGACATTCGCAACCACGTCCAGGAGGCCATGATGCAAAGGGGTATCACCATCCTGCCCCACACCCAGGTGGAGCGCCTGGAGAAAACCGCCGATGGCACGATTCTATACTTGAACGGCGATCAAGGGCCGGAGCAAATAACCGTGGACGCCGCCGTTCTGTTTGCCGTGGGACGCGCCCCCAACACCGCGAACCTGCGGCTGGAAAACGCCGGAGTAGAAACCGACCTGGGAGCCGTGGCGGTTAACGAGTGGAGCCAAACCAGCCAGCCCCACATCTACGCCGTGGGGGATGTGACCAACCGGGTTAACCTCACCCCCGTGGCTATCGACGAAGGGCGAGCCTTTGCCGACACGGTGTTTGGCAATGTGCCCCGACGGGTCAACTACGCCAATATTCCCACAGCGGTCTTCAGCCAGCCGGAGGCTGCCACCGTGGGCTTGACGGAAGCGGCGGCGATCGCCCAGTTCGGTGAAGCCAACGTGAAAGTCTACCGCTCCACCTTCAAACCCCTCTTTCAAAGCCTCACGGGTTCTACAGAAAGAACCTTGATGAAGCTGGTGGTGGATCGGCAAAGCGATCGCGTCCTCGGTGCCCACATGGTCGGCAAAGATGCGGCGGAGATCATTCAATCCGTGGCGATCGCCGTCAACATGGGAGCCACCAAGCAGGACTTTGACAACACGATGGCCCTGCACCCGTCCACCGCTGAAGAGTTCGTCACCATGAGGTAGACCCATGCAGCTCCTATCCCTGAGTGATTTGCCGTCCGACCTGCAGCGGCATGTCATCCATCAGAGGCTCAGTACTGGCCAAATCCTGGTGCAGCAGGGGGAGACGGCTCACCATCTGTATTGGGTGATGTCCGGCCAGATTCGTCTGGTGAGCTTTGTCAATCAGCAGATGATCACCCACTATTTCGTGGAAGCAGGAGAGCTGTACGGGGAAAGTGCGCTTCACTTTACCGCCTATGGTTGCACGGCGATCGCTGAAGTGCCCTCTGAGGTGATCGCCATTCCTAAACAGGCTTTCATTGATGCCCTGCGCCAGTCTCCAACCTTATCAGAACGCTACCTGGAAAGCCTCACCTACCGCTTTCAATCGGTTAAAAACCTGCTGGAACTCCGCAGCCTTCGCTCGGCTCGCGATCGCCTCTTGCAGTATTTGCTTCAGCGCCTACCCTCCGGGAAAACCACGGTGATTTTGGAGAAACCGCTGCGGGCGATCGCCAGCGAACTGGCCCTCACCCCGGAAGCCCTGTCCCGGCTGCTGTCTCGGCTACAGGCGGAGGGCATCATCAGCCGCAAGAAACGGAGTATTTCTTTCTCTCAAGATTGGTTAGAAGATGTTGCCAAATGATGCGAACTTAACCCCGGTTAAGGAATCGCTGGTACATCTCCTCTACGCTCAGTTCAAACCAGCTCATGTTTGTCACTAATCGGGGATTGATGTAAGGCGGGACGCTTTCTCAGAAATAGAATTCAGGAGTCAGGAGCCAGAAGTCAGATCCCTCCTACATTCTGACTCCTGGATTCTGGGTTCTGTCCAACCGGGATTTCCCGGCTTAGATGGATGCCCCCACTCATCTTCCCTGTCCATCAAATCATCGACTAACTACTATTGATTCGGAGGTCAATGTCATGGCTGATCAACAAAATCTGAAGAATCTGAACGATGCCGGGGTCGCTATTGACGGTTACGATCCGGTGTCCTACTTTGAGGGCGATCGCCCCACCCCTGGCAATCCCGATCTTTCATCTACGGTAGACGGCGCAACCTACTATTTCGCCAGTGCCGAAAACAAAGCCAAGTTTGACGCCGACCCTGCGGCCTACATCCCCCAATATGGCGGCTTCTGTGCCGTTGCCGTCTCCGAGGGGAAAACCTTTCCCGTCGACCCGGAAACCTACAAGGTCACCGATGGCAAGCTCTACCTTTTCTACAACGGAGAATTGGGCAACACCAAGCCCCAGTGGGAAGAGGACGAAGCCACCCGGCGGGCCAATGCGGATGATCATTGGGTGAAGGGGGACTTGGTCGCAGGATAATTATTGGGTGGACGCGGGGATGGATAGGTGAGTGGGAAAGATGTTAAGAGGAGTTGAGATGGCTGTGACGGTGCTGTCCGTGAACGTGGGCTTGCCCCATCGGCTCCGCTGAACTCATGGCCACCCAGCCCCGCATGCCCTGCTATAAGCTTGGCATTCGCTTTGGTCGGGCCGATATGGTCAAGCGGTTTATGGCCAGCGGACGCACCGGGTTCTACTTCCGCGTACTCCAGGAAGGGGCAGTGGCTGCCGGGGACGGGCTGGAACGGATCGACCGCGATTCCCATAACGTCACCATTGTAGACATCACTGAGCTGTATCGGGGGCGATCGCCCTCTGCGGCAGCCCTTCAGCGAGCTATTCAGGTCCCGGCTTTACCGGAAGACTGGCGTGAGTACTTTCAAAAGCAACTGGATCGTTTGACAGCGGGCGATTCCCCTTAGCTCCCCTTGATAAAGGGGGAACCGGAATCAAGTATTTCCC
>JBHJGR010000251.1:0-10911 GCA_050331615.1 Elainellaceae cyanobacterium
CCCAATATCTAGATAGTTTGACCATTTTGGTGCGGCTGTTTGGTGAGGGGTTGCGGAGTTTGAGATAAAACTCTCAGATCAGTTTTAAGGATGGTGGATGAACCAAGAATCCCCTAGCTTTTAGCTATGGGGAGTGTCAAACCACAGCTCCCGTTAAATTCGATTTGTCGTTTCCGAAGAAATACGGATGCATCATCCTCATGATGCTCTGCTAGCCAGCAACATGGTTGGGCTAACGTGTTTTAATCCGATTTATCTGGTCTAAGCCAGGTTGAAGTCGAACAATCCTCAGCTAAGCCGCTGGCGACCACCGCAACTCTCCGGCGGGATTAACGTCAACTTTCAGTAGAAGTTCGGAGACTCACCATGTTTCGCAAGGTCACGCTGCTTCTCACGGCTCTGGTCTGGAGTGCTGGATCGGCTATCCTGCCCCAGGCTGCCTGGTCAACCACTACCCTCACCCGTGCCGATATCGAGCGGCTGCGGAATCAGGTCAACCTCATTCCAGATGGGCGATCGGCTCGACCTGCCACCCTCGATGACCTGATGACGCCAGGGGATGCCCTGTCTACGGCGCGTGAAGCCTTTGCCGAACTTCGATTTAATGACGGCTCCCTCGCTCGCGTTGGTGAGCTGGTTCTGTTTCAATTTGTCCCCAATACCCGTACCTTTCAGCTCAGCAACGGTACGCTGCTGCTGCTGGTACCGCCGGGCCGAGGCAATACTCGCATTCGAACCCCAAACGCCACTGCTGGGGTGAGGGGGTCTGCCCTATTCGTTCGCTATAACCAGGAAACGGATACGACCCTAGTAGGAGCTCTAACCACTAGCGGTATTGAGGTAGGAAACAGTGATCTGTCGCAGCGGCAGGAGCTGAAGGCGGGGCAGCTTGCGGTAATTGTCGGTGACCGGATCGAAAGCGTTTACGAGTTTGATCTCACGACCTTTTACGAAACGAGCGAACTGGTTAGGGGGCTGAACCTAGAAACAACCGAGAATCTGCAGGGCGTTCGGGCTGATTTGCGGGACGAGTCAATGACGCAAGTGCGGCAAGAAACAACCGATGCACTGCAGGCTCAATCTCCGGTCACTGGGCCTGGCATCATCGAAAATCCCTCCTTTGTTCAGCTCTCCCCAACGCCCGATGCCGGACCGCCAGAACTCACGCCTGACACCTTTGATTTTGCCACCGACGGCTCATCCTCCAACGCGGTCGACATCCTCTCCAACGATCGCTCCATCATCGACTCAGTTAACACCATTCTGGAAGCGGGTGAAATTCAGGCTGTCCCCGAGCCAGCGATTGAACCCATAGAGCCGCCAATGGCCCCCCCCACAGTCGAACCCCCTACGGTCGAACCCCCTACAGTCGAACCCCCAACAGTCGAACCCCCGCTAGTTGAGCCAACCCCAGTCGAGCCGCCACCGGTTGAGCCGCCACCAGTCGCCCCCCCCACGGTTGAGCCGCCGCCAGTTGACCCAACCCCAGTCGATCCGCCGCCAGTCGATCCGCTGCCGGTCAGCCCTCCCCCGGCCACTCCACCTAACAACGATCCAGTTAACGTTCCCAATAATCCGCCGAGTGCTCCACCCAGTAATCCACCAGCAAACAATCCTCCCCCGGCAAATCCTCTGGAACCTGATCCAACGATTCAACCCTAGTAAGTAGAACTGCGTTGAAAAACGAAGGTTAGAAAACCGGGGGAGCGCCCTGGCGGGGCGCTCCCCCAGTTTTCTAACATGAATTTAATTGTGCCGACCTACTTAATTTGTCAAGACTAAAAATTAGGATAAACCCCTGCGGGATATAGCCCTACGGACTAAGGTTTAAATGTGGAACTCGCGCGTCGCGGGGGTTCTACACCTCCCCAGACTGCACAGCACTACGCATTGGCGCTAGGACATTACTACGAGCAAATCCCCCACGGCGCGGGGGATTCGCTCATGATTAGGTGGAACTAGACCCGACGCGAGCGCGGCTCCCGCTCGAAGTGAATGCTTCCCAGCACCGCCGAAGAGCCATCCTCCAGCAAAACATCCAGTTCCAGTCGGGTTTCACTGGGCAGGTTGAGCACGTCAACGGGCACCACGAAGCCGCTGGTGGGTGCCTGGGGGATAGCGGGAAAAACCCGGCCAACGTCGGGGCGGGGATGATTTACTTCTGCCGAACCAATAACCTGATTACGGTGGAAGACCCGCAGAGTGATAGCGGGCGATCGCGCCCCCAAGACCCATCCGTGTACAGTAATCGTCCCCAGGGGTAGGCGTCCCGGCTGGGGGGAGTCAATGGAAAAGCCGGAGATGAGGGCCGGATCAGGGCTATGCAGGACTTTCTCCAGGACATTGAGGGTCTGGCGCACCCGAATGCTAAAGTCTTCGCGATCGCGCGTCAGATTGGGGCTGTAGCACGGGTCGTGGGCAATCACGTCTCCCCACCGCTGCTGCAGCAGGGCCGACTCCCGCTTAAAGCGCTTGACTTTGGCAGGTGTATCTTCATAGCCCCGGCTCTTTGACTCATAGTGGTAGAGCTGCACGTGGGGGAGAACCACATTGCGGTAGCCCTGGCCAACCATCTTCAAGCACAAATCCACGTCATTAAACGCCACCGCCAGGACTTCATCAAAGCCCCCCACCGCGTCAAACACCTCCCGCCGACACATCAAGCACGCGCCAGTGGTGGCCGAATAGTTGCTCGTGGCAATCAGGCTAGCAAAATAGCCTACGGCCCCCCGGGCTACCCCCTTGTGGCCGTGGCCTGCGATGCCGCCAATGCCGACGATGACGCCAGCATGCTGGATAGTGTCATCGTCATAAAACAGAGTTGCCCCCACGGCACCGATGGAGGGGCGCTGGGCCTGTTCCACCATTCCTTCCAGCCAGTCGGGGGTAATCACCTCCGTATCGTTGTTGAGAAACAGCAGGTAGTCGCCCTGCGCCTGGGTGACCGCGTAGTTATTAATTTGTGAATAGTTGAAGGGCACGTCATAGCGGAAACACCGGAAGCGGTCAGGCTCCTGGGTTTTCCAGTCCTGAAGGATGGCCAGGGTTTCGGGATCGTCGCTGCCGTTATCAATCAGCACCACTTCAAAGTTGGGGTAGGTGCTGCGCTCAAAAATGGACTTCAGGCAGGCGTTGAGAACGTGCCCCAGGTTGCGGGTAGGGATAATGATGCTCACCTTACGGGTGGCGACCAGGTCGTAGCGAATGGTGTAGAAACCCGGATACTGGGTATTCATGAGGACTTTCCCTGGCTCGCCCCGGCGCTGCAGAGCATCGGTGAGGCTGCGAATGGCGGCTTCATAGGCGTAGGGCTTCACCTCGGCCCCACCCGTCACCGAGCCGGGATGGATGCGCCAGTGGTAGAGAATTTTGGGAATGTGAAAGATGCGATCGCTCTGCTCGGTAAAGCGCAGCACCAGATCATAATCCTGACTGCCCTCGTAGCCCACCCGGAAGCCACCAATCTCCATCAGCAGGGAGCGGCGGTAGGTACCCAGGTGACAAGTGTACATGCGCGACAGGAAAGTATCGGGGCACCAGTCGGGCTTGAAGAACGGGTCCGTGCGCTGATAGTCGGGGGTGAGCTTGTCCTCGTCGGAGTAGATCAGATCGGCCTCCGGGTGCTGATTGAGCAGGCGCACCACTTCGTAGAGGGCGTAGGGAGAGAGGCAGTCATCGTGGTCCAGCAGGGCCACAAATTCTCCAGTGGCCAATTCCAGAGCAGAGTTAGAGCTAGCGGAGATGTGGCCGTTGTCGGTGCGATAAGCAACTTTAATGCGGCGATCGCCCGCTGCATACTCCTCCAAGATAGTGCGGACGTGGGGCTGGGTAGAAGCATCGTCGGCAATGCACAGCTGCCAATGGGGATAGATTTGAGCCTGCACCGACTGGATCGCCTCCCGCAGCATAGGGGCAGGCGTGTTGTAAACCGGCATGACGATGCTAATCAGGGGCGAGTCGGTGAACTGGGCGATCGCCTCCATCATCTGCACCGCCTCCGCCGGGGTTGGCTCATTTTCCTCAATCCACACCCGGTAAAACTCGGAGGTTGCTCCCATCGGCTGGGCCAGCAGGGGCTTGAGTCGGGCTTGCCGCTCTACGGTTTGGTCGAGCCAGCCCTGGATATCGGTGCGATCGGGGCGGAGCTGCAGCGCCATCTGGTAATACACAATCGCTTCGTCCAGCCGTCCCTGCTGAGACAGCACATGGGCCAGGCCAAGATACCCCTCCACGTTCTTCGGCTGGAGCTGGATTAGTCCGTGGTAAGGCGCTTCGGCATCGGGCGATCGCGCAATGGCCTGCTGGTAGAGAGCGATCGCTGTCTGCTGATCGGTCTGGGCGCGGGCCTGCAGCACCTCCGCCAGCTTATGGTGCCCCAGGGGCAAATCGGGCTGGAGGTCGAGGGCGCGGCGGTAGGCGGCGATCGCCCCGTCCCAGTCCTCCAGGTGAGCCAGGGCCTCGCCCAGGTTGTAGTGAGACCAGGCAAAGGCGGGGTAGAGAGCGATGGCCTGGCGGAAAGCTGCCGCCGCTTCATCCCAGCGCTGCACCCGCAGCAGAGCGTCCCCTAAGTTGTTGTGGGACCAGGAAAACTCAGGCCGGAGGGCAATGGCCTGGCGATAGGCGGCGATCGCCTCTGGCCAAAACTGCTGCTGACTCCGCACCTCTCCCAGTAGATGGTGGGCATCCGCTGCCTGGGGCTGCAGCACCGCCACCCGCTCATAGGCTGCTGCCGCCGCTGCCCAGTCTTGCTGCTCATAGAAAAGATGGCCCAGCTGCAGGAAGGCATCATTAAATGTAGGTTGAAGCTGGGCCGCCTGGCGCAAACAGACAATCGCCTCCGCCACCGACTCGCTCTCGGCCTGGGCCAGCAATCGCCCCAGCTCAAAGTAAGCAGCAGCATCGGTGGCGTGGTGGCCGACGGCCTCTCGGTAGCAGGCGATCGCCGCCGTCACCTGTCCCCGCTGCACCAGCAGCCTGCCCAGCCGATGGAACGCCGATAGCACCTCGGGATAACGCTGGGTAACCAGGCGATAGCAGTCGATCGCTGCATCCAGCTTGCGGGCGGCAGCGAGCTGCTGACCCAGATCGAGGGCCACCGCTGCTGAGGCCCAGGTGGGGTCGAGCATCAGCGCCTGATACCAGGCATCGTTGGCCGCCTCAGCCTGTTGGATCTGCTCAAGGCAGCGGGCCAGGTTGCGATAGGCCCCGGCAAACTTCGGGTCAAGGCGAAGGGCGGTCTGGTAGCAGGCGATCGCCCGCTGCCACTGCTGCTGCTGGGCATACAGACCGCCCAAATTGGCGTAGCCCTGGGGTGCCTGGGGCTGGAGAGCCACCACCTTCTGGCAACACTCCACCGCGTCGGGCAAACACTGCTGGGCGCGGAGAGCCGTAGCCAGCAGGTTATAGGCCGTGACCATCTGGGGTTCGAGGAGCTGAATGGCATCGTGGACTAGGGCGATCGCGGCTTCCCACTGCTGCCTAGTTGCGTATTGGTTGGCCTCAGCGAGGACGTCGCTGGCGGTGTTGCCTGGCTGGTTAGCCTGGGATTTTGCGACTGCCGCATCGGCATCGGGAACCAGCAGTTTTTCAGCACTCAGCTCCAGCCCGCGCTGGTAGTGGGTGTTGGCCTCCTGCCACTGCTCCTGCTGATTGAGGGCCTTCGCCAGGTTAAAGTGGGCGGCGGCAAACCCATCGTCAAGCTGTAGCGCCCAGCGGTAGCAGGTCATGGCCTGGGGCATCCGCCCCGCCCGCAGCAGATCGTTACCCAGGTTCAAGAGCTGGCTGGGAGTAGCCGTCGCCGGTTCTAGGCTGAGAGCCTGATACCAGCACTCTGCCGCCACCTGAGTACTGCCCAGCTTGCTCCAGATCTTAGCCAGGTTGCGATAGGCCCCGGCAAAGTCGGGCTGGAGTTCGATCGCTTTTTGATAGGCGGCGATCGCCCGCTGCCACTGCTGCTGCTGGGCATAGAGGCTACCCAGGTTAGCGTGAACCTCGGCATAGTCAGGCTGGAGGGAAAGTGCCCGATTGTAGTGCGCCGCCGCCGCTTCCATCTGACCGAGAGCCTGCCGCGCATTGCCCAGTCGCTTGTGGGCCTTGGTCACCTGGGGATTGGTTTGCAGCACCCGTTCGCACAGGTCAATCACCATGTCCCACTGCCGGGCCTGGTAGCGATCCTCGACCGCCTGGAGCAGCGTCACCAGGGTGGGCTCCAGGGAACCGTTCATCACCGTAGCGGCGGGGGGGCGATCGCCTGGAGTCTCATGGGTAACTGGGAGGGCTGTCTCGGCGGATGTGTCTGCCTCGACCGGGTTCACCTGAATATTTTGAGTATCCTGACGGTCTTGCAGGTCGACGGGGCGATCGCCCGACTCAGTCGTATCCGTTTGGGTAGCCAGAGATAGGGGCGCAGCAACGTGCTGCATCCGGCGGCGATGGGCGAAATAATGCTTGAATAGGTTTCGCATGGCTCAGGGTCGTTTTTGGGCAATAATCTGATATCCCCGGTGGCGGATATCGAGCTGGGCGCGGGCCTGGTGTAGCACGGCATCAATGCCGCGTTTGGGGTCCTGTCCGGGATAATCAGGGTCCGTCCACCAGTAGTCGTCGAAAATTAGTAGCCCTCCGGGTTTCAGCAGCGGCAGGGAGAGCAGACCGTCTTTACGAGCATGATCGGCCAGATGGCACCCGTCGATATAAATCAGGTCAAACGATGCGGGCGCAAGGGTCGGCAGAATTTGATGGGAGAGCCCCACCCGCTTCGTCACCTTGGCAGCCTCACCGGTTTTCGCCAGATTGTCATCAAACTCGGGCTGAAAATTGGGGTCGATGCAAACCAGGCGAGCCGATGGATGGGTGAGCACCTGGTCGAGCAGCCAGCAGGCAGACATGCCCTGGTAGCTGCCGATTTCTAGCACCCGTACCTGGGGCTGATGGCAGAGGGGCTGGAGGTGCTGCTGCCAGATAGGAATGTTGTGGGTGAACCAGTCCTGGGAAAACTCGTAGTTGCGGGTGCGACAGGCTTCCCAGCCCCGCAGGGCGCTGGCCGTCTGGTGGCAGGCGATCGCCCCCTGCCGGTCGCCCAGGGCCAGCCGTGCCCGGCCCCATTGGCTGTAGGCCCAGGGATAGTCTGGGCTAAGGGCGATCGCCTCCTGCGCCACCTGGGCAGCCGCCCGCCATTTTTCCTGACCCAGCAGCACCTCGGTCAGATTGTGGTAGCTCCAGCAGTAGGTCGGCTCCACCTGGATCGCCTGCCGGAAGAGGGCGATCGCCTCCGTATATCGACCTTGCTTCACCTTGACGCTGCCGATGGCGTCATAGGCCCAGCCCAGGGGCCGGTCAGGACGCTTGAGCTGGCGAATGGCTCGCCGATAGACGCCAATGGCCTGCTGGAAGTTTCCCTGCTGCGCCAGTACCTGCCCCAGCGACTGGTAGGCCACGATGTCATTCGGATCAAGCCGCAGGGCCTGCTGGTAGCAAAAGATGGCGCGACTCGGCTTGTGATCCGCTAGCAGCGCGTCCCCCAACTTGCGGTGCCCAGCAGCGGTGGCTTTATGGGGCTCCAGGGAAAGGGCCTTGAACCAGTACAGCAGAGCTTCCTGCCGCTGGTCCAACCGGGTGGATAGGGCCGCCAGCTTCCAGTACGCTTCGACAAAATTCTCATCGTGCTGCACCGTTTGCTGGAAAGCACGGCAGGCATCCTGCCACTGCTCCTGCAAAATGTAGAGCTGGCCAAAGCTGGCGTAAACCGCCGCCGCTGACGGTGACGCCTCCACCGCTCGCGAATGCCAGCTCAGGGCTTCCTCAAAGCGGCCAATGCCCTGGAGCAGATTGCCAATCGTGCGGCAGGCGATCGCAAATTCCGTCTGAGAAACCGCTCCGTCGGGGTGCTGGAGCTGCCGCTGCATAGCCGCTTCACAGGTCTGGATTGCCTGATTTAGGGTGGCGTTAATCATAGGCAGAGCGGGGCTGAAGAACCGAAGGTTGAAACACGTACACCATTTCAAAATTCAAGCATGGTTTTGCCAATCGGACTCAGCCTGGTTAGGGTCCGAGTCCCATATGGTCCATAGCGGCTCGCAGGCTATCCAGGTTCACCCAGATATCCTCCGTCAGAGGCGTTTGGTACATGAGCTGGCGCATCGAGTCGCAGTCAAACGCCTCGCCAACCAGGCAGGCGTGGCGCAGCCCCAGATGGTGGCTGACAATCCAGTAGTCCGTCCGCACGTAGCTAGGGGCAGTCAGCTCCAGCACCTGGGCACCAGGTTGGCAGAAAGCCAGGTTGCTCAATCCGGCTCCGTGGGGAGCAACGATGGCCTGGGCCTGGGCAAAGAGCGCCACCTGCTCCATGAGCGACAGAGATTCGAGCACAACGGGCACAAAGCCCAGGGGCTGCAGCACTGACAGTACGTCCGTCTCATTGAGGACACGACGGTGGTGGGCCTGCTGGCGGCTGATGTAAAACCGCCTGGGTTGGGTAGCGAGGTTCCTTCGCCCGAGGGTGGGCAGGAAAATCTGCCGCAGGTAAGTCAGCGTCGCAGCGGGTACCCAGTCAAGATGCCCCGGAAACGACGGCACCACCAGCCGCTCGGCTTGGAGGTGGGGGTGGCGATCGCTCTCAATAATCTTACTGGCCGGGATGCCCAGTTGCCGCAGCGAGGCCGCTTGAAAAGGGCGCTGCTGGCTGTTCACCACCACGTAGTCGATCTGGTCCAGGGTGAGGCCGCTACGCTGCACCAGCCCCCAGCGGGGCAGCACGTCCATCATCCAGTGGTAGTAAACCTGCCCCGACAGCCCCGACAGCAGCACCACCGTTCCCCCGATGGTTTCTACTGGGGGCAGCTCCTGCATCTGCAATAGACGGTGCCGCAGCAGGGGGTCATGGGGACAGCCAGGTAATTTCCAGGGGTAGCTGCGGGACAGGTCTCCCAGCACATCACCTCCGGCGGTGAAGACGGCGATCGCCTCGCATACCTGCCAGCTACTCACCTGAGGCGCGACCCAGGCCCGACCATGGTCGAGAGTGGCCACAAAAGTAGGGGCGGGATAGGGCAAACGGGTGGACCGTCCCTGCCACTGAAACAGCCCCCGCGCCACCTGGACCGGCTTAAACCGCTGACATAAGCTCTCCATGCAGCGGGAGCAGGTAACGCCGCCGCAGTCGTCAGATGGGTTTTGGGACAGTGCCTGGTATCGAACGCGGGAAGCGTGCTGCCAGTCGGCAGCCGATCGCCACGGGGACGGATCTGGTGAAATGCTCTCTCCTTGATCCGCTTCACTAACTGACCGCTGCTCCCAAACCACCTGCCGATAGTTTTCAGGAGTAGCCCCGGTGGCGATCGCCCAGTCGCGAGTCGTGGCATAGAGGCCGCGCAGCCCAGTCACCACCGTCTGACGCTGAGGGGCCGGTGACAGGGCAGGAGAGGGGTCTGCGGGCTGTAGCTGGGGGCGATCGCTCGTCGCTTCAGTTCCCTGGTTTTGAGCGGCTGCCCGATTCTGCTCGGCTAACACTCGACGATACTGATCCTGAATTTCCAGACAGTCCGGCTGAATAGACAGGGCCAGCCGACAGGCCATCAGGGCCGCGTCCCAGCGCTGCTGACGGTACAGGCAGTCAATGAGCGGCTGGTGCCAGTCCAGCCGCTGGGGCTGAATGTGGAGGGCGCGGTAGAAATAGGCTTCCGCCTGCTGCAAACCGCCCGCCACTGCTAGCAAATGGCCCAACTGGGCACAGGTCTGGGCGAGGGCCTGTGCTATTTCCCGGTGGTTGCCCCCCTGCCGCAGGCGGGAGAGAAAATGGGCACAGGTAGCCCGGGCCGCATCCAGCTCATCCTGCCCTGCCGCGGGCCGAAACTGCTGACAGTAGGCATCTATCCAGGCGGGCTGTTGGGCGATCGCCTGCCGAAAATGCTCCAGTGCCTCCCTAATTTGCCCCTGCCGCCAGTGCAGTTGGCCACATTGCCGATGGGCCGGTAAGTAGTCGGGGTTTAGCCGCAGCACGGTTTGGAAGCACGCCAGCGCCTCCCCGGCGGCTCCCCGCTGCCGCATCAGTAGCCCGAGATTATGGTGGGCCAGCCAGAAATCCGGCTGGAGGGCAATGGCCTGGCGATAGACGGCGATCGCTCTGGCCGTTTCCCCTTGGGCCTGTAGTGCTCGCCCCAGATTGTTATACAGCGGGGCCGAATCGCCACAGACTGCTAGGGCCTGGTTCACGAATTGAACTGCGTCCTCAAACCGCTGCTGCTGAATCAGGACACCCCCCAGATTGCGGTGAGCATCCTGGTGGTCCGGCTGCTGGGCAATCACCCGGCGATATTGATGGACAGCCAGCGGCAGTCGCCCCTGCTGCTCGTAGGCGACCCCCAGGTTAAACAGGGCCTGAACCTGATCTGGACGACGAGCGATTACCCGACGGTAGCAGGCGATCGCCCGCTGCCACTGCCCCTGCTGGTGGTAGGCCAGCCCGGCATTGTAGTGCAGGTCAACCCAATGGGGATAGGCCGCGCAGGCTCGCTGGTAGTGGTGAATGGCCTGAGCCCAGTCCTGGCGGCGGCTCCACACGTCTCCCAGATAGGCGTGCAGCCGCATCTCGTTTGGCTGGAGTTCCAGAGCCGCGGTGAACGCAGCGATCGCCCCCTCCAGGTCACCCAGGTCTTCCCGGGCCGTACCCAGCAGCTCATAGAGCTTAGCGCGATCGCGGCTAGCATTGGCCGGAAGCTGGTGGAGGAGGTGCTGGCAGGTGGCGATCGCCCGCTTCGATTGGCCAATCAGGCGATAACCCTTCGCCGCCTGGATAGATGCTTGAACGCCCATTGGTTTCCGTGCGCATCGGAGATACGGCGCGAATGAGTTGGATATTTAACACCAATTTTGCGTGAAGACGCATAGGAAAAGTCCGGGCAGACAAGGGGCTTA
>JBHJGR010000252.1:0-18126 GCA_050331615.1 Elainellaceae cyanobacterium
TGTAATGCTTATGTGACCCCTCTGGGGTATCCATCTAAGCCGGGAAATCCTGGTTGGATAGGGAGTCAGAATCCAGGAGTCAGAATTCAGGAGGGAGCTGACTTCTGGCTCCTGACTCCTGAATTCTATTCTTGGGAAACCTTCCCACCTGAAGTTGATACCCCCTGGCACCAGGGCGATCGCCGAATTAACGCAAGGGCGATCGCCCAATCGCCCAAGGACTCAAGCATCAAAGGCAATCACAAACCGTTGCCGATCAAGATAAACGGTGCCCAGTAGTAGGGGAGATTGAGCTGCAGCGATGTCTGGGGCGCAACCGGGGACTCCCGCATCTCATCACCGCCCGTGATCAGGCTAATTTGGGCCTGTCGCAGCGCTTCGGCCTTTGGCAATCCCCGCTTCAGGGCGGCATAGAAAGCCGTCATCAGCGCCTGGGTACCGCCATCATTCACTGACCAGAGAGAGGCGATCGCCGCCCGTGCCCCGGTTCGCTGGATTTGGTAGCCAAAACCGAGGACTTCCTCCCCGTTGCCCAGCTCGCCACCGACCGCCGTTTGGCAGGCACTCAGAACCACCAGGTTCACATTGGGCAACGACCAGGTTGCGATGTCCCGCAGGGTGATGCGATCGCCATTGCCAAACAAAATGAAGGACTCGTCGGGCAATCCCGAAACGAATTCGGCATGGGTGGCCAGATGCACAATGCTGTAGTCATCCATGTAGGGAATGGTGGTTTGGGGACTGAACGCCTCGTCAAACAGGGTGGTGGTTCCTGGGATGGCTGCGGCGATGCTGTTGACCTCCACCCCAGCAAAGGGCAGCCCACCAAAGCTAAACTGCCGGGTGCCCACCTGGAAGCTGACACTGCCCTCGGTGAAAGCCCCAGCCAGGACCTTCATGGTTTCATCGGGGGGCGTGTCAAAGTCGGTCAAGGAAGCGGCGGTGATGTGGTTGATGCGAAAGCGCTGGACGAGCCACTGTTCACCATCATGGAGGGCGGCAAGGGGAATGTAGCGCAATTGGCCATCGGGGGCATAGAGCAGGGTCGTGGCACCGGCCTGCTGCAAATCGTCCTCCAACGGCTGGATGAGATACTGGTAGAGCTGCTGGGCGGTTTCGGTTTCCAGAGGACGCGGCACGGGATTGGTCAGCAGCAGGCGAAATTCGGCGATCGCCCCATTCAGCTCGCTACGTCCGACGGGCACCGTGCGGCGAATCGGTGGTGCATCGGGCGTCACCAGGATTAGCTCCAGGCGGTCATCGAGAATCAGCGGATAGATCAGCACCGCCCCCTCCAGGGTGCGGAGGTTATCGCGCAGAGCATTCAACTGCTCCAAATCTAGATTCTGCCGCCGTGCCGTGCGGCTCAGCCGATCAACGGCAGCGAGCACCTCCGGGTGGTTGAGAAAGTTATCAAAGCCAACCATCAGCGTCTGCTGGTTGGCCACCAGTTCCGCGAGCCGCTGCTGCTGCTGGGGGGTGCGATCGCCGGGAGGAATGGCTCGCAGCTGGCTCAGCTCCTGCCCCTGGGCGATCGCCTGGTCATACAGCGCTAGGATGTCCTGCTCCGGCGGCAAATAGTCCAGTCCCGCGAGGTTTGGGCCGTTGCCCCGCACGTTTTGCAGGTAGTCCTCCAGTTCCTGGACTTTGAGCAGCTCCAGCACCTGCTGCGCCTCCAGCACGCGGTCCTGCTGCAACAGCAAATCCGCCAGGGTGCGATAGGTGGCGGCAACGGTGTCGGTGTAGGACTGCTGCACCTCCAGCGGCAGGGGCCGCACCGATTGGCGAATCTGCTCGGTCAGGTTCACTGACTGCTTGTAGCAAAGGATGGCGATCGCTGGCCGTTGCTGCCGCAGCATCAGCGCTCCGACGTTGCCCCAGGTGATGGCCTCGCCCGAGGTATCCTGAATCTGCCGCTGAATAGCCAGGGCCTGACCATAGAACTCCAGCGCGGCGGCATCATTTCCCTGCCGCGTCAGAACCAGTCCCAGGTTGCTCAACGCTGCTGCTTCACCCTGGCGATTGCCCATCTCTCGAAAGATGTCTAAAGCCTGCTGGTAGTAAGCCTGTGCCTGGGGATAGTCCTCAAGCTGGTGGGCTACCAAACCCATCTGATTGAGGGTGGTGCCTGCCGCCACCTGCTCCCCCAGCTCTTGCAGGACACCAAGGGCCTGGTCATACTGGTCGAGGGCCTGCCCATAGCGGGCAAGGCTCTCCTGGAGGCGAGCCGGATCTGCGGCAGCGGCTCCTGCCTGCTCATTCATCTGCCGGGCAGTGGTCAAGAGCTGTTGGTACTGCTCCACCAGTTGCTGAGTATCTGGAGAAGAATCCACCGCCGCCAGACGTTCAAAGACGGCCAGGGCCTGCTGATGGGCCTGCAACGCCTGCTGATAGTCCCGCAGGCTACGATAGACCGCACCCAGGTTGTTGAGGGTAGCTCCTTCCCGCAGGCGATCGCCCCGCTGCCGGTGAATGGCCAGGGCCTGCTCATAGACGGCCAACGCCTGGGGAAATTGCCGCAGCATCCGGTACAAATCCCCCTGGTTGGTCAGGATAATGCCCCTTAAGTCCTCATGGCGTTCGGGCTGAGGCGATGCGTCGAGGCGGGTGAGAGCTTGCTGGTAGGTGGTCGATGCCTGGGAATATTGCCCCAGCCGCTGTTGAACGACACCCAGGTTGTTGAGCAGTTGCGCCTCCCCTCGCTGGTCTTCAAGGGACTGAAAAAGCGCCAGGGAGAGCTCATAGGCGGCGATCGCCTGGGCATAGTCGCTCTGCTGGAAAAAGATCTCGCCCTGGGTATTCAACAGTCCAGCGGTGGTAGCCGGGTCATCCAGAGCTTCTGCCAGAGTGAGGGCCTGGGCGATCGCCTGGAGAGCCGCTTCGGGTTGGTTGAGCTGGCTGTAGGTGCGCCCCAAGTAGTGGAGGATGCGGGCTTCCTGGGGGCGATCGCCCCGACTTTGATAGAGGGTGAGGGCCTGCTGAAACAGCTCCAGGGCATCGGCATAACGTCCCTGGCTAAACTGCTGCTCGGCCTCCCCGTAGAGCCGCCCCCCTTCGTCGATTGACACCGCTCCGTCTGAGGCAGGAGAGCGGTCTGCTTGGGCAATGGTCTGTGGCAGCGGCCATCCCAGGATGAGGGCGAGCACAACTTCAATCATGGTGAGGGCCTAGCGAGAGGTTACCTCTAAATCTTGCCGAAAATTTTCCGTCAGCCCAAAAACATTAGCACAAGCAGAGGCTTAATGGCGAGCGTCTTTTCCCCGGTACTGCAGGCTGACCTGGTTTGCGGCAGCACACGCCTGGGGATCGGCCAGGAATTCTCGGCCCAGGGCGATCGCCTGCTCCAGTTGCTCATCGGTCATGTGTTTGTAAGCAGGCTTCTCAATCACCCGATACCACTCACAGCCGCAGATGTTATCCAGAATAATGCGGGCAAAGCAGTGGTTAAAGCGAACGGGATAGCCCCCACCTCGGGCTGCCTCCGGTAGCTGATGGTTCACCAGGTCGAGGTACTGCTCAGTCAGTGACATTTCACCTCTCTCTGATTTCTGATAGGGCATGGCAAATCAGGTACCGCTGATGCCTTGACGATACTCGACCCGAACCTGCCACACAGGCGATTCCACCTCTTGGTGCAGTTGGCGATCGCCCTCCACCAGTCCCAGCGACTCAAACTCCGTCAATTCCTGTTCTGATAAGGGCTAGGGCAGGAAGAGGAAACCGGCTCCTTGACTTAAGGAACTTCAGTGGGAGGTTAGAAATTAGAGTTAGCACTGAGTTCTATATGAAACACTTTCAACTGTTTTAATACTTGGAAAAATACTCGAAACCAACCCTAAGGATTTTTTCAAAAATAAATCAAGTAGGATCTCCGTCAAAGCGTCAGCGCGATCGCCAGAAAACTCATCGTGCAAAATCTTGAAAAGCTGACGCTGGTCCGTCAATTCGGTGCCAATTGACAAGCAAATGAAGGGGAAAGCGTTTCTTGGCAGGTCGGTGTCACCAAAAATCTAGCTCTATGCTTAGTTTACTATGGAACATGAGTTGTGAGGGGCGATCGCCCAAAAGTTGATTCAGAAATAGCCTGACCTCGCCTATCTTCCTTTTTCAAGTAGCAGCATTACCGGCTCGGATGAGTAGGGCAAGCAGTTACTCATCACCTCTGCCAGGACTGGCGGTTGATGAGGAACGACGATCGCCCAAACGAGGCAGGTTACCGTCTCAGGAGTGAAAACAGACAAGTAGCCGCTCGCGTGCTCTTGTGGCAGCAACGTACCGTTCGCAGCGGTCGAGGATTGTTGCTTCTCTGAGATGATTAATTGCATCTGTCTCGTCGCTACAGGCCATGGCGATCGCCTTAAACTCTAACCCCTTAATCCGCTTCATATCAGCCAAGCGAATTCCAGGCACTTCTGCCCCTGGATCATCCTGCCGGTCCTTCAGCTCATAGGTTTTCAGCCCTTCTGCCAACAGGGCTGAGCGAACTTCGGATTTATACGGGGTGATGCAGACTTCATGGGAAGAGAATCCGCCCTCATCAATCAGGGACTTTGCCCAATTGGCAATCAACTTAGCCTCTTCCAGCTCATCTGTGCAGTGGATGATGTCAGGATCAGGGCCGGTAAACACCGAGCGATCGCCGACGGTGCTGGTTCTTCCTTCGTCCAGGTCATCGACTTCAATGCCGTCAAGGATTTGTTCGGCAAAACGGCGGATTTGCTCGCTAGTGCGGTAGTTGACGTTCAGGCGCTTAGACCGCCCCCGCACTTCGATTCCGGCTCGGCTGAGGGGAACTCGCGTGCGGTAAATTCGCTGGTGGCCGTCGCCTGCCACGCAGAGGGAATTGGGCAAGGCTTCCTCAATCGGGCTGAGAGCTGCCAGTAGCCGTAGACCTTCAAGGCTGAAGTCCTGTACCTCATCTGCCAGTACATGGCGGAACTTTGGGAAATTGCCCTGCTCTACCACTAAACGAGCCTGATGAATGGCTCCTTCGAAGGTCATGAGATTGCGTTTTAGCAGGGCGCTTTTGAACGCCTTGAGCACAGGCCAGGCTGCTCGTCGCTGCTTTCGCCCCAGCCGGGGTCTGCCAGTACGAACAGTGGTGAGGTATTCCTCTTCGGAATCGATGCCGTTGGCGTCAACTACCAGGTAGAACTCATCCTGGAGATCTGGCTTTGACATAGGAAGGTCGGTTATTGTCGGCTCGTTCCAGACGTCCTTCCAAATCTCATCTTGATCTTTGAGGGAAGCAAGTCTGCCCCGCCATCCCCCCGTCTGACAGATAGTGCGGGCAAGTTGGTTGAGGTGCGTGACCTCAATCCTTTCGGCCACTGAGGGGTCGAGGCGGTGAATATAGCCTTTGATCGTAATTGCCAGGTTAGTCGAAAACGTTACCACCAGAATCTTATCCTTGGAATAGTTGAGGTGCTGCGCCAAATGCACCGCTCGATGCATGAGGGCAACGGTTTTACCAGTCCCTGCTGCACCTGTAATACTCATGGGGCCGTTAATGTTCCATTTCACCAGCTTCTTTTGCCGGGGGTGCAGGAAAATTCGCCATTCCTCCAGCGTGCCGCCCTCCAGAATAGTCTTCAGGGCCTCTTCACCGTCTACAACGACCAGGTCACGGTTGGGCCGCTTGGCCAGCTTTGAGAAATCACCAGGCCCTTCGACCTCGATAGTGTCGGTTGCTTCAATATCTGACCCCAGGGTTTGGGCCAGTGCCTCATCCAGGGAGAGACCTGCCGCATAACCAATCAACACCTCTGCACATTCGTCGGGCAGGTATTTGCTCAAGACCTCCAGCTCACGATCGCTGCGGATTTCTCGAATGGCTGGAATTAGCAGATGGGGGACTCCCGCATGGAATAACTCCTCGTCTGAGAGCTGCTGGAGAATGTAGGCATCTTCAGGGAGATAGTCCTCTGGGGGAACGGTTTGGGCGATCGCACTCTGCGTTTCCTGGGTATCAAAAATTTGAAACGCGCCAGTGCTGCCATGTACCTCAAAGCGCTTGTTTTTGGCCCAATCATAGGCCCGGTCATGGGAATCGATGTGAACCAGTAGAAATGTGTCCCCCTTTTCGGGTGCGATGATAATGGCGCGATAGCCATCGGGAAGATCAGCGCCCCGCACCTTCTCATCCAGCATGGTTTCTTTGAGGCCATGCAGCCCAATGGCAGGGTCCCAGGGATCGATTTGAAATTTCTCGATGAGAGTACCGACCTTCTTTTGCACCTTGGTAGGGAGCTTGTAAAATCGCTTGAATACTTGGGCGTGCATCATCAGTTGTGCCATTGTCTTTCCTCCCTAATTGGCGCTGAGTAGATCGATCAAAAACTGGGTGCCCTTGGCCTGTAGTTCATCGGCAGTGGCTACCTTCCAACCAGCGGCCTGCCAGCCCGAGGCGAGGGACGCCTGATCACCCGCCAGGATAGCAATGGGGGGAGAATGGTCAGGCCAGGCCAGCTCGGCGATCGCTTCCTCGGCGATCGCCTCGTCTTCATAGGCTGCTTCGGGGATGGGGACGTCGGCCACCGCCAGCAAGTCAACGAACCCCTGAAACGACGGAATCACCTCATCTCGCACCTCAGCCCAGGCTCCACTCGCCGTTGACAAAACTGAAGCGGGAACCACATCTGGAGCCGTGCCTGCACTGACCTCGGATGTCGTGAAAAAGGTAAACGCCC
The DNA here is from genome assembly GCA_050331615.1 of Elainellaceae cyanobacterium. Taxonomy (GTDB): domain Bacteria; phylum Cyanobacteriota; class Cyanobacteriia; order CAKZMO01; family CAKZMO01; genus JAYKGU01. The sequence continues at coordinate 6,690 of JBHJGR010000252.1, forward strand.
TACAGAACTGAAATAAATTGAGACACGCTAAGAACCTGCGCCACCTTGGGCGGTAGGTTTGACTGGCGAGACGTTCGTCTTCGCTATCCCCCAGACGGGCGCTAACCCGGACCTGCTCCCTGCGATTAGCGAGACAGGCTGCCAAATTTGAGAAGGCGACAACATCGCTACCGGAGCTGGCCTGGGGGTTGCAGACCCATGTTCCATCTGCCTCGCTGACGGGAGGGGCAAAGTCTTTGCCGGTACACCAGTCCTCTAAAGCTGCAAACAGCGCCGACTCGTTGTGGGTGCGGTGGGCGGCCAAAACCTCTAGAGGGAAAGCGGCGGCGAACTCTGCCAGCTGCTGCCACCCACCAGCGTCGGGACGTCGAATGAATTCCAGAAACTGCTGCCAGGGATGGGCGATCGCCTGCCGTCCCATCGGCATTGACATTCCCCGATTAAAGGCAGCACTGGCGAGATACTCTACCTTACTGGCCACGAGGGGGGGAACCATGCAGAAGTCATGCAAGCAGGGCTGCTGCACGTCTTCCCAGGTGATATTCCAGACGTGGTAGCGGCCAGAGTTGAGAATGGCGCGGCGCTTTGCCATATCGTCTGCAAGGCGGTTGGTGGCAACATGGAACTCAAACCCGTCCGCAAAAATTGCCACTGGACGAATCGACTCATCATCAATGCAGCGCAGTAAAAAATCGGGCTGGCACTGCCGCTGCACCCCCTGGGCCGGGCCAAGCTGGGGCTGTAGCTCCAGCTCCCAGGTGCGACTGGGGTTGACAAGGGTAAACCGAAAGCCGACCTTTCCCTGAACCAGGGTTTTCTCCCAGGTGCCAGTACATTCCTGCACCCACTCCTCTAGCTTACGCACCAGTTCTCGTTCGAGCAGACTGCCAAACAGGGAGAGATTGGGAATGTCGGTCAGCTGAGTCTGTTCAGTCCGCCGCTCTCCAGCCTGGATGAGCTGCTTTAGCAGGCGGATACCCAATGCCCGGCTGATCTGGGCGGCGTTATAGCGTTGAGCATAGGTGCGGACACAGCGGTAGCAACCGTCGGTGCTGTTTTCCTCAGAGGCACTCAGCCGACCGCATCGGCAGCTTTCCATCGCATCCAGGGCCAGACGCATCACGGCCATGATGCCTTCCCCCGTCCGTCCGGCGGTATCGCTCTCCTGGAAAAGGGTTTTCAGGTAGCCAGTGCCCCCCGGCACCCGATCCAGGATGACCAGGTAGTCGCGGCTCAAATTGCTATCGCCGTCTGGTAGCTGCTGCGGAAAGATGGTGAGGTGGCTGGGATCGCCTTCAAACCGCAGGCGCAGCCCCAGGGACAGGCAGGCCCGCAGCGTTTGAACTTCATCTTCGGCCATAGGCGGCAGGAGAATGCGGATGGCTTCGGACTTAATCTCCCGGTAGAGGTAGACGGGCACCTCCCGAAAAGGACTGATGGAGCGGCCCTCAGCCCTGGCTTTCTCAAGTTTGCGGCGGGCCGAACAACTGCGGCGATGCTTCACTTTGTCGATGGGTTGATTGGCGATCGCCACCACGCCACAGTCTCCGCAAACAACAAATCCATTTTCGGGAGCCGGACCTTCTGGCCCAAATGCGACCGTACCCTTGTCGTCGTAGTAGCCAACGTTTACTTCCCGCAGCACCACTGCCGCCCGGTACTCAATGCCAAAGGGTAGACCCGCTTCCCCCGTCGCCCCAGCCGGGGCATCTACCGTCAGGTCAAAGCTATAGCGCCGCTGATAGAAGAGGTTGGCCCGTTCGTCGGAGCGATCGCCCGATAAGCTCTCATACTGCTCCATGACGGAGATGGCCTGCGATCGCGAAAACTGGACAAAGGTGCGGTGCTGACCGATATCAGCCTGGCTGTCTGCTCCGCCGTCATAGTGGCACTGGGGGCAGGCGGGTGAGGCATCCTCACGGGTCAGGTCGCTGGTGGGGCGCATGTGCCCACATTTGCCGCAGATCGCCCAGGTTTCCGTCAATGGCTCTTCGCGGCTGCCGATGCCAATCTGCTGAATCTCAAACTGTCGTTTGTGGGTATAGAAATGGTTGTGGGGAGCCAGTTCCCGCAGGGCGCTGGCGGCTGGACGGACGACTTCAATGGGAGGAATCGGCTCCTCCACCGTGCGGTGACGGTTGTAGACCGAGCCGTAGAACCGCACCCCTGATTCTGGGAAGGCGTAGTTGGGCAGCAGGCCGTTGTTGGTCAGCAGCTCCAGGGTGGTAATGCGCGACAGGCTATTTTGTCGCCCCTTGAGAACCCGAAGCTCGTCTTCGATTTCTTGCAGGGCTTCCAATTCATGCTCATCTAGTTTGGATTTCTGATCCTGTAAACGGCGACGGGCATTGTCCAGCTCCCGGCGCTGGCGGGCAAACTCCTGGGCAACTTTGCGAATCTTCTCTAGCAGTCGCTCAGTATTTGCCTCCTCCTGGAAAAGCGACCGGGTATCGGTGCGGATATCGTTGGCGAAGCGGGCCAAAAAAGCTTGCTGTAGCTCAGCTTCGTTCAGCGTGACCCAGGCTATCATGCGGGGTAGGTGGCCCTCTGGGCTGTCCATGTCCTGGACAAATCGGCTACCCGTGGGGGGCATTTCCAGCAGGTTTCCCGCTTTAGTGGCCGAGTCAAAGCAGTAGGCCAGATACTGGCGCAGGAGTACGGCGGCGGCATCGACCCAGCATCCGGGCGGGTCAACCTTGCCCCGCAGCATCTCTGCGGGACGACCGTAGAAAAACAGGTCGTGGGGCTGGTGGTTAATCACCGAGATAATTAGGGCGGTTCCTGTGGAGCGACCGGCGCGACCGATGCGCTGGAGGTAGCTGGCGGTGGTGGGCGGGATGGAGCACAGCATGGTGCTGGACAAATCGCCAATGTCGATGCCCATCTCCAGGGTGCTGGTGCAGGTCAGGACGTTGGGATCGTCAGCATGTTGGGTGAGGGAGAAAGAACTTTCCAGGTTCTCGCGTTCTTCGGTGGCGAGCAGGCCGGTGTGCTCGTTAGCGACAACTCGCCGCAAAGCGCCCTTGCGGTAGCGGTCCTGGTAGTAGCGCTGGCGGGGCGTAAATTCGTCCGGGCAATAGGTGCCCCTTTGAGCGCTGTATTCCAGGCTGGGCGATCCGTCCCATAGCTGAGCTTCTGAAGCGGGTCGCACGATGCGGCGGCGGGTCTCTGAGCAGGTGAGCTGCACGCCATTGGGGACTAGCTGAACTTTCACCGGATTGATGGCGTAGTATATCTTGCCGCTGTCGGTGTGGAGGCGCTGCAAAAGACCGCTGGCTTCTGCCTTTTCGTATAGCAGCTTTAGCAAGTCCAGGGCCTCCACTTCCCCCAGATTTGAGCGATCCAGCACCCGCAATGTCCAGCGGATGTGCCAGGGCTGGGTGCTGCCAGAGGTGCTGCCGAGGATGTTGTCGTGGTGGCGATCGCCCCGCGTCACCATCAGTCGGGGCCGAAAGCGGTTAAAGGGCGGGTGGGTTTCCCGTTCGGGAATGAATTTACCAAAGGGAGACTTGCCCCAAAAGCTTTTGCGGGCATAGCTCTCCATGTAAGAATGCCCCAGTGCCCCCCGCAGGCGATACCGATGCAAAATGCCGAGCAGCCAGCGGCACAGGGTCGCCAGGGAAAGGGACTGGAGGCTAACGTCAACCGACTCCAGGCTGTCGCGCAGGGCGGTGATCGTCTGGGTGATGCAGTCCCAGTCCCAGGCCACACAGGTGGCTCCGCTGGACTCCAGGGTGCGACCCCGCAGCAGCATAATGCCAAACTCGCTGGTGGCCTGCCAGGTCAGCCGCTCTTTGATGGCGGCCAGCAACAGGGCCGGAGGGTGGGTTTGCCGCTGATTGTTGCGGTAGGTCAAGTAGTCGCGATAGTCCGCCAGGTCGGGCGGCAGCAGGGCAGCGATCGCCTCCTTCAAGCTGCCAGGGCGACCAATGCCGGGGGTGCTCCACCAGTCCAGCAGGCGATCGCCCACCTGACTGAGGGGAATGCCATCGGAGCCAGCGTCATCCACCACCCGCTGAAGTGCCGTGCGAAAGGAGAAGTTATAGGTGCGGGCCGAGAGGAATCCGGCCCGATGGGAGGCATCCTGGACGCTGTCGGTAAAGGCCAGCAGTTTGGGGTCGCTGTTGAGCACAGAGCCGAACAGCTCGTCTACCACAACGCTGGAGAGAGTGGCAGAGCGAGAACCGATGATAAACACGCTTTCCTGCGACCCGCAGCAGGGGCAGCCCTGTTTGCCCACTAGTTTTGTCTTTCCGTGGGCTTGCTCCTGTTCAACATCCTGGTTGATGGCCACCCGGAAGCGATCGCCATTTCCCGTCAGGGGGCAGGAGCCTTCGCCCCGGCGGATGACCAGGCTGTCAGGATGGAGGTACCACTCCCCAAACAGGCTTTTCTGGTCGCCCCCCTCCTGCTGGATGCGCCACTGACTGGCGGCACCGTCTTCTTCGGACATGAAGATGACAATTTTGGCATCCCGTCCCGCTCGGCCCTTGCGCTCGAAGAAGCCCTGGTAGATGGCTTTGACATCGTTGGTGAGCTTGAACCCCTGTACCCCTCTGGCTCCGATGGCGCTGTCGTGCTGGGGGTCTTGCATACCAATCCAGCCAGATGCTCCACACTCGCTGCACTGGAAGGCGGGCAGCATGGATCGATCTCCCTCCGGTTCGTCTAGCCAGCAAAAAGCAGGATGGGGCGCGACATAACGGCCAATGCGGGTTAGCTCTCGAATCCAGAGCTGCACCTGGGTGGGCACCAGGGGAAAGGCACGGCCACTGCGAATTTCTTTGGCATGGGCCACCAGGGCGAAGAAGGAAACCAGAATCCAGCGGCGGTCTTCAAATTTGGTGATGAGCAGAAACTCTAGCTCCTGGGTCGCCACCCGGTCAATCAACGTCCGCCAGTTCAGCGCGTCTGTGCCCTGGCGCTCGTTCTCGTCAAAAATCTTCAGCAGGTGTTTGAACAGCCGGGTATTGCGAAGCCAGCCTCCCAACTCGACGCCCCAGGACTCTAACCCCTGTTCGTTGTCTACTTCGCTGGCATATACTGGCCCCTGCCACAGACTGGCCTGACGCCTGGCATAGGCGATCGCATCTTCGTCGGCCTGGGGTTGGCAGTCCTCAATGGCTGGAGGCGTCACGTCGATTAGCTGGTCTTCGGGGCGCAGAATCTCTTCGATGGTCACCCGATCTTCGGGGATGACGGCTTCCGAAGGAATGGCTTCCTCAAACAGGGTGCTGGCAAACTGGGCCAGGCGATCGCCCCCGGTTTCCATCGCATCGGCAATTTCTTTGCCTAAGGCCCGGTCGGAGCGATCGCGATCGTCCATCGTGGCGCTGGTGCCGACGACGCAGAGCTGGCCTTTGGAGATTCCCAGACGGACTTTCAGGCGGCGAATCAAACAGGCCACGTCAGCGCCCTGGGCACCGTCGTAGGTATGGAGTTCATCTAGGATCAGGTATTGTAGGGTACCCGGTTCGTTGAATCGCCAGAGGCGCTGATCCTGCGGACGCAGCAGCAGGAAGTCCAGCATCTTATAGTTGGTCAGCAGGATGTCGGGTGGGGCACTGAGCTGGGTTTCGTGGTTGGTGATGCCGTGGTCTTTCCCCATCTGGGTTTCGCCGGAGTCGCGGGAGGCCGGGTCGGAGGGGTCGTAGCGTCCGGTATAGGTGCCAACGCGGATGCCTGCATTCTTTAGCTTGGGGTCGTCCCAGATGGTTTTGGCAAAGCGTTTTTCCTGGTCGGCAGCCAGGGCATTCATGGGGTAAAGGACGATGGCTTTGATGCCGGGTTGCCCTGCTTGCTTGGCGCGAAAGCAGTGGTCAAGCACTGGATACAAAAAGCACTCCGTTTTGCCCGAGCCGGTGCCCGTGGTAATCAGGGTGGGGGCGGGGGACTGGTTCTTGCTGTGGAGCCGCCGCCAGGCATTGGACTGATGCTGAAAGGGACGGAAGGGCACGACAATGTCGAAGGGCGGGATGTAAGTCTCGTCGGCCAGGCGGAAGGGACGTTTGAGCTGCACCCAGGGGCCTTTGAAGATGCCCTTTTCCGGATCTTCCAGAAATCGCTCAAAGGCTCGCCCGACTTCTTCGTCGCGAAAGTCAAAGGTGGATTGCAGATAGTAGAGAACCTGGCGGCGAACGTTATCGGCGAGGTGAGCTGGCAGCATAAAATTGGGGTCACGAACTTTTGTCGTAAGATTCTTTTACCGTAAGAGCATTTAACTAGTTAAACAAATTCTGGGGGTGTGTGCCCCCGGCGGGGGCGCACACCCTCACAGCTCGTAATTAATTGTGGGTGAGCATTTACGCTGGGGATAGTTACGGATCTCGGTTCTACACCAGGATACATAAATCTGTCCACACCGCTTTGCACGATTCTTCTCAAGTCAACGCCCCGTTTCTTCAGGGATCTGCTGTGTTTGTTCACAAAAGGCAGAAGAAGGCGAGAAGCTGCAATACCCTATGCGGCTGGTCAGAAAAGCCCCCACTGCTCCGATGACTAAGCCCAGGGCCAGACAACTGGCCATAGACTTCCAGTAAAGCTTGCGATTGTCCTGGAGCTGCCCCGCTAAGCCATCCAATTGCTGCTGGGTTTTCTGCCGGTAATCCCTGGAATCGGCCTTGATGTGCTTCAACTGGTTTTCTAAATTCGCAACTGCTGTGTCCCTATCTGCTTGTTGATTGCTCAGCTCAGATGTCTGTTGTTCAATGTTTTCCTGAAACTGCGTAGCTTGGGCTTTCATGTCTTCCCGAAGCTGCTGGATGGAACCCCTCAGTTCCTGGCTAAAATGTTGAGCTTCCAGAAGCTCTTCACAAAAGGAGCGTAAGTTCGCAAGATCTGCGCAAGCCTTGAGCAGGGTTGCACGATAATCCTCACACTGGTCGATTATCGTTTTGATGTGAAGATTGTCGTAACGTTCGAGATCGGCTTGAAGTTCCTTCTGCGTCTTTTCGTATCGGGACAAGAAGTCCTGAACGGTGGGCAATTTGTTTAACAGTGCCCGAAATTCTGCCAGGTTTCCAATGGTTTGTAGGCTGGATCTTAATTCGTTGATATTCTGAATGTCGGCTACAACTGCGCTGTTGTGCTGGTCTGTGAACTCTCGAATGCTCGCGTGTTCACGCTGAGCTTCTTCTGACAGATTGCTACAGTCGGCAATGAGCTTGCCAACGCTCTGCTCAAGGTGGCGCTGAAGACTCTGAATGTCTTCTAGAATTGCGCGATCGCTCATCATGTGTACTCCCTGTGGCTTACATCAGTTCTTTATATTTGTCCCACAAACAATCTATGAGCAGGGTAGGAAGATCACCAGTTTTAGCTAAAAGTTCGTGATAGGGCAAGCTTTGATCAACTTCTTGCCCGAGGTACTGATGACGCAATCGAGCCGCTTCCCAGGGTAAGCCGCGGCGCTCCAAGTCCTGGCTAATTTGCTGGTATAGAAAATCCCTGGTTTCGGCGTCGGGGTAGTCTTTAATCGCTCCAACTGCTTCCCAAGAATCTTCCATTGCTCGGTGGATCAAACAAAGCCCTATCAAATTATCTGATTGAAGATAAGGTAGAGCCTCGTTTTCAATTACTTGCCGATGTTGAGCAACGTATTCTTCCAGCGAAAGCATGACCTGACGATCAAGGCTTTGGGCAACCCCCTGGGACCCAATGTCCAGCAGCAGAGGAAGAATGACGATATAAACGAATAAGGTAGCTTCGAGAGATAAACCTTCTAACGTCAAGGAATGGAGAGATTCATCAATAACTTGAACTTCGAGCACCCGTCCTTCGCTTCCGATCCTACTTAAAACTTCCCAGACTGAGTATCCCCTGCGGCGAAACGGCGATAGCACGGCTTCAACCGATACACGACCATTGAGCCATTGGCTGATTTGTAAGAAAGCTTCGTTAATCAGCCAGTTTTCGTCGATTTCGTTTTGAGCTTCACTCAGTAATTCACTGGCAAACTGTTCTGCCCCAACATTTTCAACATAGTCAACCTTTTCTATCAGCTCCTCAAATGATCTGACTGTTCTTCTCAGCCATTCTATTTCTTGAGGAGAAGCCAGAATCGCCAAATACTCTCTGGAGCGACTTAAGGCTGTGTACCAGTTGAGCAATTCACTAACAAAGGGAGAAGGGCGATCGCCCCGCTGGGCACACTGGGCGAAGGGAAAGACAACAGTAACGGCCCGAAACTCGCGACCTTTTGCTTCAGCAATGCTGTACCAGTACAGAGATTGACTCCTGGGCTGTGAATCAGAAGCCTGGTTGGCTTCATCTCCTCCTAGCTCTTTTAATGTTTCCCAGAGTTCTCGATGCTGCTGATCTGGCTCGTTGTAAATGAAAACCAAGGCTTGGCCTTCGTCTAAAGTGTGCTGGCTGAGATGCTCAACCAGCCGTTGCAGCCATGTACCATCGGTCTCAATCAACTTAGGAATCGTGCCCTGTGTCTCACAAGTTTCAGGATCGGGGGGAGCCTCGATCCAACTGGCGTTTTGGGTGTCTACGTCAAATGCCTTGAGCTTGCTGCCCTGGGGAGACAAGAAGTAGTGAGCAACCTGGGCAATCTGCTTGGTATTTCGATAATTTCTATCAAAGGCTTCTGGAGGTGGCAGCAGCTCGGAATTTGGAAAGGCTCTGCTAAACGTGGTTGCAAATCCAGCCCAGCTAAAGCCAGAAAGCGTCACTCTTTGATTATTGTCACCCACGACGATGATGGAGCGACCCACATTTTTGGAGACCGATCGCCAGGTGATATTTAGCTCACTGTCCGAACTGTAAATTTCTGGAGCAGTCCTATGGATCTCTTCGAGTGGAAATCGAGTCGTGTAGAATTCAAATATCGTCCTGAGTTGAACCCAGTAAAAGTCTTGTACTTCATCAATGATCAGGATTGGGGTCTTTGCATCATCTGATTGGCTTTTAAGCTGAGCCATCATCGCTATAAAGTTTTCCTGATATTTTTCCCGCCTGCTTCTGCGAATACGATCAATTTGGCTCAGGAAGTCCCGCCCTGCTAAGGCATTTTCGATGGAAGAAGCATGATCTCTGATAAAAGCAATTGCATCCGACTGCTCCAGTTCCTGTAACAGTGGATCTCTTAATGCTCCCTCGTACATGTATTCTTGGGAGGCTGCACTCAAGTAGAGTGCATATAGATCCAGATTTCTAAGGGATTCGGGGATGGCCTCTCTTCTCAAAGCCTCACGAATTTGATAGTTAGCTTGGGGACTACTTAGGGGTGGGCGATCGCTACCCAGTAGCTCCCGGAGTAGCTGATCTTTCGTGAAGACAGCCAGATCCCCTGATTTACAGCTTTCATCTGCATCTGGGGAAGTAAAGCCGTTGAAGAATTGAACATCCGATCTGACAGATTGAATGTGCTTTTTACTAAATCTTTGTAAGGACTCATTCGGCACAACCAGGATGGGGTAGGCTCCCTGGTCGATGGAATTGACTGCTAGATCGAGGGCTGCCTTGGTCTTCCCCGATCCCGCCGCCCCTTTGAGTTGATGAACTCGAAGTTTACTCCTTTGAGCATAAATATCATCGGGAACGAACCAGCTCTCCCCCTGCTCCTCCGGATAAATTTGTCCCAGAGTATGTTCTTCTATCGCATCATCTTTGTCACGGCCAACTTGTGCCTGTAATTCGTTGTATGAATAATTCTCGAAATATTTGTCCAGACCTTCATAGACTATTGCGCGGGGTGCAATGCGTAATACCTGAACGGAGCCAACGGCGTGTGTTTTACTTGCGGTAAAGACAATTCGATAGCTTTTCCCGTGGTGATACCGCCATGCTGTGGGCTTGAACTTCAGGCGCTTAATATCAGGTTGGCCGTCAGGGATACGCGTTGCCCGCAGCAGGTCATCAACGGACTGATATCTGGAAAGTGCCTCCCGCAGTCCTTTCCAGCATTTAGGAGCGACGCTGGCATACTGTTTGTAATCTTTAATTGCGCAGTCGGACAGGTAGATATGCAGCATGAGGGCTTCCTCGGAAAACAAATGGCGCTCCAGGGTTGGAGGGAGGTTTATGGAGGATTGACTTTACATCCTGATTCATTGGACAGGGAAACTGCTGAGACTCTGCGCGAACAAAAATTCATCAGCCCTATTTTTCCCAGGTAGAAACTGAACTTAACTTCTCCAGGCGATTTTTGAGACTTTTTAACTATTCCTTATTCCCTTGAGAGTAAAGAAACCCGGATTGTCTTAAAAACCCTTAACTTTCACCCCTTAGCAGAGGGCCGGTTGACCGACAGCCGAGCAATTATGGCGCTACGCTTTTGCGTTAGAACATTCAAGAGGTGTGGAACCCCCGTATCGCGGGGGTTCCACGCTCAAACCTTAGCCCGTAGGGCTACACCCATATTTTTCTTTGAAGTAGCCGTAAGCATACTCGTAGTCTGTCTCCCGGTCGACGCGGACGAAGGGGGGGTAGAACGTTTTGGTGACGGTCTGGTTGCCGTCGTCGATTTCCCAGCTTACGGTGAGGGGCGAGGTGCCGTCCCAGTTTTGGCGGGCATCGCGGAATTCTTTGCCGCCTGCGGCTTTGCGGTGGGTGCTGGGGATGAGGCGACCGTGGGCGTCGTATTCGTCGGCGATTTCGTATTGGCGCATGACGGGGAACTGGACGCGGTAGATGGTCTGCAACTCGTCGAGGGTGAGGCCGAGGGCGAGGGCAACGAGGACGTCGATCTCTAGCAGGGCTTGGCGGCGGGCGAAGTCGCTGCGGAGGGGGGAGTGCCAGGTCCAGGTGGTGGGGTTGAGGGCGGACCAGGGGGCTTCGTAGGGGAATGAATTTTGGATTTTAGATTTTGGGTTTTGGATTTTGGATTCTGGCTCTTGAACACCATCGTTCTGCCTTCCGCCTTCCGCCTTCTGCCTTCCGCCTTCTGCCTTCTGCCTTCCCTCTTCTGGCTCCTGACTCCTGACTCCTGACTTCTCCATTTCCCAAGCGTTAGCCGCGTTTACCAATATCTCGCTCTCGCTGGCCCACTGGTCTTGGGTGATGCCGGTGAGGGCGACGGAGGCCCAGAGGTCGGCGTAGTGGATGGTGAGGGCGTTGAGGCGGAGGCCGCGATGCATGATGGGGGTGAGCCAGGGATCGGGGATTTTGGGGAGAAAACGAATATCTGCTTCTCGAATGTTGGTACGTCCCGATGAACGCATGAGGAAATCGAACAGAATGGTGCTGCTGGCACTTGCTAAAGCCAGCATCTCCGCATTTTCTCGAAAAGCAATTGAGGAAACGGCATTAATATGGGTCACTCCTGGTGGCAGGATGGCGGCAGTAAACGAACGTTCTGTACTCAGGCTTGCCATGATGCGGTTCGCAAACCGATAGTTATCCACCACCGCATCGCCCTCAAAGCGAGGGATTTCTTGTTTGAATTTGGTGGTATCGCCGTCTTTGTTGCCGGGGCGATAGACCGATCGCG
>JBHJGR010000253.1:0-6644 GCA_050331615.1 Elainellaceae cyanobacterium
CCCAACCCCTTCTCCCAGAGCGGGAGAAGGGGAGCCGGAAAGCCTTGTCTTACCTCCCCCTCGCCCATTTTTGGGAGAGGGGGATTGAGGGGGTGAGGGCCAAGATGTGTGTATGTAGTAGCCCAGAGCGGGCGAAGGGGCTGGGGGATGAGGGCAATGTCCGTACCAAACGACCCACTAATCCTGGTCCGACTGCAGGATAATGATTGTTCCCGTGCGACGGGTATCGAGAGCCGTATCGATTAAGATATCGACGACGGGAACCTGGACGATGCGCTCCACCAGTTCTTTGATATGCGGATGCAAAATCTTGTCCAGGTTGGCCCTGACCTGTTCAGCTAGATGGACCTGACCGTTATCAAACAGAATCTGCTCAGGACGAGTTACCGTCTCTTTGAGCAAGATGACAATCTTACCGTCGAGGAGCTGACAGGTGATGGGGTAGGGCTGATGATCGAGGTAGCGCTCATAGAGCGATCGCATCTCTTCAATGACCTGAAGTTCGAGCGATGAAAAACTTGCGGACGAAGAACCTGCGTTTGAGGTGAGCGGCATATCTTTAAGACCCATCTAATCATTACCTGCCGGGAGTTGGTTAACAAGCTGCACAGTTTAGCCCTCAGCGACTAGGTGCTTGGCCATAAATAAACGCCAGCGGGGTACGCCCCTCGGCGGGTACCCCCCACCATAGCGTCGTTTACTTATGGCTACCTACTTAACGCTTAGAAGACTTCGACTCGCGAAACTGCGGCTTGTCGGACAGCACAGCGATAAATCCGCTGCGTCCAGTGTCAAGGGTCGCATCTGAGAGAAAATCGACGACCTCGACCTGCAGCACTTCCTGAATAATCTCAGTAATCTTGGGGCGGATCACCTCGCCTAGGTCTGATCGCACCTCTTCTGCAAGCTTTTCCCGGCCTTCCCGCGCCAGTAGCTGCTCGGCCTGAGTAATTGCATCCTCGATAATTACGGCAACTTCCCGATCCAATATCTGACAGGTGACCTTGCTCGGTCGGTGCTCTAGCTCATCGCGATAAAGGGCTTGAATGCGCTGCGACAGCTCTCGCTCTAGCTGGCCCTTCGTCATAACACTGGACGTCATCTACATTCCCCTTCTTGTAACGGACTGACTGGTAACGGATCGATTGGCGACGCAAAAGAATGATTACAAAATCATACCCGAACTAGCCAAATCTCAAACCTAGAGGAGCAGCGGGACGATGCCGGCAAGCAGGATACTGGCGCGACGGGACGTCACACCGGAAAATCCAAAATCCAAAATCCAAAATCCCTCACCCTCCACTCACCTTGGCCCGATGCAGCAGGCGATCGCCCTGCCGATAGCCCACATTCCGCACCCGCACCCGCTCCCCGGGCTGGGCTGTACCCTCCAGCAGTTGGTGAATGGTGGGGTCGTAGGCGACCTCCTCATTAACGGTGGCGATCGCCTCCACGTTCCACTCCCGCAGCAGATTTTCTACTGGACGCACCAGGGGCACCAGTTGGGCAGCGGCCATCTGGGGATTGGTCTGCGCCTTATGAACGGCAGTGGGCCAGTACAGCAGCCAAGACTCCAGGACTTGCAGGGCATGCTGCTGGAAATCGGCCCAGGACTCCTCCCGCTGACGCTGAAGCTGGGCCTGGAGCCGCTGATATTCCTGCCGCAGGGTGTCCAGTTCCGGGGAGGTTGAGCCGCCTGATGCGGATTCCAGAAGTGAATTTTGGGAAAAGGCTTGAACGAGTTCCATTAGCGGCATTTGCAGCACTGCGCTAATTTTCAGCAGGGGAGCCAGCCGCATCTGGTCCGCCTGGCCTCGCCGCAGTTGGGTGATCTGCCACTTTGACACCTCCGCCTGTCGGCCCAGTTCATTGAAGCTGGAAAGCTGGGCCTGCTGCATGAGCGATCGCAACTTCTGACTGTAGTCCTCCATAACCGGGCCTAGGTACGCAGCTTCCAAAGGCAGCTCGAAATCACGTTTGTGGTCACATGGGCCGCAATGGGTACCAGCAGACTCCGGGTCTCCACTGCGCTAAATCCCAGCAGCAGGCCGATGATGGATGCCCAGACAATATAGGGCCACTGCTGCTTGCCGCTGAAGTGGAGGACGCCGAAGCAGAGGCTAGATATCACGATGCCCGTCAAGCTGAGGCCAATGGCCGGCAGCATGACGCCGCGAAACAGCAGTTCTTCGCTCATGCCGGGCAGGAGGCCCAGCCAGATCAGGTCAAACCACAGCAGCGGCTTCAGCACCATTTCTAGGTAGCGTTCGGCACTCTGGCGATAGGCGGGCCATAGCTGATACACCACGCCACTCATCAGCGTGATCCCCACCCCCAACCCCACCCCAATCAGCAGATGGGGCAGACTCCAGTTGAGGGAGAGCAGCGTAGTTGGGTCAAACCAGAGCCAGATTTGGGACACCACCAGCAGGACAATGGCCGTTACTCCCATTGCCGATAGGATTTGAAAACGGGTGAGCGGCTCGGTGTCGGGATGGGGAGAAAAGGGTTGGGTCACGGTTGGGATGCCATAGACGGAGCAAAGCCGGAAGGGGGGCGATCGCCCTGAATCTGGGGCAGCACCTGCTGAGACCAGGGCCGGATGGCGGCAATCTGGGGCCGCAGCGCCTCCAGGGAGACGCCCGCTTTGAGGGCCACCAGCGCACCCAGCGCTTCCATATACGATTGTAGCCGCAGGACCGAAAGGCCCAATGCCTCTGGCGGGGCCTGCATGGTGGTGGTATTTTCTGCCACGGTGAGGATGCGGGTAGGAGTCGGCGCCAGGCTCAGCACCGCACTGCCGCCACAGGCAGTTTCGGGGACTACCAGGGCATCGATCTGGTTGGCCCAAATGCTCGAAGTACCAGGTCGGAGCGGAGTACTGGTAATGAACTGGGGGGCCCGGCTGAGGCCCACCAGGACACAGGGCAAAAAGGTGTAACCTAGCTCCTCTGCCGCGGCTCGGGGCGACAGATCGGGATCAACGGCAATGGGCGCAAGGGCCGGGGCATGGGCACAGGGTATGTGAAACGTGCGGACCACCAGGTGGCTAATCACCGCTTCCGCTCCGGCGATCGCATCCACCCCCTGCCCCTGGCGATACTGGGAAAAGCTCTCGCTGTCCTCCTCGTCGGGGAAGCGAGCCACCACGGCGATCGCCTCCGCCCCTGCCTGGGTAATCAGCCGCTCTGCCGCCCGCAGCAGGCTATCCGGTCGCTGAATCGTGCCCCAGGTAGCCCCGGACTTAGCCTGGGACAAACTGACCCCCAGAGGCGCATCGGTAACCACATAATCGGTCAGCGCCAGCCCCAGGGTGGCGCGGGCAGCATCGGCAGCCTGGAGATGACGCAGCCGCAGTTCCGGCTCAATGCCCTGATCCAGCAGGAGCCCTACGCGATTTTGCCGCACGGGTCGCAGCCCCCAGTGACCCATCGCCACCTGATCCAGTCCGTACCCTTCCACATAGAGGACGTTCTCCATCGGCCAGTAGAGCTGGGCACCATTGAGCACGTTGGGGTGGGTAATCAGGCAATCGGCAACCTGGGCGATCGCCCGAGCAATCGGCATCGCGTCCCCCGCATAACCGCCCATCGCTGCCCCGATCCCCGTTGGCACGATCAGCATCACGGTAAAGGGCGACGACGGTGACGAGTGGGGATAGGGCATAATCAAAAATCGCTAAAAGTAATCACGACGGCTTCGACTTGGGCAGTTTGGCGATCGCCATCCACGCCCGTAATGGCCCAGCGCAGCGGTTCGCCTATGGCCATCAGCCGAGACTCAATCGCTTGCCGCAGCTCGGTTGGGGAAGTCTGAAGGGGCACTTCAGCCGTTACAAATTGAAGGGAAACTGGCGATCGCCCGTTAAGAACCTCGGCGTCCGCTCCTGACTGGTTGGGCTGCAACATTGGCGGTTTGGTCTCTAGGAGGGCTGGCCGAACTGGAGCTGATAGACCGTTTCCTCTTTCTCTGTCTCGATTTTCAGGTCAGAGCGGGGATAGGCACTGCACAGCAACACATAGCCATCGGCCTGGAGTTCGGAGCCAATACCAGCGGCGTCGCTCTGATCGACCTTACCTTCCTGGATCAGAGCCGCACAGGTGGTGCAGACACCGGCATTGCAGGAGAAGGGCAGATCCAGGCCCTGGTCAAGGGCAACGCTGAGGATGGTGCGATCGCTCGGCACCTGGATTGAGCGGGTTTCGCCCTGATGCTGAATTTCAACGGTGTACAAATCCGCCATAGATGCTTGAAAGAAAACTCTGTAGGTGTGTCTCGGGTATTACCTGAAGGCTCCCGACGCCCATTCTAGCGCTACTCCAGCCCCAGCTCCCGCTTTAGCAGGTTAATGGACTTGGAGCCGATGTAGTTTTCACAGCAAATTACCTGGGGAGCCCGAATCAGGTCCTCCCGCGCCGCCTGAATGGCGTCCTTCACCCGCTGGAAGCTGGCCTGGTCGCAGATGATCGTCTGTGCTGCCCGCACGATGGCGCTCACTTTATAGGGATCATCCAGCTTGGCCGTGAGCACCAGCAGGTCTTCCCCCTTGAGGCTGTGGACGATCACCTCCGCTGCCCGCAGGATACCGGAACTGAGGCTCACCAGCCCAATGGAGCTGCCCTTCGGTAGCTTGGTGATGATTTGCAGCTCGTTGCTGTAGTCGTAAATATCTACCGGAATGACGCGGACAGATTTGGGAGCCGCCACCGCCTCCGCCTCGCCGATAAAGTAGCGGGTGGTAACCACGGTGCCGCCTCGGGCCTGATCCAGCACGTCGCTCAATTCCTCCAGCGGTACCAGCTGCACCGGAATCCGTAAAGACTGCTCCAACTCTTGGGTAATCAGCTCACCCGCGCCAATATCGACCTGGGGAGCTGTGACCAGCACCCGCGCCCCGCACCGCAGCCGCCAGTCAATTTCTGAGAGAAACAGCTCCCGCGCCTGCCCCAGAGAACAGCCCTGATTGAGGAGATCATCTAGGCTCTTTTGCACCAGCTTGTGGGCCTCGGGAAATTTCTCGAATAGGGGCGAGTGGGGCGTGATGCCGCCTTCGTCCCCCTGGCTGCGCACGTAGATGCCTGCGCCCGCCCGCGCATCGACAATGCCCAGATCCTCTAGCTGGCGGTAAACCTTGCTAATGGTGTTGCGGTGCAGCCCCGTCTGCATGGCGAGCTGACGGGTGCTAGGCAGTCGATGCCCCGGCGGATATTGACGAGAGGCGATCGCAAAGCGAATTTGATTAAACAGTTGGGTAGAAGCGGGAATTTCACTATCAGGTTGAATATGAAACTGAACCATATTGGATGATCTCCAAAACGGTGGATTGCTTGGATGAAACTGTTTGGAGCTTAGAGGGCTGACGTCTTACGCAGAGGCATCAGCAATTGTGCGGATGAAAATTTCTCTCTAGTCTCCTATCCTACTCCGCTTCTCCCCTAATCGACACCCGCCACACTTTGACGGCTGTAGGTTTCACCCATCTGGCCTATACTTCCTGTGGAAGACAGATTCGAAGCGATGGCGGTGTGCGCTCCCCGGCGGGGGGCGCATCCCACCCAATTTAAGTCCAGACACTTACAGCGCTTTGCGCTTTGATGGAATCAGATTTTTTGTTGGAAGCCACGCAAAGCGCGGCTTCCAACAAAAAATCATGCACCTGAAAAGTGCTGTAAATCCCATAGACCAGACACTTAAATCCCATAGAAGAGAAACGGAGGAGGTTGTGGGCCATGACTGATGCAACGACCCAGACACAGACGATCCAGACCCAGTGGGTCCAATTACCTAGCCAGGATGTGGCGATCGCCGCTTACCTTGTGACTCCAGCGGCAGAGGGACGTTTTCCGGCAGTGGTGGTGCTCCAGGAAATTTTTGGGGTGAATTCCCATATTCGCGATGTGGCCGAGCGGTTCGGCAGACTGGGCTATGTGGCGATCGCCCCCGCCCTCTACCAGCGGCAGGCTCCGGGATTTGAAACGGGCTACACCGCCGACGATATCAAAATTGGCCGCGACTATAAGGCCAATACCAAGGCCACCGAACTCCTAAGCGACATTCAGGCCGCCATCGATCATATGAAGTCTCTACCCAACGTGATCCCCGACGCTATTGGCTGCATCGGCTTTTGCTTTGGCGGCCACGTGGCTTATCTGGCCGCCACCCTAGACGATATCCGAGCCACGGCCTCCTTCTATGGGGCGGGCATTACCACCTGGTGCCCCGGCGAAGACGAACCGACCCTCAACCGTACCGGCGATATTAGCGGCACGCTCTACGCTTTCTTCGGCATGGAGGACACCAGCATTCCCCCAGAGCAGGTGGACGCAATTGCCGCCGCCCTAGAGGCACACGAGGTGCCCCATCAGGTTTTTCGCTATCCGGGGGCAGACCACGGCTTTTTCTGCGACCAGCGGGGCAGCTACAGTGCAGACGCCGCCCGCGATGCCTGGGAGAAGGTGCAGCAGCTCTTTGGAACAACGCTAGTAAGTAGGTAGCCAGAAATAAACGGCGCTATGGTGGGGTGGGGCCCCCCCCGGGGGGGGGCCCCCCCACGCCGTGTTTTTTTTGTTTGGGGTTTGGGGTTGGAGAAGCAAAAAGGTTTGTGGGCCCCCCCCCCGGTGGGGGGGCGCCGCAACCAATAACAC
>JBHJGR010000254.1:0-12761 GCA_050331615.1 Elainellaceae cyanobacterium
CCTTCAGCAAAAAACAGTCCCTCATCCAAATAACTAATCCGGGCTAGGGGACTCAACGCCTCCAATACCTCGCTGCCGTAGCTGCGGTGGTTAACGCGGTTATCCAGAAGAGCAACAACGCCCTGAGTATCGCGGACAGGGGCGATCGCCCGGTGCAGTTCGTTCAGCGTTTCGGGCAGCAGATAGCGGCGGAACCAGTTTTGCTGCCGTCGCTTGTAGTAGGCCACCCGTCCCGCCACGCGCGGATCTTCGAGGGAAGGAACGGGCAGGGTCGCGATGACGAGCAAACGGGGGGCGGGCAGCACTGCCTGGTGGGTGCGCCAGAACTCCCAGCCCGCCACCAAAATACCGTTATCGTCGAGGCAGGTGCGCTCCATCTGCACACGGGAACCAAATTCCGCCGCCAAAATCGCGCCTACCTGGGCTTTCAGAGGCACATCTCCCACTAGAATCACCGTTGGTCCCTCAGCGGGAGCGCTGGCCACCAGCAGTTGCCGAATTTCCTGGAGCAGAGCGGGCTGAAACTGGGGCGTATTCGGCATGGGAATGCGCTCAGGCAGATAAAGGTGGATCAGCTCACTCTGGCGATCGGGGGAAAACTTGAGGCAGGTAACGTCATCCAACCCCACCCGCTGGCGAAAGAGGCTTGCCTCCGGGTCTTGGTCAAGGACGCCCCCCACCATGACAAAGGGCTGCTGTTCCCACACCCGCTCTAGAGCGGGAGCAATGTTGATGGGGCCGCAGTGAAGCGAGAACTGCCCCTGCGATCGCCGAATCTCCGTCCAGAGAAGCTGATCGCTGCAATGAAAGTGCTCAAAGAACGATTCCCACTGGGTGGGCAGATGACACTGGTTCCAGCCTCGAATGTCTCCCTCAGAGTTAGGGCAGCTTCCTTTTAGAGTGGTTTGCAGCGATCGCAAAATGTCTTGCTCCACCGCATCCAGCAGGTGGCACTCGTAGGGGTTAACGGGATGCTGGAAGATGGAGCGGGTGAGCTGAACTCGGGCATCGCGAATGGTGTTGGCGTGGGCCGGACAGGCCAGCATTAGATCATCCCAGTGCTGGGGATTGATTTGAGTCGTGAGGTGCTGCCGGGTCCAGTCTTCCAGGTCATCTGCGCCGTCGATGATGGTGGGAATGCCCTGAGGGAAACCTCCCTGGTGGTTGAGGCGATCGCCCAGCCAGTGGTGGGGAGAGGTGAGCAGCAGCCCCTGGAAGTCGGCATGGGGCCAGCGATCGCTCGTTTGAATGGGCTTATTGACCGTAGCCCACTGCTTGAGCCGAGGGATTTCGACCATGAGCAGCCGCTGGCGCAGGGTTTCGGGCACCACCAGCAGCACTGGCCCCGGCCAGAGTAGCGCCGGTACCAGGTAGCTGAGGCGATAGCGTCCATAGTATCCAGACGGAGCCCCCGCTTGGATCAGCGCACTTCGCTCCAGGCGGAGGGCACGCGCCACCAAGCGGGCCATCGTCAGGTGATGGGGCCAGTGCGGCTCACCCTGCTCCCGCAGAAACGCCCGAAGTTGCTGATGGACTTCTACCTCGATCAAAATGCGGTCCCTTGCCTCGAACACAACGACCTTCATTTTGACATAAACTCCCGACTGCATGATGTCCGTGGAGTGCCGGATATCTCTGCCTTCGGGCATTCCCAGTAAATTGCTTAGAGAATAACGAACAGGGACTGGATTGATGCTTTGGGGCATTAAATCTGGGAGATTAGATTTGGGAGATTAAGTAGAACTGCGTTAAAAAACGAAGGTTAGAAAACCGGGGGAGCGCCCCGGCGGGGCACTCCCCCGGTTTTCTAACATGAATTTAATTGTGCCGACCTACTTAGATCTGGGAAATCTGAGAGAATTTGGGACATTAGACGAGCGATCGCCATGAAAATCGGGATTATTGGACTGGGGCTGATTGGGGGCTCTCTGGGGCTGGACTTTAAGGCACAGGGATGCCATCACGTCCTGGGAGTGAGCCGTCGGGCAGAAACCTGCCAGCGGGCGATCGCCCGCAACGTCGTCGATGATGCCAGTCCCGACCTGGCGCTGGTGGGAGATGCCGACGTAGTATTCCTCTGCACGCCCCTCGGCGCGATTCGCTCGACTGTAGAAAACCTGCTGCCCCACTTATCCGACCACACCGTCCTCACAGACGTTGGCTCGGTGAAAGCCCCCGTTGTGGACGCGATCGCCCCCCTCTGGTCCAACTTCGTGGGGGGACATCCGATGGCGGGTACTGCTGAAAGTGGTCTGGATGCAGCCCTGTCAGAACTCTTTGTCGATCGGGCCTATGTGATTACGCCCGTGGAGGATACTCCCCCCGCAGCCATTGAAGTGGTGGCGGAACTGGCGCGATCGCTCCGCAGCTGCGTCTACCAGTGCCATCCCCAAGACCACGATCAGGCCGTTGCCTGGATTTCCCACCTGCCGGTAATGGTGAGCGCCACCCTCATTACCGCCTGCAGGGACGAATCCCATCAGACCGTGCTCGAACTTGCTCAAACTTTTGCCAGCTCCGGATTCCGAGATACCAGCCGGGTCGGTGGCGGCAACCCCGAACTGGGGGTGATGATGGCCCGGTATAACCAGGCGGCGCTGGTGCGATCGCTCCATGCCTATCGGGAACGGCTGGATCAGCTCATCCACACAGTAGAGCAGGGGGACTGGAACACCCTGGAGGCAGAGCTGCGGCAAACCCAGAGCGATCGCCCCAAATTTGTTGAGTGAGTCGTTAGGCGATTTTTGGAAGTGATGATACCCGATAACGTAGGGGCAAATGGCTATTTGCCCTTACCAACCGTGCAACCAAGGGTAGAATTTTCCCCAGAAGTCGCCCTAAACAAAATTATTTTCTTCGGAGGGTGCGCCCCTGCCAGGATCGCACACTCCCATAAAGATTTACATAATTGTGCTTCAGCACTGAGTTAGGAAAAAACTCTCAGACCAATTTAAGGCGTTTGTGTAGCAATCCGCCTGTCTCCGTAATCATTCGATAAAGCCTCGGGGTCGGCCAATTCAGCTCAGTAAGAGTAACTAGCAAGCAAACCCTTCTGAATCTTTTACCCTGGTCAGGACCCTATGATGCCTCAGCGTTGGACGGATGTGTCACCCTCGACGACGGCCCCAGACTCCCGCTTTGAATCTGACGAATCTGCGGCGGATTTGAGCGGGCGCAAGCGAAATCTCATTTCCCTACCGGCGATCGCCCCCCATGCTCGTGTTCCGGCAGGCGATCGCCCCACGGTGGTGCCCCTCAAGCCTAACGACGGCCCATCTCGCAAACCAGCTTCCGGCAGCACGGGCGATCGCCGAAACTCGACTAAGTCGGCAACTCCGACGCCAGCCGCTAAGTCCCGGCGCAAATCATCCTACCAGAGCCAAAGCCAGCGCGAGGCAGAAGGGGTGGGAGCCGATTTTCGGGGGCGAAATCTGCGCCTGGCCAACCTGAGCCGGGCTAATCTACGCCAGGCCAATCTCTCGGAAGCGGATTTACATAGCGCCAATCTACGGGAAACCAACCTGCAGGAGGCGATACTCATTCAGGCTGAGCTGACCGGGGCCGACTTGAGTCTGGCGGACCTCCGGCAGGCCAACCTAACAAAGGTAAATTTGCCCTACGCCATCCTTTACACGGCCAGTCTGTGCGGCGCTGACTTTCAGCAGGCGATTTGCCACCACGCTGACTTTCGCGAAGTGGACTTGAATGCAGCTAATTTGCAGGAGGCGGACTTCACGGCTGCCAACCTCAGCTATGCTGACTGCGGCCGATGCGACATTAGCCTAGCCCGACTAGCCCAGGTAAATCTGCGGGAGGCCGTGCTGCGGCACGCCAAAGGAAAAGGGGTGATTCTGCATCAGGCTACTCTGATTCGGGCTGACCTAAGCAATACGGGGTTTCACCGGGCCGACCTGACCCAGGCCCAGCTCCAGCAGGCCATTTTCTCCCACGCTGATTTGACCGATGCCCATCTGGCGGATGCCGACCTCACGGAGGCCACCTTCTATAGCAGCCGCATGCGTCGGGCAAATCTTAACCGGATTCAGGCCACGGGCACCACCTTCAGTCGGGCCGACTTGCGGGAGGCGCAGATGAGGGGTGCCCAGCTCCTGGGTGCCAACTTTTACAACGCCGTTCTGTCTAATACCCTGTTGCGTGATGCTAACTTAGGAGCGGCAATTTTCTGCGGCACTGACCTGCGGGGTGCCAATTTGCGGGGCGCTAACCTGCAGGGGGCTAACCTGCGGGATGCCGATCTGCGGGGGGCTGACCTGCGCCAGGCTCGCATTAGCGACACCAATCTGCATGAGGCAAATATCGAAGGAGCCCGGCTGGATTAGTGAAAAGTGGTTAGGCTACGAGGGATTTTTTCCCGCAGATAGAGGGTAGCGCCCCCTGCCAAAAGCATTCTCAAGTCCAACGCGTCGTTGTACACTCTTGAAGACACTTGTCAAAATTGGGCGATCGCCCTAGAGAGCTTGGTATGGCGCTAGACCCACAGGACTTTATGGACCGCATGAAAACGCGAATGAACTTTGGGGCCGACGACCAGCAGTGCCTCAAAGCCCATGCCGACTGGGGGCGGCAGGTGGCTCCGGCGATGGCCGACTGCTTTTATAGCTACCTGGGGCGCGACGACGAGATGAATCAGATTCTGCACGCCACCGATGGGCGAATTCATCGCCTGCACCAGACGTTTGTCGATTGGTTTCACGAAATGTTTACCGGCATTGACGACTGGGGCAGCCAGTATGCCCAGCGGCGCTGGCACATCGGCCTAGTGCATGTGCGTTTGGGCATTGGTCCCCAGCATGTCGTACCGGCGATGGCGATCGTGGTGCAGGCCATCGGGCAGCACCTGCAGGCGATGGAGCAGGCCCAGTCGCTGCAGAGTTCGCTAAGTAAAATCTGCATGATAGATTTGACCTTCATTGAGCAAGCCTATGTCGAAGTCTCCGCGGAGGCAGTGCTGCGGGAGACGGGCTGGAGTGAGCGGCTGTTCCGGCGGCTGGTGGTCACGGGCGTCCGCATCTGACGCCTTCTTTGTCTCTGCGTGTATTCTACCTTCGTAAACAATTGGCATGGCGATTAATACCCAAAAGCTCAATAGCGTGATGCAAAGTTTTGTAGCCAGCACCCCTGATATTCAGGCGGCGGCCCTGGTGACCACCGACGGCCTCCCCCTATCGACTGCCCTGCCTTCCCGGCTGGATGAGGAGCGGGTCTCCGCCATGTCTGCCGCTATTCTGGCTTTGGGCGATCGCATCGGCACCGAACTGCTGCGCGGCACCATCGAGCGGGTCTACATCGAGGGGAAAGAGGGGTACGCCGTCTTGACGAACTGCTCCGAGGATGCGGTGCTGCTGGTGCTCGCAAATCGGGCCGCCAAGCAGGGCATTTTGATTTTGGAGATTAAGCGCATTTTGAAGGATCTACGGGCGATTTTGGCAGGATAAGAGTATTCCAGCCCTAGCGGGACGGTGGCCCAGCAGTAGGGGCATCCTCCGTCCCAGAAGTGCCTGTGGTGTACCAGGGCAGGGTGGGTTCACTAGGGTCAAAGGTGGGGTCATCGACCCACTCGCCATCGTCTGGAATAACCGCAATGGTTTCTACCAGGTCACGCCGCTCCGGCAGCAGCCCGGCGGCACGATACTGTTCCTGAAGCGATCGCACATCCTCTAGCGCCTCGCTGGCCGACTGGTAGCGCTGATTGAAGTTGTAGCGGGTCATGATGCTGAGAATCGCCTCCAGTTCTGGGCTGATGTCAGCCTTGTCTTGCCAGATAAGTTCCCCGGTGCGCAGGTCTTCATTGAGGCGATCGGGGGACAGTCCCGTCACTGCCTGAATGCCGATCATGCCCACGGCATAGATGTCGCTGTTGAACCGGGGCGTTCCGGCGGCCTGCTCGTTGGGCATGTAGCCCCGCGTCCCGATGCCAATGGTGTTTTCCTGGGCCGGATCATCGGTGATCTGGGACTGAATTTCTTTAACCGCCCCAAAGTCAATCAGCACCAGACGGCGATCGCGACGCCGACGAATCACGTTGGTTGGCTTAATATCGCGATGAATCACGCCGCAGCTGTGGATAAACTCCAAAATTTCCAGCAGGTCTGCCAAAATTTCCAGCACCTTCGCCTCGGTCAGGTATTGTCCGGGCAGGAGTTCCTGCCGCAGGGGATGCCCATCGACAAACTCCTGCACCAGATAAAAGTCGCCGCCTTCAGCGAAGTAGGCCAACAGTTGGGGAATCTGGTCGTGCAGCCCTAGCCGTTCTAGGGTTTCAGCCTCCCGGTTGAAGAAGCGCTGGGACAGCTCAAATAGCTTGGGGTCATTGCTGGCGGGGCGGAGCACCTTAACCACACAAAGCGGGTGCCCCGGTCGGTGACTGTCAGAAGCGATATAGGTTTCGCCAAACCCGCCCGAACCCAGCACCTCAATCACCTGATAGCGCCCCACCAGTTGCCGCCCCAAAATCTCACGGGTGCGCTCCTCGATTAGATCCTGTAGGCTGTCTTGTTTGCTGATGATGTCCCGAATCAGGGGAGAGCTAGCGTACCGCTTGAGGGTGCTGCGGAGCTGAAACTTCTGCAGATTCTCGCGGGCCAGCCCAGCGATGATGTAGGCAACGCCGCCAAAGGCCGCGATCGCCATCGGCATGGCAATGGGCAAAAAGACCTGTAGTGACCAGACGGCAGTGTAGCTAACAGCCCCCCAGCCCAGCATCAGGCCCAGCGTCACCAGAAAGCGGCGGCGGATGCGCTGGGGGCGGCTCAGCAGGGCACTGGCGGCGATCGCCCAGATAATCAGCACCCCCCCGCGCAGATAGGGATGGGGGAGAGCTTCGGCGAGCGATCGCCCCTCTAGCCGGGAGCCAATCGCATTGGCGTGAATTTCTACTCCAGCCATGCGCCCCAAGGGCGTTTCGTGGATGTCGTTGAACAGGGAGGCGGTTGGTCCGATGAGCACAATCTTGTCGCGGAAGTCCTGATTGCGCAGATGGGTTTCCCAGTTGACGGGGTCTAAGACTGACCAAAACGAAAACTGGGGAAAGGTGCCGTCGGGGCCGTAGAAGAAAATGTGGCCGCCCTGTCGATCCAATGTCTCCACCTGAGCCGCCTGCAGAGTTGCCCAATCAAAGGGCTGCACCGTTTCATTGAGCAGAGAATAGTAGTCCGCATACTGGGGAAACCACTCAGCAAACTGGCCAAAGTCAAGAGCTTCACCGGCGTGGCGGTGGATGCGACCGTCCACTTCTGGGACAAAGCTAATCAAGCCACTCGTATCTTCCGTCACCCGGAACCGCGGTAGCGGCTCGATTACTTGCTGGAGCGGTCCTTGAATGGTCGTTCCGGCTTCGATGGCCGCGTCCTCAAAGCTAGAGGCGAGGACTACCCGACCCGCATAGGTTTGCAGCACCTCTTCCAAGACCTGATCATCTTCGCTGCCCCAAATACTGGGACTATCCAGCACCACGTCAATCGCCACTGCCCTAGCCCCCGCCTGCATCAGCTTTTCAATGGCGATCGCATAGGCTCGTCGCTGCCATGGCCAGCGCTCCAGGGGAGCCAGATAGGGATAGACTTCGGGCTCAGCGCTGTAGAACGCTCCCTGGTCGATTGAGGCTTCGTCCATCGCCAGGATGACAATTTCCGCCGGGGGCGTCACTACCCCGCGCAGCCGAAAGAAGGCGGTGCGCCCCTGCTGCTCCAGCAGTTGCACCATGCCCAGGTCGGCGACTGTGGCGATCGCCCCCAGCCCCGTCCCCAAGCCCATCAGCAGATGTCCAAAGCCAACGGGACTGAGCTTTTGCCGGCTCTGGCGCAGCCACTCGCTGCTGCGGGTTAGGAGCCGACTCACTGGCCCTAGGTAGGTGAGCTGCTGCAGGGCGGTGATGATGGTGTTGCGGCTCCGCTGCTCCCGAGGGGGCGGTGCCGAGCGAGGTTCGTCATCGGGCCGGGGCGATCGCATCATAGCTCAAAGGAGGGGCTCAACAGTTCAGTTGTTTACGCAGCAAGAGCTGCCGGGGTTGGTTAAACAGCACCGAGCCAAGCTGGGGCTCGCTCCGCCGGACCGTGTACCCCATGGATTCATAGAGACGCTTGGCCGCAGTATTGTTCTCCAAAACGTGGAGGTAGATATCATAAAAGCCCCAGTCTCGGGCAATGGGTTCACAGGCCGCCAGCAGTTGACGGGCCGCCCCCTGCCGCCGATGGGCGTTCATCACGGCTAGATTGGACAGGTACAGGTAGCGGGCCTGGGGGTACCAGAAGCTCCAGGTGCGGACTCCCATCTCAACGGTGCCCACGATTTGATGGCTCCCCCGGTCGGCACCACCTGGCGAGCAGTCTGACGGATCGTAGGCAGCGGCAACCAGGCAGACATAGCGGGACGACTGGGCCGCAAAGCGATGCTTTAGGTCTTCGTAAATGCCTAGCCGAAGCAGCGGGTGAAACAGCCCGATGATGCCATCGCGGCGGTGAAAGCTGTCGGCTAGAATTTCGGCCAGGGCGGTTAAGTCGGGCGGACGCGCTGCCCGCACCATAAACGCTGGAATGGTGGGCATAGCATTGGACACCGATGGGAAACGGCCTGGCTGAGCAATGGACGGATTAAAATTGGAACTCAGGTCGGGGGCAGACATACGAGCGGGGTGCAGAAGGTTTCCTGAGAGGAGGGTAGGGAGACTTACTCATATAATTTATCGGAAATCTGCTGGAGATTCTGCCCGACGGGGGCGATCGCCCCACCCTCCTGATGAACCGGGATTTCTTCAATCCCGTTATCTAGAGTAAGTTATATCCCCCAGGGGTTGGGGAATGCTGTAGGTAGGGGTCCATCTAGACCATCTAAACCACAACCATTTTGGGCCGTGAATTTCCATATGGGAACCTCACTTCCTAAGCCAGAGGAGGTTTAGAAGAGCATCTGGATATTGGCGTCAAGAGTTGGGGTGTATAACAGGATTGAACGTATCGAACAGTTTGCAGGTTTTAAGATGGCGGCTGATTGCCGAACGCTGATGAGTCCTCTTTCCCCTATCCCAAACGTCATCGCCATCGCCCCCATTCGCTGGGAGTTGGGCTGGCCCGATTGGCCGCACATCCCCAATTCACTAGACTGCCCCCGGCAGGAGAGCGGTGCATGACATCCCCACACAAAACACCTCTTCGCCACAAGCCCAAACTTCTGGTTGTTGATGATGAGCCCGACAACCTAGATCTGCTGTATCGCACCTTCCATCGCGAGTTCAAGGTGCTGCGGGCAGAGAGCGGCCCAGTCGCCCTCGACATTCTCTCCGATGAGCCCGACATTGCGGTCATCATTTCCGACCAGCGCATGCCCTCCATGAGCGGGACGGAGTTCCTCAGCCTGACGGCAACTCAATACCCCGACATTATTCGCATCATCCTAACGGGGTATACCGACGTTGAGGATTTGGTGGAGGCGATCAACTCCGGCAAAGTCTTCAGGTATGTGACCAAACCCTGGGATGATGGCGAACTCAAAGCGGTGGTGCGCCAGGCCGTTGACATTCACAACGTCCTCAAAGCCAGAACCCACGAGTTACGGCGCAGCCTCCGTCAGGAGACGTTGCTCAACACGGTTAATGGAGCGCTACAGGGGGCACTCAGCTCCCAGCAGATCCTCCAGACCATTGTGGAAACAATGGGCCATATGTTTGAGGTCAACTACTGCCTGCTCCGTCAGTTTCAAAACGGGCAGCTTGAGCCGGAATGCTTCCTGTACTGGCGATCGCCCACAGCGGAACGCTCATCGGAAGCAGGATTGGAGCGATCCCAGAACAGCCCGCCTGTCGCCAATCCTGACCAGTTGGCCCAAACCGTCTGGCTCACTCGCCAGGTGCAGGTAATCCACGACGGACGGGCACTCACGGCTGAACCAGCAGCAGGGGATATATCAGAAGAGCAGCCCGTTGCTGAGGACGGGAGCATTCCGGCTGCGAGCTACGCCTGCTATCAAGCAACGGGGATTTGTTCGAGCCTGATGGTGCCCATGATCTACCAGCAGGATCTGGTGGCCGTTTTGGGCATGCATCAGATCCAGCGCCCCAGAACCTGGAGCGAGGAAGAAATTGAGCTGATTACCATGGTGGCCAACCAGGCGGCTCTGGCCCTCTCTCAAGCCCGTACCTACGAGCAGGTGCGGGCACTGGCCCGGCGCGAAGCCCTGGTAAACACCATCACCACCGCCATTCGCTCTAGCCTCGATCCGGAAGCAATTTTTGCCGCGATTACCCAGCGGCTCGGCGAGGCGCTACACGTTGACGGCTGTGCCCTGTCGCTGTGGACGGCGCAGGACGAGTATGTGCAGTGCGTGGGGCTGTACGACTCGGGGCAGCAGCAGTATGCCAGCGATCGCTCAACCGCAGCAGCGAAGGCAGAAACCTGGACCAGCCCCTACGTCGATCCCCAGCAGGCCCACAAGCCGCATCAGGAACTCCCTAGATCGGCGGCTCCCATCGAGGGCAACCCTGTCCTCAAGTGGCTGCTGGAAACCAGAGAACCCGTGGTAATCGCCGATTTGGCCTGCCACCCAGAGCTGAACGTTTTAGACGTACCGCTGCGGCTGCCAGCACGGGCGCTGCTGGTGGTGCCGCTGCTGTCTTCCGAGGGCGACATCATGGGCAGCATCTCGCTGCGCCACACCCAAGAGCCGCGCCAGTGGCATGCCGACGAGGTGGAGCTGGCCCAGGCGGTGGCGGCCCAGGCGGCGATCGCCGTGCAGCAGTCACGCCTCTACCAGACCACCCGCCAGCAGGCCGAACAGCTTCTGGCCCTGGATCGGCAGAAAACCGAGTTTTTCCAGAACATTTCCCACGAATTTCGCACGCCCCTCACCCTCAATATCGGTCCCCTAGAGGCAGCCGTAGCCCAGGGGGAGGGGCTGAGCTACGACCAGTCGGTCATTGCCCTGCGCAATAGCCGTCGCCTGCTGCGGCTGGTCAATCAACTGCTCGACCTGCAGCGTCTGGATGCCGGACGGATGCAGCCCCTGTTCCGCCCCAGCAATATCACCGCGTTTGTTGGACAAATCGTCGAATCCTTCCGGCCCTATTGCGATCGCAAGCAGATTACGCTGCTGGCCGATCTCGCTGCCCTACCGCCGATTTACCTGGACCTGGAGAAATTCGACAAGGTGATGTATAACCTGCTGTCGAACGCCATGAAATTCACGCCAGCGGGAGGCACTATTCATCTGACCCTGGCGCAGGTGGGCGATCGCTGTCGTCTGGAGGTCCGAGATACTGGCATTGGTATCCAGGCCGAGCAGTTGCCCCATCTCTTCGAGCGCTTCCGGCAAGCGGACGGCTCCGCCAATCGGGGCTACGAAGGCAGTGGTCTGGGATTGGCCTTGGTGAAGGAGCTGGTGAGCCTCCACGGCGGCGAGGTCGGCGTGGAGTCGGTCTATGGTGAGGGCACTCGCTTCACCGTGTCGCTACCGCTGGGGCGAGATCACCTACCTGCGGATCGGGTCAGCGATGTGGCCACTGAGGTTGAGTCAAGTCGGGCAGTCGTGGAGTTGGCCGACGTGGAACCGGACAATCAGCCCAAACCTCCATCCGCCTTTCCGACGGTCGTTTTACCCGCCCAAGCGGCAGAGGAGATTCCAGGGGAGAGTCATAGTGCGCCTGCTGCCGAGTCAGCCAGTGGCGATCGCCGCATTCTGGTGGTAGACGACAATCCTGACCTGCGCAACTATGTGGCGGCGGTGCTACAGAAGGCCGGATATCAGGTCGCCACGGCTCGCAACGGGCTGGACGGCCTGCAGCAGGTGCAAGCCTTTGCGCCCCAGCTGATTCTCACGGACCTGATGATGCCCCAGCTTTCGGGGCTGGAGCTGATTGAGCAACTGCGCCAGCAGGAGGAAACTCGCGGCATTCCCATCATTCTGCTGACGGCGAAGGCAGATGAGGAAACCCGCATTGAGGGCACCGAGCGGGGCGCAGACGCCTATTTGTCGAAACCATTTAACCACCGCGAACTGCTGGCGGAAGTGCGGAACCTGCTAGCGCTGAAGGAGAACGAGCGCCGCGTAGCCGAGCTGAACGCTTATTTAACCGAATCGGTGCTGCAGCGCTTTTTGCCCCCCGCGCTGGTGGAGAAGGCCGCCCGGGGAGAGCTGACCCTAGATCTACGCCCTGAGCCCAAGCTGGTGACCATCGTGTTCAGCGATATCGTTGGCTTCACCCAGTTGTCTAACACGCTGCGATCGCGCCGGGTCGCGGAGCTGCTCAATGAGTATCTGACGGAGATGACCCACGCCATTTTTGACAATGGCGGCACCGTGGACAAGTTTATGGGAGACGCGATTCTCGCCATTTTTGGCGCACCCGAGGAGATCAGCCCCAATGAGCAGGTGAGACGGGCGATCGCCGCCGCCCAGCAGATGAACCGCACCCTGGCGACCCTGAATCAAAAGTGGGAAGCCCAGGGCATTAGCAGAGTCGAGTTCCGCTGCGGCATTCACCAGGGCACTGCCGTTGTCGGCATTTTTGGCGGCCCCGAACGGTCTGACTACACGGCCATTGGCCCCAGCGTGAATATTGCGGCTCGCATACAAGAGGCCGCAGAACCCAGCCAAATTCTGGTCTCTGCGGCAGTAGCGGACTATTTAGATGACACCATCCTTCATAAGTGCAGCCCTCTGAAGCTCAAGGGAGTGGATGAAACTGTCCTTACTTTCTCTATTAAGTAGAGCTGCGTTGAAAAACGAAGATTAGAAAACCGGGGGAGCGCCCC
>JBHJGR010000255.1:0-9042 GCA_050331615.1 Elainellaceae cyanobacterium
TCATTGACGCTGCCGCCAGCATTTTCAGCTCTTTGCCGCAGCCGTTCGACGAACCTTCCGATAAACCCTACTCTACCACGGAAAACAGCCGAGAGCTATGCACCACAACAATTCTGGGGTACTGATGGGTTGCAGCTAACATATGACTCGCTGCTGCGCTCGACTGTTTAGGTAAGGGGTGGTCGTTCCTCCCCATGTCTGAAGCCAGCGGCTCCCCGACCACCCCTTACCAACCCCGATTTTTGGGGGTGCGCACTCCACCATAGCGTTGGTTATTTATGGCTACCTACTGAATAGAATTTCTCGGTAGTTGCCTTTGCTAACTTTTGCGACAAAGCTACCGACAAAAACTTCAGATAGCTTAATGGTGAACTAGGCCACGGTTTTTTAACCGGCTGTTAATATAGCATCTTGTTGCGATCGCAGACCGGCCAAAAGGCTTCGTAAAGTGCTCAAGCACAATTAATTACATTTTGTGGGGTGTGCACCCCCAAGAAAACAATTTTGTTTCACTACTCAGGGAGTTAATGTATGCGACTTTGGCGACGATTTCGCTGGGTGGGCCTGGCCATAGTGGCCTGCGCTCTGGCGGTGATGCTGGCTAACTGTGCCAGACCGACCTCCGATACAGCCGAGGTAGAAGGTGTGGCACCGGCGGCATCTTCCGCTACTTCAGCCCTGGTTTATGGGTCGGGCGGGCAGCCTGTCAACCTGGAGCCGGGCAATATCACGGACGGCAACTCCATCATTGCCCAGCAGCAAATTTATGACCGGCTGATTGACTTTGAACCGGGCACGACGGAGCTGGTGCCTGCTCTAGCCGAAGAGTGGTCTGCGTCTGAGGATGGCCTCACCTGGACCTTCAGGCTCCGGGAAGGGGTGCAGTTCCACGACGGCACCGACTTCAATGCAGCGGCGGTGGCCTTCAACATCCAGCGCTGGTGGGACCCGGAGTTTGAGTATGGCTACCGGGACGCGGGCAAGGTGTATGAAATCTGGTCCTACCTATTTGGGGGTGAAAAAGGCTCAAAGGACTCTATCCTTGCCGATGTGGTCGTGCAGGATGACTACACCGTGGATCTGGTGCTAAACCAGCCTTTTGCGGCCTTACCTGCGGCTCTGGCGTCGGGCTACTTCGGCGTTGCCAGCCCCACCGCTGTTCAGGAAGCCGGGGCTGACTACGGTACTCCCTCATCCCTGGCAGTGGGCACGGGACCGTTTGTGTTTCAAGAGTGGCGGTCGGGCGATCGCATCACCTTTGAGCGCAATCCCAACTACTGGAAAGAGGGCTTTCCCCTGGAAGATCAGCTCGTGTTCACTTTTGTGGAAGACCCGGCGGCCCGCCTGGCCCAGCTCCGTTCCGGTTCTGTCGATTTCACGGTGGATCTGACGCCCGACCAACTACCGGAAATTGAAAGCGACGCCAACATCGAACCGGTCTTTCGCCCCTCCTTCAACGTGGGCTATCTGGCGCTGAATCCGGGCTACGAGCCGTTGGCTAGTAAAGAGGTGCGGCAGGCGATCGCCATGGCCATCAACAAAACCGAAATCGTCAATGCTTTCTGGGGCGAACTGGGTCAAACCGACGGCCACTTTACCCCACCGTCGATGGCGGAATATCAGGACAAGTCGGTGGATGACTACAAGTACGATCCCGATATGGCCAGGGAGATGCTGGCGGAGGCGGGCTATCCCGACGGCTTTGAGATGGATTTGTGGTACATGCCCGTGAGTCGCCCCTACTTCCCCAACCCCAAGCCCATTGCGGAAGCCTTTGCGGCGGAACTCAGCACCATTGGCATCACCGTTAATCTGCTCACCAAAGATTGGGGTGCATACTTGGAAGATAAGAACATTGCCCCTGGCTTCCAGTCCTACATGCTCGGCTGGACGGGCGATTACGGTGATCCAGATAACTTTCTTTACGCCCACTTTGGCCCAGGGGCCACGGCTGATTTGAACAACTGGACGGACGAGAAAGTCTTTGGCCTGTTAAACGACGCTCGAGCCGAAAGCGATAACGCCAAGCGGGCCGAGATGTACGCCGAGGTAGACGCTATTCTCTTTGATGAGGCTCTGCGGATTCCCATCGTGCATTCCCAACCTTTGCTGGCCCAGCGCACCAATATCAGCGGCTGGCAGCCCAGTCCCCTGGGTTCAGAGTCCTTCGAAGCGGTGGAGAAGGATTGATCTAGGCACCGAATCAAATACCCGTAGGGGCAAATGGCCATTTGCCCCTTTGTCCCTACAGGTTTCACATCCAGGTTCGGCAACGCCTATCCGTTCGCCTGATCATTTGAGGGAGTATCATGGGTCGCTATATCATTCGTCGATTGATTAATCTCATCCCGGTTTTGCTGGGCATTACGCTGCTGGTATTTCTATTCCTTCACCTGATTCCGGGAGATCCGGCAGTGGTGATGCTGGGCGATCGCGCCACCCCAGAACAGGTGGAAATCCTGCGGGAAAAAATGAATCTCAACGACCCGCTGCCGCTGCAGTACCTTTCATTTCTGGGCAACCTGCTCCGCTTTGATTTAGGACGCAGTATTTTCACCGGGGTTCCTATCATTCAGGAAATTCTGATTCGCTGGCCCGCTACCTTTGAACTGTCGGTAGCAGCCATGCTGATCGCTCTCGTGCTGGGCATTCCCGCCGGAGTGATTGCTGCCGTCCGCAAAAATAGCCTGTGGGACAACCTCACCATGAGCGGTTCCCTGCTGGGCGTGTCTATGCCGGTCTACTGGCTGGGGCTGCTGCTGGTGTACCTGTTTGCGGTCAATCTGCGGTGGTTGCCTCCCAGCGGACGTATCAGTGTCGAGACGGGCTTTGCCTTTGAGCCCATCACTGGCTTCTACGTCCTGGACACCCTGCTCCAGGGAAACTTTGCGGCCCTGGGGGACGTGCTGGCCCACCTGGTGCTGCCAGCCCTGACCCTGAGCACCATTCCGCTGGCGATCGTGGCCCGCATTACCCGCAGCGCCATGCTGGAGGTGCTGTCTCAGGACTACATCCGCACGGCGAGGGCTAAGGGACTGCGGGAGCAATGGGTGATTAGCAAACACGCCCTCAAAAACGCCATGCTGCCGGTGATTACCATTGTGGGCCTGGAGTTTGGCACCTTGCTGGGGGGCGCAATCCTGACGGAAACCATCTTTGCCTGGCCGGGCATCGGCAAGTGGATCTATGAAGGCATTCTGGCGCGGGACTATCCAGTGGTGCAGGGCGGCGTGGTCTTTGTCGCCACGGCCTTTGTCGTGATTAACCTGCTGGTGGATATTTCCTACGCCTTTCTCGACCCCCGCATTCAGTACAGGTAGGGGCAAATGGCCATTCGCCCTCACCGCCGATCGGTCATTTTTTCAGGTAAGAAGTTAAACAAAATTATGTTCTTGGTGTGTGCGCCCTTGGCGGGGACACACCCCCGTAAGTTGTCATTAATTGTGCCTAAGCACCTATTTTTCTATGGCGATTACTGCCCCTCCTCCCCAACCGACCCGACTGCAGCGCTGGCTAAAAAACCGAGCCGTCCAGCGATTTCGCCAGTCCACCTCCGGGCTGATTGGCCTGGGCCTGACCACATTCATCGTGCTAGTGGCGGTGCTGGCCCCAGTGCTGCGTCCTTATGACCCGGCCACCGATCGCAACTATGCGGCTCGACTCAATCCTCCTAGCCTGGACTATCCCTTTGGCACCGATGGTCTGGGACGAGATATTCTCAGCCAGGTCTGGTATGGGCTACAAACCTCGCTGCTCATCGGGCTGGTGGCGGTGTTGATTGGCATGGGCATTGGCGTACTGCTGGGGCTGGTGGCGGGCTACTTTCGCGGCAGGCTGGAGACGGGCATTGGCTGGCTGACGGACGTGATGCTGGCGTTTCCATCGATTTTGCTGGCGATCGCCATCGTTACCGTTACCGGTCCAAGCGTGGTCAGCGTCATGTTTGCCGTTGGCCTGGTGCAGCTTCCCAAGTTCATTCGCCTCACCCGCAGCATGGTGCTGTCCCTGCGGGAACAGGAGTTTGTGCAAACGGTGCGGGCCTTTGGCGCGACTCCCACCCGCATCATTGCCCGCCACATCCTGCCCGCCAGCCTCGCTCCCATCGTGGTGCAGGCCACCCTGGCGATCGGCACGGCTACCCTGGAGGCGGCAGGGCTGGGATTTCTGGGGCTGGGAGCGCAACCGCCGACGCCAGAGCTGGGCACTATGCTCTCGGACGCGTTCAAAGGCGGCTATTCCCTCTCGTCCCCCTGGACGATTTTGTTTCCGGGGATATTCATCACCCTGACGGTGCTGGCGTTTAACCTGCTGGGAGATGGTCTGCGAGATGCGCTGGACCCGAGGGGCAGCCGGTAGCGATCGCCATCTCCCTTATATGAACTGATGCTAGTGGGATGAGCATTGTCCGCCTGACGGTGTGAGCAATTTTGGGTTTTAGATTTTGGGTTTTGGATTTTCTGCCTCCTGCCTTTCCTAAAAAGAAACCCCCGCCACCACGAAGGCAACGGGAGCGTCACTTGGGAGGATTATTCAACTGGTTTAGACCAGCCACTCCTGAACTGCTTCTTCCTTGCGGTTAGTGTTGCGCTCAGGGGTTTCGCGGGTGAACTTCATGTGGATGGAGCGGGTTTGCTCACCGTCAGCGGCCACCGCCATGATGGGGTAGTCGATCAGGCCATCCTGGAAGGACATCTGGAAGCGGAAAGTGCCGTCGGGGTTGAGCTTGATGGGCTGGCCGCCGATGGTAACCGTAGCATCCGGCTCAGTGGCACCGTAGACAATTAGCTCCGCATCCGCAATTAGCCAGAACTGACGGGGACGGATCGGCGGCATGGAAGCCGAGAAGCCTACCCCTGACATAGTGAGACCGGATACATTGGGGACACCCACGCCAGGCACCCCTGGAACTGCCCACATACCCATGCCCGATGCGAAGACGTAGGAGCTGACAGCCTGGGCCATTTGCATGGAGCCGAAGACCGAACCGGGGACGTGCTGCATGGAGCCAAACAGGGAGCCAGCGACTCGCTGGGCTTCGGCTGACTGCGCCATGCCGAATACCTGCTCGTAGATACCGTTGGATTCGGCAGCCGCCATCCGCTTGCTGGGGGGCACCAGCTCGACGAGGGTGCGGCCCTCTAGCGCTTCTTCCCAGGAGACGGTGATGAACTGGTCTTCCACCCAATCAGACGGATAGATCGGAGGAATGTGAACCGGAGCTGAACGGGCCAGTACTAGCCAACGACCATCGGCAGTGAGGTAGCCAATTTCTACAGCATAGTCGCGATCGCTCACTGGAATCGGCAGGTACCACTCCCGCGCCAGCTCGTCGCACTCGTACTGCTGCAGGTTGTGAGGGCGCTGGTAATCCATATTGATGTCGGTCACATCGTAGAAGCGCAGGGCCAGACGGCTGCCGCCCTGACGCCGCAGCTCTTCCCGGTGCTCATTGGGCACATCCCAGTAAACGTAGGCCCACTGCGGGTCTCGGGGCATCAGCACAATGCGGCTCTCGCCATAGCCAGCGGGCAGGTCAGCCAAACCGCTGTCTACATCGGCTAGGTCGCCACCCGTCAGGTCGGTCTGGCCCACATCAAACTTAGCGGCTTCCACCTCTTCCTGAGCGGTGTGAGCAGTGGTGGTCGTCGGTGCCGTAGCGACGGGGAATCGGGCTCGCTGAATTTCCTGGATGGCGGCAACGAGCTGCTCCTTCCGCATGCGGCTGTAGCGGGACACGCCATATTCGCTGGCAACTTTGCGGAGTTGCCGCAGGGTCATTTCTTCGAGGGGAATTCGTTCTTGGGGCATATCGATCGATCTCCTTGGTGCGTCTGATATTGGGAAACTCTAAAAAAAGCCGCCAGACAAAAATTGATACGGGATCAATAGGACCACTGGGGTTCAAGCTGAGGTGATGAACTCACGACTTGGGGATCAGTAGTTGGCTTCATAATTGCAAGAATGTCGCTGGAGATCAAGGGGCCAACCCAGCGATTTTTGGGGGTTTCACGAATTCACGGGCAAAACGGGGATCAATTTGTCAGAATTTCATGACATTTTGGGATCAGGGGGGATCGCGGGGATCACCTCTGGGATCAATATCTTATGGTTTCTTGACATTAGTGCCACTGACGTTAAGTAGAACTGCGTTGAAAAACGAAGGTTAGAAAACCTGCGATCGCCCCTACCTGATCCGTCCCTTGAACTGGCATAATGACGGCTGCTGTCCCTGCCATCGTCCTACCCTATGTCGTCGCCCCAACTGACCCGTCACTTACTGTCTTCAGCGCTGACCCTCTGGCTGCGATCGCAGGTGGAGCAGGTGGCACACCTCCAGGTAGAGATCGTGGGGGGCGATCGCCAGATCTGGTCCGGCCATATTCCCGGCGTCAGCCTTCAGGCTTCGGATGTGGTCTACAGCGGTCTGGCCCTGAGCGACGTGCGCCTATCCGCTGGCCAGATCCGGGTGAACCTGGGGCAGATTGTGCGAGGTAAGCCGCTGCGGCTGCTGGAGGTGGTGCCGGTTGAGCTGGAGGTAGCGCTGTTGGCGGTGGATCTCGGGCGATCGCTCCAGTCCGAACTGGGGCGTCAGGCGCTAGCGGATGTGTTTCGTCTGATACTAGCTGCTCTGCCAGAGCTCTTGTTGTTACCGCAGCAATCCCTGGAGTCTCTACAGTTTTGTCAGCCCCAGGTGGCGTTGAGGGGCGATCGCGTCAGGATATGCGGGATCATCCGGTACTCAAATCCAACCGCGTCAAACGGCCACAGCGAAATTCCCGTCTATCTGGACACGGGGCTAGCGGTCCTGGACGGGCATCGACTCTGCCTAATGCAGGGCGTTTTTACTATCACTGAATCTGAAGCCAGTGAATCAGGAGCCAGTCAATTCGAACTCGACAAGCTGGTGATTGATCTGGGAGCGGATGTCACCATCCAGACCCTTACCGTCGCCCCCGAGGGGATCACTTGTCGCGGCCAGATTAATGTCCGTCCCTCGGCACAGAGCAGCGGCTAAATCCATCCGCAGATGGCGCAGATGAACGCAGATAGAGGAGCGGCACGGACAGGAAATTGCCATTCATATGGCGCTACGCTTCCGCGTTAGGACATTCACGAGGTGTGGCCCCCCCGCGATGCGAGGGTTCCACACCCAAACTTTTGCCCGTAGGGCTATATTCATCTGCGTAATCTGCGTAATCTGCGGACAAGCCCCAACACCCCGCGTACCTTAGTTCGGCAGCAGCGGCAGCAGCAGCGTTACAAAGTAGTAAACCAGCGGTGCGGTGAACACATAGCTGTCGGTGCGGTCCAAAATACCGCCATGACCGGGGATGAGCTTACCCGAATCCTTCACCCCCACGTCGCGCTTCATCATCGACTCTGTCAGATCTCCCAGTAGGCTGGCGATGCCAATCATCAGCCCCAGGGCCATGCCGCTCAGGGGCCAGCCCGGCCAGCCCAGATACCAGGAACCGGCGATCGCCACGACCATACTCGCCGTTACGCCAAACACCGCTCCCTCCACGGTTTTCTTGGGGCTGATATTGGAAAGCTGGGTGCGGCCAAATAGCTTACCAAAGCAGTACGCGCCAATGTCGGCGGCCCAGATACAGCCAAACGCCAGCAGGGTAATAGTGAGGCCGGTTGGGAGAATTTGGGGCGACAGCCAGTCGGACCAGGCGGATGGCCAGTAACCCTGAAGCGGCAGGCTACTGAGGCGATCGCTCTCCAGCATTCGCAGGCGCACCCAGTAGCTGGGCAGCAGTCCGCCGTAGAACAGCCCCAGGATAGAGGCCGAGATGTCGGCGATGGTGGCAAGTTTGGGCTGAAACAGCAGATAGAAGCAGATGAAAGTGCCAGCAATGGGCATGACTGCATCGGCCAGGCCGTCGGAGAGGGTGGCGATGATCAGGAAAATCTGACTCACCACCAGGGTGGTCTTAGCGGCAGGCTCAAACCCCTTTGCCTGGGCGAGCTGAAAATACTCGGACTGCCCCAGGTAGACGATGATCCCAAAGAAAAGGGTGAAGTACCACCCCCCAAGCAGTATCATCCCTAGTGCGACGACGATCGCGACAATACTGCTGAAAACACGAGCAAAAGACATAGACGGCGTGGAGTAAGTGTGTGAGGTGGCTTTGAGTGGCTCTGTACTTTAGAACTAAGAATCGTAGTTCTACATAGTAGTTCTATCTAGTGTCGCGCATTCAACCTTTGCAAACAAAGCGCAACACAAAAATTTCCAGCAGCCGGGTCAGTCCAGCTTTTCGCCGCTGATCACAAAAATGGGGTCGGCAGCCACAAAAACCTGCCGATTGCCGCGAGTCTCCAAACGATTGATGGCCGACTGCACCACCTCAATCTGGCGGGCGCGCAGTTCCGCCAGGCTTTCAGAAATGGCGTACAGGTTTTCCAGGCTGGAAGCGGTGGCGACGATGCGGCCCTGCGATCGCAGGTGCTGCCAGGCTGCCCGCAGGATCTCCTTAATGTCCCGACCACCTTCGATGCAGATACAGTCCGGGGAGCTGGGTAGATCCATGAGGCAGTCAGGGGCACTGCCCTCCACCACGGTGACGTTGGCAATCTGGAAGCGATCGCAGTTGCGGCGAATTAGATCCGCCACGTCCCCATCCCGCTCGATCGCAACAATTCGGGCCTGGGGGCAGAGCAGGCCGACTTCGATGGGAATGGTGCCGGTGCCCGCCCCGATGTCCCAGAACACTGAATCAGCCTTGAGACGGAGGTGAGAAATCAGGAGCAGGCGAATTTCCCGCTGGCTCATGGGGATTCCGGGCAAGCGCTCAAATAAATGATCGGGAATGCCGGGGGTGCGGTAGGGCCAGGGAGAAGACGACATGATGATTGCTTAAAAAATGGGTCGCCTGGGATTCGAACCCAGAACTAATCGGTTAAAAGCCGAGTACTCTACCGTTGAGTTAGCGACCCGCGCCAGCAAAGGTTGTCGGAAAGCCAAAATGGACTCCAGCTCGCCCTTGGACACGCGTATACCAAGTTAGCACAGATTGTTCACGATTAACACGG
>JBHJGR010000256.1:0-8953 GCA_050331615.1 Elainellaceae cyanobacterium
CGTTCGCCCTGATCAACCTAGCTAAACCACCCTCCCCGCTGCAAAATGGCGTTACGCTTGCGCATTAGGACATCCAAGCGGTGTGGAACCCCCGTGGTGGGGGCGCACTGCGCCCCCACCTCCTAAATCGATATAGCGCTACGCATTGGCGTTAGGACGTTATCATGCGTAAATCCCGACGAAACGGGCAGAAATAGCGCTACATCACCATAATGTCAGCGTTGGAGAGGTCTAGCCCCTTCGACATTTTGGCGAGAATGTACTCACCACCGTTGGCGCTGCCGTTCTCGTCATAGAGCAGGATGCCGGACTTTTCGTCATAGGCGATGCGATCGTTCCGGTCACCAGCGGCGCTGCCCAGGGTAAACTGCCGCGCCTTCAGGACGCCTTTCTTGTCCGCGACGTCGAACTTGTTTTCCGAGAGCACGATCATGTCTTCGCCGACCACGAAGTCCTGAATCCTGTCGCCCTTGCCATCCCCATCTTTCTTGTTGTTGTAGATGAACTTGTCGCTGTCTTCGCCGCCAGTCATTTTGTCGCGGCCTTTGGCTCCGATGAGTTCATCGTCGCCCTCAGCACCCACCAGTACGTCGTTCCCTCTCTTGCCGTTGAGGAAGTCATCGCCGACGTTGCCAAACAGGCGATTCTTCTGGCCATTGCCCGTGAACACGTTTTCTAAAACTTCGAGTTCACTGGTGGACCGGAAGTCGAGGGCCCCATCGCCATCGCTATCACTTTCGCTGATTTCAGTCAGCACGTTGCCGTCTTCATCGTAGGTGTAGAAGCTAGCGAATCGGGAATCAAGCACCCCATCACCATCGCTGTCTTCCTCGAAGATCTCCGACAGCACGTTGCCGGTTTCGTCGTAGGTGTAGAACTCTGCGGTGCGCTCCAAATCCCCATCCCCATCGCCATCGCGTTCAACAATGTTGGAGAGGAGATTTCCGCTGACGTCGTAGGTGGACGTTTCGCGGAAGCTCAGAGCGTTGTTGGTACCAAAGAACTGTTCCTCAACTTCTGATAGGACTCGCCCCTCGGGGCTATAGGTGAAGCTGATGCGCTCATCCACAAGACCATCTAGAGTAAAGTCCTCCTCATTGACGGCAGTGATGATATTGCCAGCCGGATCAAACGTGTAAGTGTAAGTAGTGGTAAAGGTGGAGGTGGAGTCAACCGTACCATCGCTGCCGAGATCCTGGTCAAATTTTTCGGAAATCTCGTTGCCGACAGCATCGTAGGTAAAGGTTCTTGTGTTTCGATCAAGGACATCATCACCGTTTAAGTCAAGTTCAGAGATTTCGACTCCAGAGGTCAGGTTTCCGACTTCATTGTAGGCAAAGGTCTCAGTGCGGCGAGAGTCAACCGTACCGTCGTCATCAAAGTCACTTTCGGCGAGAGACGTGAGTAAGTTGCCGTCGGCATTAAAGGTATTAGAGAAGCGAGATTCGATGTTACCGTCTCCGTCACTATCAGTTTCAGAGCTATTAGAAAGCTGGTTACCATCGGCATCAGAGGTACTGCTGCTCTTGCTGCGACGGCTCAGGCTACCATCGTCATTGAAGCTGAAGGACTCAGTATCTGAGGAGAGCTGGTTGCCGTTGCCGTCGAAGGTGCTTGAGCTGATGCTGCGATCGCTCAGGACTTCATCACTGTTGAAGCTCTCAGACTCGCTGTTGCGAGCAATCAAGTTCCCCTCAGGGTCATAAGTAGAGTTGGTGACGGTGCGATCGCTCACCTTGCCATCACTATCAAAGCTTTCGCTAATGCGGGAAGTGACGTTGCCGAACAGGTCATAAGTGAAGGTGGTACGGTTGCTCAAAGTGCCGTCGCTGCTGCTGTAGGTCTCGTCCACATAGGAGACGATATTCCCGTCACCATCCAGAACGTAATCGTAGGTGAAAGTATCTTGGGAGTCGGTGTTGATGACGCCATCGGCTTTCACGTCTTCTTCGTAGGTTTCAACCGTGACTTGCCCGACCGCATCAAATGAAGTGACGCGCTCTGCTATAAAGGTGGGGCTACCATCCTTAGCAAAGTACTGAGTATTGCTGATAGTTTTCGTCGTCTTACCGTCTTCGTCGTATACGGTAGTAGTCGTGAGAATGCGGTTCAAAACACCATCACCGTCGTCGTCAAAGGTACGGGTATTGATAACGGTCTGTTGGCTGAAATCTTGAGACATATTCATAATCTCCACAAGGAAACAGGTGTTGCCATTCAGGCAGCACAGATGTCGCTAAGCGTATCGACTTGGTCATTATTCCCCAAGAAGCTAATCAGAACGCATCGAATCAAGGCAAAGTTGTTAAGTATCTTAAGTAGGTCAGCACGATTAAATTCAGGTTAGAAAACCGGGGAGCGCCCCGGTGGAGCACTCCCCCGGTTTTCTAACCTCGTCCTTCAATGCGTTCTACTTATTCAAATGATTTCGATGAGTATCTAAAGCAGCCTTGGGGAAGAAGATGTTGCTATAGGCTAGCAAGCTTCGGTCGTAAAACGATGAAGTTTAATCAGCTTTTTAAGGCGGGATTACTGACCTATTCAGTGATTCAGCCTTTTCCCCAGTTCTCCGGATAATTATTTGATCATGACAGCCAAGTCTCTACTCGGTGGCGCGGTAATTCTAAAAAACGAACTGAATCATTGAGCTAGGTTCATGGTATGAGCGCTGATTAGACAGAGCGACCAAATTGGAGATGCAGAGGTGGGAACATTGCGCCCATAACTGTGATAGTACAGATTAGTGGATAAGTGATTGAGTAATTCCACTTAATTTATCAGGAATTTACGATATTCCTAGGAAAAAGTAGATTCGTCGCGACCGCCCTTGACGTTTATAGCATTGATAAATAGGTCGGCACAATTAAAT
Source organism: Elainellaceae cyanobacterium (assembly GCA_050331615.1). Lineage (GTDB taxonomy): Bacteria > Cyanobacteriota > Cyanobacteriia > CAKZMO01 > CAKZMO01 > JAYKGU01. Next base: position 2,870 of record JBHJGR010000256.1, read on the forward strand.
TCAGGTTAGAAAACCGGGGGAGCGCCCCCCGGTTTTCTAACCTTCGTTTTTCAACGCAGTTCTACTTAGCGTTATACCAACTTTGCATGAAGACGCATAGGAAAAGTCCAGACAGACAAGGGGCTTAAGCCCCTCGTTGTGCACAGCCTCACAGAAAAACGGTATTACGCTTTCGCGTTAAGCACATGGCCATCAATCAAAGCTAGTAGGGTGCGTCCCCCGCTGGCGGCACACCTCACCATAGCTACGTTTACTGATAACCACCTACTTAGGACGCTGTTTCCTCCCGATCAACCTTGCTGCGGGCATCGAAGTCAATCAAGGGTAATAAAAGCTTGGCAGGGTGCTGTTGACCGCTATGAACCCAGATGGTAATCACCTGGGCTTCAATAATATGTCTCTGAGAGACCCAGGGATAGGTGCCCGCATTGACCGTGTAAGCGGGGTAGCAGGCTCCGCTCAGGCTAAGCCGCAGGGCGCATCCCGGTGCAATGCAAGTGCAGATAGGTTGTAAGGTAATGCGCAGGGGGGCGTCTAGCCAGTCAGGCTGGGAAACCCGCCGATATCCCTGGGCAAGATGGTAGACGGGACCGTCGGGGCGCACCTCCGAAACAACGGCACAAAGGTCAAAGCTGGACGTTGTCGCCTGGCAGTAGACTTCCAAAGCAATGGTGCCAAGGAGTGATATCGCCGTGGAGAAAGGCGTAGAAGTATAGGTAAGAACGTCCGCCCGGTCATCCAGAGCTGCGCGATCGCTTATCCCCGCTGGCGCTGCCGCATGTCCACCCAGGGCAGGAACGGGTCGCCAGGGGTCATGCACGAGGCAGTCTGGTGAAGACGGGGAACCAACCGGCTCCCTGGTGAGCGTCGAGGCTGGGTCCCCCATACTCGCCAGTCCCTGAGAGGAAAGATACATCGGAGTCGGCTCAGGTGACGGCAGGGAGGGGAGCGATCGCCACTGGTTGCGCCCCAGCTCAAATACATGCACCGGCGATTCATGCGACAGTCCCGTATCGATACCTTTGAGAAACTGGTCAAACCAGCGAATTTGCACCCGGTCGATGGGGCTGGTAGCCGCCGCACCCAAATCTACCTCTCCCACTTTTCGTCCCCAAGGAATATGGGGCCATGGCCCTACCCAAAGGTGCTGGGGTTGAGAACTGTAGGTGATCCGGTCGTGATAGAACCGCCAGGTGCCGCGCATATAGGTGTCAAACCAGCCGCCAATGTGCAGCATGGGCAAGTCGATGCCCTGCAAAGCGTAGCGCGGGGAAAGGGCTTCCCAATATCTATCGGGGGTGGGATGGCGCAGCCAGTCGTGGTAGAAGGAGTCTGCCGCCAGCCGATTGAGCAAACTCGACTGGCCCGAGACGGGGTCACAGCTCGGCCCGCTCCGGGCGGCTGCATAGAGGGTGCGATATGCCTCCAGGTCGCCATGCCGACGGGCGGTTTCAGCGGCAAGCTGCGTGGCCCAGCCCAAACTGGCCATCAGGCAAAAGGCTCCCCCCTCGTAGGCCCAGTCAGCATAGAGGTCATAGCCAATCATCGCAGGGCAGAGGGTCTTCAGTGCCGCTGGTTGGCCCGCTGCCGCATAAAGCTGGGTCATTCCCTGGTAGGAGAATCCGTACATGCCTACATCGCCTGTACTACCCGGCAGGGAGGCGGCCCAGTTAACCGTATCGATCCCGTCCTCAATCTCGTGGGCAAAGAGCTGAAACTCACCCTCGGAGGTGCCGCGCCCCCGCACGTCCTGAATCACCACGATGTAGCCGTGGGCGGCGTACCAAGTGGGATGGGCGTAGACAACGGTGGAAGCGATCGCCCGCCCGTAGGGTTGCCGCATTAGCAAGACGGGGAAAGGACCCGCCGCCTCCGGATAGTACACATCTGCATCTAGGCGGACGCGATCGCGCGTTTGCAGGGAAAGCGTTTGCTTGGGGCGAACGGGCAGCATCAGATTCACCGGCGCTCTGGCTGGAGCAGGGTCGAAACCTGGGCATGCATAATGGCGATATTGGGGTCCCGCTGGATCGCGTCAAAATATCGCCGTTCTGTCGCCGTACCGTCTTCTGCTGGATGGACGAGGCTCCGCGCTTCCTGCAGCAGCTCTTTGGCCCGGTGGAGGGTAACGGGCTCTTTGGCGGCTAGGGCCTCGTCGATTTGGACAATGAATTGGGAGAAGGGGCGCAGCCAACTGAACCATTCGTGGCTGACGACAAGCTGGAAAAATTCTCCATTGGAGCGAATCTGTCCGTGCTCCTGTTCGTAGACGATCCGCTCCGAGTGGAGCAGGGCCTTGTGGAGCCTGAGGAGAGCGGTGCGAACTTCGCGCAGACGCTGAAAGGGAAAGTCGAGTTGAGAATGAGCTGAAGACATCGAAAACGTATTCGTCGCAATCACCACTCCCTTTATCTTGTCATATGGCGTTACGCTTTCGCGTTAGGACATTCAAGAGGTGTGGAACCCCCGCAACGTGGGGGTTCCACACTCAAACCTTAGCCCGTAGGGCTATCAGTGCTTGAGTAGTTTTAATTACGTTTTCTTAGCCTGGATTATTCATGGCTTCCTTCAAAAGATGGCTATATCCACCCTCTGGCATTGTTTCGGGCGATCGCCCATTTTCGACAGCGTATTTTTATCCGACAAGCAGAACCGTAGGGTGGGCAGTGTCCACCATTGGCTCTGTCTGGCCTGTAGGGTTTAGGTGGGCGGTGCTCACCCTACTTGATGAATAATCGAGGTTAGGGGTGTGCACCCCACTAAGTAGAACTGCGTTGAAAAACGAAGGTTAGAAAACCGGGGGGGCGCTCCCCCGGTTTTCTAACCTGAATTTAATTGTGCCGACCTACTTAGCTTTTAATTATGGCCATGCACTTATTGGCGGAGCGCCATCGGTGAGAGAGGAGCAGTCAAAAATCGCCAAGCAAAAAGGGCAGGTACAGTGACCTACCCTTTGCAAAACGGGCCAGGAGGGATTCGAACCCCCGACACCGTGGTCCGTAGCCACGTGCTCTAGTCCACTGAGCTACAGGCCCTCGTAGGCTTACTATCCTATCATACATTAACGGAAGTGACAAAAATTGTCGCTGACCCCACGAACGAATGCCATCCAACTTTTAGCCTATGTCTACCTCTTCACCCAATCCCCGCGAACCCCAGCCCGATCAGGCACTCTCCCACCTCGACCCAACTGGGCAGGCGCAAATGGTCGATGTCTCAGCAAAGACAGCTACGGTTCGGCGGGCGATCGCCGCAGGTCAGGTCCGGATGCGGCCCGAGACGCTGGCAGCCATCCAGGCGGGCAATGCTCCCAAGGGGGACGTGTTGGGAACGGCCCGGCTAGCGGGCATCATGGCCGCCAAGCAAACGGCCCACCTCATTCCCCTCTGCCATCCCCTGCCGCTGAAAAAAGTGGAGGTGCAGATTACTGCGGCCCCTGACCTGCCGGGATACCTCATCCAAGCCGAGGTCAAAACCAGTGCAGAAACAGGCGTTGAGATGGAGGCCCTGACGGCGGTGGCGATCGCCGCTCTCACCCTCTACGACATGGCCAAGGCCCTGGAAAAATCCATGCAGATCGAAGCGATCCGCCTCGTCAGCAAATCGGGCGGAAAATCTGGGGATTACCTCGCCTCTCACCCTACGAGATAAGTAGTTGGACGGAATTACAGCGCTTCGCGCTTTGATGGAATCAGATTTTTTGCAGAAAGCCGCGCAGCGTGCAGCTTTCAACAAAAAATCTGTACCTCATGCACCTGAAAAGTGCTGTACTTTCTTGGGGGAGCGCTCCCCAACGATAGCTTTGTTTACTTATTCCGAAGCTCTACCGGCTCCTCAGGCTCAATCCGCTGGTCAGTATCGCTGGCTTTGGCTTTTGGTTGAAGGATTGGCGGTGGGAATCTTGACCGGTTTGGTGGGGGGCGGGGGTGGCTTTGCTATCGTGCCTGCCCTCGTCCTGCTGGCCAAGGTGCCCATGAAGCAGGCAGTGGGGACTTCATTGCTCATTATTGTTGCCAACTCAGTGACCAGATTCTTGGGCTATTTAGGTCATGTTGAAATAGACTGGCACCTGGTAATATCGTTCATCTTTGCAGCCAGCCTGGGAACGATTCCCGGTGCCCACTGGGCTCACTTTGTCCCGGCCCAAAAGCTGCAAAAAATCTTTGGATATTTTCTGCTGGCGATCGCCGCGTTTGTCCTGGTGCAGAACTTTCAGCTTCCCTAAGCATTGCTCCAGAGTATCCAGATCATAAATACCAAAGCACAATTAATTACAGCTTTTGGGGGTTGCACCCCTGCCGAGGGCGCATACCCCTAAGAAAATAATTTTGTTGAACTACTTAAGAAAATAACCTCCAGGCATAGTTCTATTTTTCTACCCCGACATCATCAAGGACTGCCGTAGCACGTTAATAGATATTGCGTTATGTTAATTATGTATGAGCTACAAACGGTGATGAGGAGGCTACTCTTCTGCTGGTTGTCCCCACAAAAATTGACCACCGCAGAAGTTTCAGTTCCAGAAATGCGCTGACGGCAAAGGCGACTCTTGCAGCGCCGATTGCTAGAAAGTTTTCAGTTTCCCAATAAAGGCACTTCAAAAGACTTGAGCCTTGCTGCTTTCGGTAGGCCAGTCTTCTCGGCGGTTTCAGCCCTTACTTGCAGTGGGGCGATCGCTCAGAGTGCCCATGACCACTTAAAGTTATCTAGGTAGAAAACATGCTGGCAGTTACTCCTCCAGAGCTTTCTACAGCTCAGTTTGAAATTGTCTACAACTCCTTCTCCTTCTGCTTCGCTGCAATGGCGGCAGCCGCTCTTTTCTTCTTCAATTCGAGAGCACAGGTAGCAGAAAAGTATCGACCTGCACTGTTGATTTCGGGTCTAGTGGTGAGTATCGCAGCTTATCACTACTTCCGAATCTACAATGCGTGGGACGGTGCCTACGCCTTGCAAAACGGTTTCTATGCGGCGACTGGTGCCTCATTTAATGATGCTTATCGCTATGCGGACTGGCTGCTAACGGTTCCTCTACTGTTAGTTGAATCCGTTGCAGTACTGGCGTTAGCGCCTGAGGTTTCTCGCTCTTTAATCCTCCGACTAGCAGGTGCCGCCGTTTTGATGATTGCTGCCGGTTACCCCGGTGAAATATCAGACGACTTGACCACCCGTCTAATCTGGGGAACCGTTAGCACAATCCCGTTTGCCTACATTCTATACGTGCTTTGGATTGAGCTCGGTAAAGCCCTTGATCGGCAACCTGATGAGGTAAAGGATCTAGTCAAGAGCCTCCGCCTTTTATTGCTGCTGTCTTGGGGCGTTTATCCAATCGCATACTTGCTCCCTGCTTTGGGAATCACAGGTGCATCTGCGACCGTTGGAGTACAGGTAGGTTACACAGTTGCCGATATATTGGCGAAACCTATTTTTGGGCTCTATATCTTTGCGATCGCCAGAGCCAAGACCAGAGTTGATGAAAACGCAGTTAGCACTGATGGCGCGTTAGCTCAGCCCAATCTAGAAACGTCTTTAACCCGATAACACTTCGGAGTTCTTTTCCCGAAAGGGTTCAATGATGTAGAGTTCAATGACCCCCACCTGCTACACGAGGTGGGGGTATCTTGGGGATTTTTTGATGAAATTGGTATCAGCAAGCCGCTTGATTTAACGCCGGATCAGTAGATGACCAGGCAATTTGGCCGTAGCGAGCTTTGATATTTCTTTTGATAAAATCGTGACCACTCACGAAATATGGTGTAGAATCATCAGGAACGATAATCATTATCATTTTGTAGCGCTCTTATCATCCCCATAGACAAGAGAACGTCATTATGGCATTTCACCTTCTGAACCGTGGGTCTGGCAATCTGCAACGGGTTTTCCTGGTGGCAGTGGGGGCGATCGCCCTCGGCCTGGGCAGTTGTGCCACCACCCCGCCAACCAGCGAAGCAGAGTCCCCAGATGCGACCGATGCGGACGTTGCCGCTGCTCCCGAAGATCCATTGACAGTGGTGACGACGTTTTTGCCGATGACCCAGTTCACAACAGCGGTAGCGGGCGATCGCGCTGAAGTCACCCAACTGCTGC
>JBHJGR010000257.1:0-19022 GCA_050331615.1 Elainellaceae cyanobacterium
ACCAACTCCTTCTAAGTTGGTATTTGGGCTAACCCCCCACGGGGGCAGGAACTGTCCTCGTCAGACGCAGAGCCGCCAACCTCTACCGAGCACGCAAGTGTCAGGCAAGTTGGGGCGTTGAAGCGTCCGAAACAATGCCCTAAGCGGCGGATCGAAACTCCGTCCTCTTAGGGCGGAGTAGTTCATAAAGGCAGAGTGAGTGACTCCGGGATCGCTCAGGTTCTGCCGCTCCGGTTCCTGGAACCTACCTTGTCCGTCTCGTAGCAGACCTGATCAGCCATGCAAACATTTCTAACAATCCTCTTCGATTTCGTCCTGGTCGGCGGTGGCTCATACCTAGGGGTTGGGTTTGTCCTGGGGCTGATTGAGCTGTGGCAGAAGTGCGATCCCGACCGCCAGATGGAGATGGCCCCCACCGCACGGGCGGCGCTGCCAGCAGCTCCGGGGACGCCCCTGGAGGCGATGCCCATGCCCGAACTGAAGCGGCGGGAAACCGTCGAGGTGGAAGCCTGGGCCAGCGAGCAGGCTGGCGAGGAACGATAAGCGCAGGAATTTAACCCATGATGCAGCGCTCTGCCCATCTTTCGTGCTTAACGGCGAGATTACTGACAGCGATCGCCCTTGATGGAGCGATTGGGATGCCGGTGGCGATCGCCCTGCCCCCACCGGACGAAATCCCAGAAGAGGTGGCGCGGGCCGAGATTATTCTGGAGGCGCGATCGCCCCTGGATGGAGAACCGCTGACGGCAGCGGAGTATGCCCTGCTCCAGGCAGAGCTGGCCGAGCCAGAGTACCCACCGACCTTGTCATCGGACCTGCAGCAGCTCATCTTTCTATTACGAATTCGCAAGCTGCTCAACACCTTCATTCCGTTTCTCTAAAGGGTTTTCTCTAAAGGGTTTCTGGAAAAATGGCCATCCCAACCTGATTGACTGACAAAAGTTTGTGGCCCTCACCCCCAACCCCTCTCCCAGAGGGCAGGGGAGCCGAACCAATGCTCCTGTTCCCTCTCCCAAAGGGAGAGGGCTAGGGTGAGGGCTCCGAGTAGCGGTTCGTAAGTTTTGTCAGTCAACCAGCATCCCAACAAACGTTGTGGGTTAGGTAAATAAAACAACTTTTTGGTTGACAAATTTGTCAAGCACCTCGCCAACAGCCCAAGAACTAAATTCCTGTTAAGAAATCGCCTAAAGCTCTTCAGATTTGCAAGAATGTAGTCGTTTCGAATCTTTATTTCGATAGATTACTTCAAATTTGGTTCAAACATTGGTTCAAGTTTCTTCAAAGAATGTCACTAAGCAATTGTGCAATTCAAGTTGCGCAATCTAATGCGCTTAGTTAGTGCGATCGCGTCTGGGCCTTCAATTGGGGTTGAATGATTTGATGCTGTTGAGGGCGGTGCAGACCCGTCTCCATGTCCAGTCCGCTACAGGTAGAGGAGAAAGTAATGCAGTCTACGTCCGTTCAGGAGCAGGCCAGTTCCAGTTCCGAGAATTCTGAGGCAAACTCCCAAAGCAATTCCCAACCCAAAAAACAAGCATCCCATCCCAGCGGTGACAAGCGCTTCAAGCGTCTCGACATCACCATGAAGCGGCAGCAGTATCGCCCTGACGCCCTGATTGAAGTGCTCCACACCGCTCAAGAAGCCTTTGGCTGTCTGGAAGAAGACGTTCTCTACTACGTTGCTCGCGGGTTGAAGCTGCCTCTTAGCCATGTCTACGGCGTTGCGACCTTCTACCATTTGTTCTCCCTGAAGCCCAGCGGTGCCCATAGCTGTGTGGTGTGCATGGGCACAGCCTGCTATGTCAAGGGCGGCGGCAAGGTGATGGATGCCCTCCAAGCCGAGCTGGGCATTGAAGCGGGAGAGACTACTGAGGACGGCAAGATTTCCCTGATGGCGGCCCGCTGTCTAGGGGCCTGCGGCATTGCCCCCGCTGTGGTGTTTGACGGTTCCGTAGCGGGCAAGCTGGAGCCGGAAGCGGCCCTGGCGCGAGTGAAAGAGTGGGAGGATGAATAGGTATAGGTATGGACTTAATCGAACTGCGAGAAGTGGCGGCGGCGGAGCGATCGCGCCAAAAAGAGATCCGCGTTCACTGCTGCACCTCTACCGGCTGTCGGGCGGCCAACTCCATGGGCGTGTTGGGCAACATGCAGGTAGCGGTTGAAGATGCGGGGCTGGGCGATCGCGTCGAGGTCGTGGGCGTCGGCTGCATGGGCTTCTGCGGGCGCGGCCCCCTGGTACAAATTGACCCCGACAACGCCCTCTACGAAGAGGTGAAGCCGGAGGAAGCCGCCAGCATCATCGACAGCCTCCACGGCGGCAGCGCCACCGCCATTAAAGGCGACATGCAGCACCCTTTCTTCTCCCGCCAGGTGCGCATCGTCCGGGAAAACAGCGGCAAGGTGGATCCCGAACGGATTGAAGAATACATCGCTGCGGGCGGCTATGAATCCCTTTACAAAGCTTTGTATGACCTCTCTCCCGAAGAGGTCGTCAGCGAAGTCAGCGCCAGCGGTCTGCGGGGCCGGGGCGGCGGTGGCTACCCCACGGGGCTGAAGTGGGCCACGGTGGCCAAGATGCCGGGAGACCAGAAGTATGTGATTTGCAACGGCGATGAGGGCGATCCCGGTGCTTTCATGGATCGGAGCGTGCTGGAGAGCGATCCCCATCTGGTGCTGGAGGGAATGGCGATCGCCGGATACGCCATCGGGGCCAACCACGGCTACATCTATGTGCGGGCCGAGTATCCCCTGGCCATCAAGCGCTTGCAGAAAGCCATCCAGCAGGCCAAGAAGTACGGCTTGATGGGCAGCCAGATCTTTGATTCTCCCTTTGATTTCAAAGTGGACATTCGCATCGGCGCGGGAGCCTTTGTCTGCGGCGAAGAGACGGCCCTGATCCACTCCATTGAGGGAGGCCGAGGCACACCCCGCCCCCGTCCTCCCTATCCCGCCCAGTCGGGTTTGTGGGACTGCCCGACTTTGATTAACAATGTGGAGACCTTTGCCAATATCGCGGCGATCGTCCGTAACGGAGCAGACTGGTACGCCAGCATCGGCACCGAGAAAAGCAAAGGGACTAAAATCTTTGCCCTTACGGGTAAGATTCGCAACAATGGCCTGATTGAAGTACCAATGGGCATCACCCTGCGGGAGATTGTGGAAGACATGGGCGGCGGCATCCCCGATGGCGAGGTGAAAGCCGTACAGACCGGCGGCCCCTCCGGGGGCTGCATTCCCGCCTCCATGCTGGATACGCCCGTGGACTACGATTCCCTTACGGCCATCGGCTCCATGATGGGGTCGGGGGGCATGGTGGTGATGGATCAGGACACCAGCATGGTGGAGGTAGCCCGCTTCTACATGGAGTTTTGCCGGGGAGAAACCTGCGGCAAGTGCATCCCCTGCCGCACGGGAACGGTGCAGCTCTATGCCATGCTCACCAAGATTATGAACCGCCAGGCCACCGAAGCCGACATGCAGCGGATGGAGCAGCTTTGCCACATGGTCAAAGAAACCAGCCTGTGCGGCCTGGGCATGACCGCACCCAACCCGGTGCTCAGCACCCTGCGGTTCTTCCCCGAAGAGTATCAGGCACTGCTGGTCACTCCCCCCTATCTGAACAACAACGGCAAAGTCGCCAGCAAGTAGGTTGGGTTTCGCTGGCTCAACCCAACACCCCAGGTGAACACACGCCAAGTCCCGTATTTGAGGTCGGCCATGTCAGTCAAAACTTTGAAAATTGATGGAATCGATATCGCCGTTGAAGAAGGCACCACCATCCTGCAAGCGGCGCGGGAAGCGGGGGTGGCGATCCCCACCCTCTGCCATCTAGACGGCATCTCCGACGTGGGAGCCTGCCGCCTCTGTTTGGTGGAAATCAAAGGTGGCCGCAAACTCCTCCCCGCCTGCGTCACCGAAGTGGCGGAAGGCATGGAGGTGAGCACCAACACCAACAAATTGCAGGACTATCGCCGCATGGTGGTGGAGCTGCTGTTTGCGGAAGGCAACCATGTTTGCTCCATTTGCGTCGCCAACGGCAACTGTGAGCTGCAGGATGTGGCGATCGCCGTTGGCATGGACCACTCCCGCTTCCCCTACCGCTTCCCCGACCGGGGCATGGATCTGTCCCACCCCCAATTCGCCATCGACCACAACCGCTGCATCCTCTGCACCCGCTGCGTCCGCGTCTGTGACGAGATCGAGGGTGCCCACGTCTGGGACGTGGCCCAGCGGGGAGCGGCCTGCTACATCGTGTCGGGGCTAAACCAACCCTGGGGCACCGTGGACGCCTGCACCTCCTGCGGCAAATGCGTGGACGCCTGCCCTACAGGGGCGATTTTTCACAAAGGGGAGACTACGGGGGAGAAAGTGGGCGATCGCGAGAAGCTGGAATTCCTGGTGACGGCGCGGGAGAAGCGGGAGTGGACGAGGTGAGGAGAGAAGAAGGAAAAAAGAAGATAGAAGAATGAGGAGTCGGGAGTCAGGATTTTGGATTTTGAATTGAAGTTTTGAATTCTAAATTCAAGCCCAGATTGAAAAAAACCAATTTCCTGGGTAGGGGCTTGGCGATGCCAAGTCCCACAGAGAAGACGATCGCACAAATTATTTAATTCTGATTCCGTTAAGAGTTGGGAGCAAGGAGCAAGGAAATGGTCGAGAAAATTCGGTTTGCGACGGTTTGGTTGGCGGGGTGTTCGGGGTGCCACATGTCTTTTCTGGATTTGGATGAGTGGCTGATTGACCTGGCCCAGTACGTGGAGGTGGTGTTCAGTCCGGTGGGGTCGGATTTGAAGGACTATCCGGAGAATGTGGACGTGTGTTTGGTGGAGGGGGCGATCGCCAATGAGGAAAACCTGGAGCTGGCCTACACCGTGCGACGGCGCACCCGGGTGGTGATTTCCTTTGGGGACTGTGCGGTGACGGCCAATGTGCCCGCTATGCGTAACATGATGGGCAAGGCCGATGGCGTCCTCAAGCGGGGCTATCTGGAGCTGGCGGACGAGAATTGCCAGCTACCCCACGCGCCGGGCATTGTGCCGGAGTTGCTGGATCGGGTGGTGCCCCTCCATGAGGTGATTCCGGTGGACATCTTCATGCCGGGGTGCCCGCCCTCCGCCGATCGCATCCGTGCCACCCTGGAGCCGCTAATTCAGGGGCAGCAGCCGGTGATGGCGGGTCGCGACATGATTAAGTTTGGTTAAGGAGAAAGCACCATGTCCAAAACCATTGTCATTGATCCCGTCACCCGTATTGAAGGCCACGCCAAGATTTCCCTGTTCCTTGACGACGCTGGGGATGTGGCGGATGCCCAGTTTCACGTCGTGGAATATCGCGGCTTTGAAAAGTTTTGTGAAGGGCGGCCTTTTACCGAAATGGCGGGGATCACCGCCCGCATCTGCGGCATTTGCCCGGTGAGTCACCTGCTGGCTGCTGCCAAGACGGGAGACAAAATTCTGGCGGTGAAAGTCCCCCCCGCTGGCGAAAAGCTGCGCCGCCTGATGAACCTGGGACAGATTACCCAGTCCCACGCCCTTTCTTTCTTCCACCTCAGCAGCCCCGACTGGCTCCTGGGCTGGGACAGCGACCCGGCTCAGCGCAACGTGTTTGGCCTGATTGCTGCTGACCCAGATCTGGCCCGTGCCGGAATTCGCCTGCGCCAGTTTGGTCAGACGGTAATTGAAAAGCTGGGTGCCCGCAAAATCCATGCCGCCTGGGCGGTGCCCGGTGGGGTGCGATCGCCCCTCTCCGAAGAAAGCCGCGACTGGATTCGCGATCGCCTCCCTGAATCCTTCGACACTATCCACCTGGCTTTGAACCTCTTCAAGTCTTTGATCGATAACCAGCTCAAGGACGAAATCAATATCTTTGGACAGTTTCCCTCTCTGTTCATGGGTTTAGTCGGTGCCCAGGGAGAATGGGAGCACTACGGCGGCTACCTGCGCTTCAAGGACAGTGAAGGGGCCATCATTGCCGATCGCCTGAGCGAAGACGACTATCAAGACTTCATCGGTGAGGCGGTGGAAGCCTGGTCGTACCTGAAGTTCCCCTACTACAAGCCTTTGGGCTATCCTAACGGCATCTATCGGGTGGGGCCACTGGCGCGGCTGAATGTGTGTGAGGCCATTGGTACGGAGCAGGCAGATCGGGAGCTGCGGGAAATGCGCGATCGCGCTGGTGGCGTCCCCACTTCTTCCTTCTACTACCATTACGCTCGCCTGGTGGAAATCCTGGCGGCGCTGGAAGCCATTCAAAACCTCATGGACGATCCCGACGTGATGTCTGCCCGCGTGCGCTCCACCGGGGGCGTGAATGAATTGGAAGGCATTGGCGTCAGCGAAGCGCCTAGGGGAACTTTGTTCCACCATTATAAAGTGGATGAGAATGGCGTCATTCAAAAGGTGAATTTGATCATCGCCACAGGACAGAACAATTTGGCCATGAACAAAACCATAGCCCAGATCGCCAAGCACTACATCCACGACGCTTCCCAGGGCATTCCCGAAGGTTTCCTCAACCGGGTCGAAGCGGGCATTCGCTGCTTTGATCCCTGCCTGTCTTGCTCCACCCATGCGGCGGGACAAATGCCGTTGCATGTGCAAATGGTGGCACCGGACGGGGCGATCGCCCACGAGGTCTACCGCAATTAACGTCTCGTCTCTACCATGCTCACCCAACCCGGAGGTCTAACCACATGGCAAAAGAAAATCTATTTCTCTGTATGGGGTCAGCGTGCCACCAGTTGGGGGTTTACGAAGTGCTGCCCCGACTTCAGGAGCTGATCAAGGTTCACAATCTGGAGGATGCGGTTGAACTGAAAGGCTCCTTCTGCCTAGAAGCCTGTAGCCACGGCATCGTCATGAAGTTCCACGATCAGCACTTCATCAATATCAGCCCTCAAAACGTGGAAACCACCTTTGTTGAGGAAATTCTGCCTGCGATTCGTTCGGTGGGGGTCTGCTGATGATGACCACGGATAAACTGACTGACACCAACCAACAGCATTTGTGGCGACTTTTGTGGGAATACGCCCCCAACGGCATGATCGTGATGGACGCCGATCTCTACGTCAAGCTAGTCAACCCCGCCTTTTGTCAAATGTTTCAACTGTTGCCCTCGGACATTTTGGGACAGCCGATTACGGTTATCTTTGAAGATACCCACGACCTGGAGAAAGTCTGGAACGAGGGCATCGTGATTCGCGGCAAGGCCGTGGAATATCCGCAGTACAACCTCTACGTCAATCAGGTGATCTTTCCTATTGAGGACGAAGGCATCATCGCCTGCATCTTTGTGGACCTGAGCCACGAACTGGATCGCCGCCGGGAGCTGAAGCGGCTGAAGCGGGAGACGGTGAAAAAGGTAAACGAGGTGGTAGATAACCAGATGAAAGTGGTGCAGGAGATCGCCGGTTTGCTGGGCGAAACCACCGCCGAAACCAAGGTGAGTCTGTTGAAAATCATTCAAATGCTTGAGCAAGAATGACCGTTGATAACTTTCTCGACATCTACAACAGCAGCCTGAACAAGCGGGGCGAGGAGCTGTGCGGCGATAAGGTCAAGTTCCTCAAAACCGAAAAAAAGGCAACGGTGGTGCTCTCAGACGGTCTGGGCAGCGGGGTCAAGGCCAATATCCTGGCTAGCCTCACTACCGAGATCCTGATCACCATGCTCAACGCGGATGTGCTCCTGGAGGAGGTGCTAAAAACCATCATCGGCACCTTACCCATCTGCCAGACGCGAAAGATCGCCTACTCCACCTTCACCATCATCCAGGTGGATCTGGAAACCAATCACTTCACGGTCATCAACTTTGATAACCCCACCTTCCTTTACTTCCATGAGGGCAAAGCTGTCCACCTGGAGACTACCACCGAGGAAATTCTGGGGCGCAAAATCATCAAAGCCGAGGGCTATCTGAACCGGGGCGACTTTTTGGGGGCAATCAGCGACGGCGTCCTCTATGCCGGAATGGGAGTGGCCCTGAACTTTGGCTGGGGCTGGGACAACATCGCGCAGCATGTGGAAGGCGTGCTGCGGCAAAAGTCCCACACTGCCCGCACCATCGTCCAGGACGTCATCGAAAAAACCTATTCTCTCTACCAGGGAGAAATCGGTGACGATGCCACCTTTGTCGGCGTGTATGTCAGGAAGCGCAATCCGCTGATGATTTTCACCGGACCACCGCTCAACGAGGAAAAGGACGAGCAGTACGTGGATCGGGTGCTTTCCTTTGAGGGGCGCAAAGTCGTCTGCGGCGGCACCACGGGCAACATCGTGGCCAGCTACCTGGGCGAAACCATTGAGATGGATCTGTCTACCATCCGCAAAGAGCTGCCGCCGATTGGCATGCTGAGCTGCATCGACCTGGTGACGGAGGGAATTCTTACCATTTCCAAGGCGACGGAATATATCAAAAACTGTGGCGGCGACCTCAGCCGGTTACGGTTCGACAATAACGGAGCCTATTTGCTGGCGCGGGAAATTTTGCAGGCCGATTCCATTCACTTTCTCGTCGGCCAAAGCATTAACGAATTCTACCAAAACCCCCTGCTGCCCAAGAACATTTCCATCCGCCGCAGCCTGATCGAAGACCTGGTGAAGTTTTTGCGCGATCGCCAAAAAGAAGTCACCGTGGAGTACTGCTAACTCATGACTTGCTTGATCATCGGCTACGGCAACACCCTGCGCCGGGACGATGGCCTGGGCTACTATGCCGCTGAGCAGGTGGCCCAGTGGGAGTTGGAGGGGGTGCGATCGCTCCCCTGCCACCAGCTCACCCCCGAACTGGCGGCAGACATTGCCCAGGTAGAGAAAGTCATTTTTGTAGACGCCACGGCTCCCTCAGACCAAGCACCCACAGAGGTTACGGTGGAACGCCTCACTGCCGAGGAGGAGGGAATTGATATGGGTCACGGATTGAGTCCGCGATCGCTCCTCATCCTTACCCATATGGCCTACCAAACCCGACCGGAAGCCTACCATATCCTGATCCCCGCCGAAACCTTTGACTTTGGCGAAACCCTATCCGATCGCGCCCACGCCGGATTGGCCGAGGCATTGACGGCTATCCAACAAATTATCGATCCGTAGGGGCAAATGGTCCTTTGCCCTACGTCATCGGGTAGGATTATTTGCAAAAATTTCCCTAAATGGTATAGCTCCGGTCTTTCGAGGGCAGGATGTAGCGCTCGACACCTTTTGTAACAATGAAAGACGAGCGCAGTTATCCTCCAACGATTTATGTTTGACCGATTTTTACCCCAATCCCTGAAGCGACGACTCGGCAAAGTTGTACCGGGACTGATGGCTGCCGGTGCCCTCAGTGCCTCGGCTCCGGCGATTGCCGCCTCATCTACCCCGATCGCCGAGCCCTCCCCCCAACTGCCGCCTCAGACCGTGAGCCTGGATCTGGACCTAAACCCCTTTGACATCATTCGCAATGCCGTTCGGCTGGTGCAGGTGGCTAATATCTCTAACGAAGAAGAAGTGGCCCTGGGGCAGCAAATCGATGAAATGGTGCGCCAGGAGTATGAACTATACGTCAATCCTCAGGTGAACCAGTACGTGGACCGCATCGGGCAGCGACTCGTAGCCGTGAGCGATCGCCGCGACATCCCCTACACCTTTCAAGTAGTTAGGAGCGAGGAAATCAACGCCTTTGCCACGCCGGGCGGATTTATCTACATCACCACCGGCTTGCTGCGGGCGGCAGACAACGAAGCCCAGCTCGCCTCGGTTCTGGCCCACGAAATTGCTCATGTTACCGAGCGTCACAGCGTTCAGGCGTTGCGGCGGGCCGTGGTCGCCCAAGGCATTGCCGAGACGACAGGACTGGACATGAGCGCCCTGGCTCAGATTGGCTACCAGCTCGCTGTGGATCTGCCCCGGAGTCGAGAATTCGAGTATGAGGCCGATCGGGTTGGTTTAGACATCCTCACCGATGCAGGCTATGCTCCCATTGCTCTGGTCAACTTTTTTGAGAAGCTCCAGGACAGTGCCGGCCAGCCCGAGTTTCTCCGCACCCACCCCACCAGCGAGAACCGGATTGAGGCGATCGCCGCCCAAATTCCCCCAGAGATTGCCTATCAGGGCCAGGGTCTCAGTGGTGAGGTTTATCAGCGGAACGTATCGTCACAGCTTGGTGGGTAAATGACCGGGTGGGGGCAAATGGCCATTTGCCCCTATGGTGGCGATCGCCAACTATCGGCGATCGCCCAATGTTTATTAATATCTATAAATTGAAATAATCATTTACGAACAACTGCCTCACCTTTTACCTAGCAATACAAAATTTGAAGATCCGTGGCAGTTTGAAATATTTTGGGCATCCTCGGTTGGCTCACGCGAATCCGCCAAGCCAGCTTTCTTAAATAAAGCTTTAGAGTTGTTCTCTGGGAGCGATCGCGCCTGAATTCCGTCATGGATGAACAGACTTCGTTTATGAACCGCAATAACATGCTGCTGTTCAATCTGAAGCCGTTTTGACTGATTGGAACTAGTGCGATTTTGGCAACGAATTTGTTCCTAAAGTAGGGATTGAGGCTCGCAACAAATGGAATTAAGCAGGCTGTTTTCGGCTGCCTTATAAGATTGCTTAAGCTGGTGTTAAAGGCGGCGACAATTCATCCACATCTTTCTATGATGGAGATGTTCAGAAACCGCGATGCTAGCTTTCTAGCTGGAGTCGCTGTCGATTACCGTTCTCGACAAATGGGCGTCGCACCCCATCTTGACGTCGCTGGCAGCAACTACCTGCTAATCAGTGACCCGTAGTTGCCAATCTCGCATGATTGATTCCTAATGGCGATCGCTGCCTGGCGACGTTTGATTCGCTTCGTTTGATGCCCAAATGTATATGTGGAGAGGGCTGATTCTATGAGTAACCCAACCTTTGCGACGATTGATGGAAATGAGGCCGTGGCCCGCGTGGTCTACCGCCTCAATGAAGTCATCGCCATCTATCCCATTACGCCCTCCTCCCCGATGGGGGAGTGGGCCGATGCCTGGTCGTCAGCAGGACAGCCCAACCTTTGGGGCACTGTGCCCTCTGTGATGGAAATGCAGAGTGAAGGAGGAGCCGCCGGAGCCGTACATGGCGCACTACAGGCGGGATCGCTCACCACCACCTTCACCGCATCCCAGGGGCTGATGTTGATGCTCCCCAACCTTTACAAAATCGCGGGGGAAATGACCCCTGCCGTGCTGCACATCGCCGCCCGCTCCCTGGCAGCCCAGGGTCTTTCCATTTTTGGCGACCACAGTGACGTGATGGCGGCGCGAGCCACGGGCTGTGGCCTGCTGTGTGCCGCCTCAGTGCAGGAAGCGCAGGACTTTGCGGCGATCGCCACCCGGGCCAGCCTGGAGTCCCGCATTCCCTTCCTCCACTTCTTTGATGGCTTCCGCACCTCCCACGAAATCCAAAAGGTGGAGCTGCTGCCGGATGAAGTACTGGCGGCCCTGATCCCCGATGATCTGGTCTTTGCCCACCGCCACCGCGCCCTCACCCCCGATCGCCCCGTAATTCGCGGCACCGCCCAAAACCCGGACGTTTACTTCCAGGCGCGGGAGTCGGTCAACTCCTACTACAACAACTGTCCCGGCATTGTGCAGCAGGTGATGGACGAGTTTGCTGCCCTCACCGGACGCCAGTATCGCGTCTATGAGTACCACGGTGCCCCCGATGCCGAACGGGTGGTGGTGCTGATGGGGTCGGGCTGTGAAACCGCCCACGAAACGGTGGATTCTCTAATGCAGCAGGGCGAAAAGGTGGGGATCTTGAAGGTGCGCCTCTACCGGCCCTTTGACATGGTAGAGTTTGCCCAGGCCCTGCCCCAGACGGTGACGGCGATCGCCGTTCTGGACCGCACCAAGGAACCCGGCAGCGGCGGCGAACCTCTGTATCTCGACGTAATGAGTGCCCTGGCAGAGCTGGGTCGCACCCAGATCAAGGTGGTGGGCGGGCGCTATGGCCTGTCCTCCAAAGAGTTCACCCCGGCGATGGTGCGATCGGTGCTGGACAACCTGGCCACCCCTTCCCCCCGCAACCACTTCACGGTGGGGATCAAAGATGACGTCACCCTCACTTCGCTGGACTTTGATGCCACTTTCTCTACAGAGCCGGATAGCGTGGTGCGGGCCATCTTCTACGGTCTGGGATCGGACGGCACCGTGGGTGCCAACAAAAACTCCATCAAGATTATCGGCGAGGAAACCGACAACTACGCCCAGGGCTACTTTGTCTACGACTCGAAGAAGTCCGGGTCGGTGACCGTGTCCCACCTGCGCTTTGGTCCCCAGCCCATCCGCTCCACCTACCTGATCACCAGCGCCAACGTGGTGGCCTGTCACCAGTGGGAGTTTGTAGACAAGTTTGACCTGCTAGATGAGGCCAAGCCGGGAGCCATCTTCCTGCTCAACAGTCCCTATGAGCCGGATGAAACCTGGGCACGACTGCCCGCCAACCTGCAGCAGCAAATCATTGACAAGCAAATCCGGCCCTACTGCATCAACGCCAATCAAGTCGCGCGAGACGCGGGCATGGGCGGACGGATCAATACCGTGATGCAGGTGTGTTTCTTTGCCCTGGCGGGGGTGCTGCCCAGAGAGGAGGCGATCGCCCAAATCAAGAAAGCCATCCGCAAGACCTACGGCAAGAAGGGCGAGGAAGTGGTGCAGATGAACATCAAGGCCGTGGATCAAAGCCTGGAGCATCTGTACGAAGTCCCCATTGGCAGCGTCAGCACCGAGGAAAGTCAGCACCGCTGGGTGCCCGATACGGCTCCGGCCTTTGTGCGAGAGGTGCTGGGCAAAATCATGGCCCGCCAGGGGGATGACCTGCCCGTGAGCAGCCTGCCCATCGACGGCACCTATCCCAGCGGCACCGCCCAGTATGAGAAGCGCAACGTGGCGGAAGAAATCCCCGTGTGGGACCCGGACGTGTGCGTCCAGTGCGGTAAGTGCGTCATGGTCTGCCCCCACGCAGTCATTCGCGCCAAGGTGTACGAACCCGGCCAGCTTGAGCAGGCTCCAGAGACCTTCAAGCACACCGCTGCCAAAGACAAAACCTGGTCTGACCTCCAGTTCACCATTCAGGTGGCGGCAGAGGACTGCACCGGCTGCGGCATCTGTGTAGATATTTGTCCGGCGAAAAACAAAGCCGAACCCCGCAAGAAAGCCATCAACATGGCGGAGCAACGCCCCCTGCGGGAGCCGGAGCGGGAGAACTGGGACTTTTTCCTGAAGCTGGCCAACCCCGATCGCACCCAGCTCAACCTCAACAAGATCGCCCAGCAGCAAATGCAGGAGCCTCTGTTTGAGTTTTCGGGAGCCTGTGCGGGCTGTGGCGAAACGCCCTACCTGAAGCTGGTGACTCAGCTCTTTGGCGATCGCATGTTAGTCGCCAACGCCACCGGCTGCTCCTCCATCTACGGCGGCAACCTGCCCACCACCCCCTGGACCCACAACACCGAAGGCCGTGGCCCTGCCTGGTCCAACTCCCTGTTTGAAGACAACGCCGAGTTCGGCCTGGGCTTCCGCGCCTCCGTAGACCAGCACACCCGCCACGCCCAGGAACTGCTCCAGCAGCTCTCGGTGGCCATGAACGGCTCCTCCCGCATTCCCAGCGAGCTGGCCACGACTATCTTGCAAAACTCACAGACCGACGAAGCCGACATCTTTGAGCAGCGGGAAAAAGTCGCCTCCCTGAAGCAGTATCTGGATGCCTGGCTGGGCTACACCGAAGACGCCGCCCTGCGCTCGAAGCTGCAAAGCCTCAAGACCCTGGCGGACTACCTGGTGAAGAAGAGCGTGTGGATCGTCGGCGGTGATGGCTGGGCCTACGACATCGGCTATGGCGGATTAGACCACGTCCTCGCCAGCGGTCGCAACGTCAACATCCTGGTGCTGGATACGGAGGTCTACTCCAACACGGGCGGTCAGATGTCCAAGTCCACGCCGAGGGCAGCGGTGGCCAAATTTGCGGCAGGGGGCAAACCCGCGCCCAAGAAAGACCTGGGCCTGATGGCCATGACCTACGGCAATGCCTACGTCGCCAGCGTGGCTATGGGCGCACGGGACGAACACACCCTCAAAGCCTTCCTGGAGGCAGAATCCTACAACGGCCCGTCGCTACTAATCTGCTATTCCCACTGCATCGCCCACGGCATCAACATGACCACAGCCATGCAGCAGCAGAAAGCGGCGGTAGATTCAGGTCGCTGGCTGCTCTACCGCTATGACCCACGACGGACGGAGCGGGGCGAAAATCCGCTACAGCTAGACATGCGATCGCCCCGATACCCCATCTCCACCTCCATGTACAACGAAAACCGCTTCAAGATGCTCACCCGCAGCAACCCCGAAGCGGCCAAGACACTGCTGGAGGCGGCCCAATCGGACGTCAACACCCGCTGGCAAATGTACCAATACCTGGCGGCCCGACCCACCAACGGCAGCAAAGCCAGTACCAAGGCAGCCGAGGACTCACCGGCACCCGCCAGCGAAACGTCCTCCGGTCAAAAGGCCACTCCGGCTCAGTAGTTTGTAGGAGGTGTGGGAGTTTTGGGTTGAGAATTCAGGAGACAGAATCCAGAATTCAAAACTAAGAACTCAAAACTTCCCCCCTCCTGACTCCTGACTCCTGACTCCTATCCTCCCTCTTCTCTCTTCCCTCTTCCCTCTTCCCTCTTCTTTCCTCCAAGGAGCTATTAATGGTAGATTTAAATACAACTTATTTGGGTTTGTCGCTGCGATCGCCCCTCATTGTCGGCGCTGCCGCCCCCCTCACCGAAGATCTGGACAACCTCAAGCGGGTTGAGGATGCTGGGGCCAGTGCCGTGGTGCTGCACTCTCTGTTTGAAGAGCAGCTGCGCCACGATCGCCTGGAATTCCACCACCATATGGAGCACGGCACCGATAGCTTTGCCGAGGCCCTCTCCTATTTCCCGGAACCAGACATCTTTCATGTCGGCCCAGAGACCTACTTGAATCACATTCGGCGGGCCAAAGAAAGCCTGAGCATTCCCGTGATTGCCAGCCTCAACGGCTCCACGCCAGGGGGCTGGACCGTTTACGCCAAGCAGATCCAGGAGGCGGGAGCCGATGCCCTGGAGCTGAACATCTACTCCATTCCCACCGATATGAACCTGACGGGTGCCCAGATCGAGCAGGGCTATCTGGACATCTTGCAGGCCGTCAAATCATCGGTATCCCTGCCCGTCGCCGTGAAGCTCAGCCCCTTCTTTAGCAACATGGCCAACATGGCCAAGCAGCTTTCCCTGGGGGGAGCCAACGGTCTAGTGCTGTTTAACCGCTTCTACCAGCCCAATATCGATATCGAAGCACTGGAGGTCCAGCCCCATGTGCTGCTGAGCACACCCCAGGATCTGCGGCTGCCCATGCGCTGGATCGCCATTCTCTACGGCCACATTCACGCCGATCTGGCCGCCACCAGCGGCATCCACAAAGCCGCCGACGTAGTGCGGATGATGATGGCGGGAGCCAGCGCCACCATGCTGGTGAGCGTGCTGCTGCGCCACGGGATTGAGCATCTGCAAGTGATTGAGCAGGAGTTGACCCACTGGCTGGAGGAGCATGAATATGCCTCAATCCGGCAAATGAAAGGCACCATGAGCCAGATCCACTGCCCCAACCCCAGCGAGTTTGAGCGGGTGCAGTACATGAAAGCCATCCAAACCTACCAACCTATGTTTGAACCTGTGCAGGAAGTCGTGCCCCAATAATGTCCCCCAACAACTGTAAATAAAGTCTCTGTTATCGTCTATCAGCATCCGGTGAGGCGCAGATGGAAACCGCGAAACGCATTGGAATTCTCACGAGCGGAGGAGATTGCCCCGGTCTCAATGCCGTGATTCGAGCGGTGGTCAAATGCGCCATTCACCGGGGGTGGCAGGTCTACGGCATCCCCCACGGCACGGATGGACTGGTGGGCCTATGCGCGGGTCTGTGCCAGCCTGAAGACCTCAAGCTCAAGGAAAATGGCTATGACATTCCCGGCATCGTGCAGGGGCTGGATATCCTACAATTCCTGAGTGGCAGCATTTTGGGGTCCTTGAGCAAGGGCAATCCCAACCAGGAGGAAATTGCCAAACGAATCCTGAAGGGCTATGAAATACTTGATCTAGATGCCCTGGTGGTAGTAGGCGGTGACGGCAGCCTGGATATTATCTATGACCTGGCCCAGAAGGGGTACTGGGCCGTAGTTGCTATCCCCAAAACCATTGATAACGACGTACCCTTCACCGAGCGATCGGTGGGCTTTGATACGGCGGTGGGCACCGTCACCCGTGCTCTGTACGATCTCACCTTTACGGCGGCCAGCCACGATCGCGTCATGGTGGTTCAGGTGATGGGGCGAGATGCGGGACACCTGGCGCTCCACGCAGGCATTGCCGGAGGAGCCGATGTGATTCTCATTCCCGAGCTGGTGCCAGCCTTGAGCGAGGCGATTCTACAGGAAATTTGCGATCGCATTGCCCACCTCCGTCAAAGCGGACGCAAGTTTGCCCTGGTGGTGATTTCCGAGGGCATCAAAACCCTGGAGGGCACTAAGGCCAAATACGTGGGGGACTATCTAGCGGAACAGATTCGCGATCGCAGCCACCAGCTCTGCCAAACCGGGGAACGGCAGTTTTGCGACATGGATCAGGTGGACACCCGCTCCACCACCCTGGGCCATATCCAGCGCAGCGGCACCCCCTCTTCGGTGGACCGGCTGCTGGCCACCGCCTTTGGGGCTAAGGCCGTCAGCCTCATCGCCCAGGGACTCACCAACCGTTTAGTGATTTGGAAGAGCGGTCAGGTACAGTCCATTCCCCTGGACCAGGTCATTCCCACCATCCGCCAGTGCCATCTAGAGGATCGGTGCGCGGGTCCTGTGCAGGCCGATGACCTGATGGTAGACGTGGCGCGATCGCTCGGCATCTACCTCGGTCCATCCCATGCCATCCCATCTGCCAACGGAGCTGCTCCCCTAGAAGCCATCGTCCCTAGTCCAGCCCTGACGACAACAGCAGTGGGAAACACGGTAGCTTAGCCATAGTGGTCTGACACGGCTAATTTGACGGAATAGGCGTAGGATGGGCAATGCCCACCATTCAAAAGTTTGACGCGATCGCCTAGTGCACTATTTTAGACTTGTCTTACCAATAGGATGGGTTAGCGCCAGCGTAACCCATCGGGACTGCTGTCCAGCCAAAGGGATATCAGCTGTTGCTGATGACACTGCTGCCGAGGATTGACATGGACTACTTCAGCACGGTACTGACGATAATGGTGAGGGTTACAATAAATTAGATCATACCGATATTAAGAAGTGTTGCGCCAGCTATATCAGGCTGTAAGCTTGGCATCACTGCCCTCAGCAACAATCCTCTTCGACCTGCTCCAGTAAGTCGAGAGCTTGGTCATCTTCGTATTCCTCGAATAAGGCCCGGATATTGTTCATCTGGCTGCCGACGAAATGGAGTTCGTCCTGCCCCAGGGAAAGGCGATCGCGCAGTTTATCTTTGGGGCCTATTTCGCCCTGCTGGCCATTCAGATTTTGGCTGAATACCTGACCCTAAGAAAGTTTCAGTCGGTAGCCTTTGTCATGGTGCCCTACCTGTATGTGCCCTATCGGCTCTGGCAATTGTATGAGGGCCTGGGGCTGGCTGCTCCCCAGAGTGAGATTGTCTGGATCCGGTGGATTCTAATTTGCGAACTCGTGCTCTGGGGCACGAGCCACCTGCTGGATATTGCCCAGTTACCCCGTCTCTTTCTATGGCCTGGAACCGTTAAATCTGCAGCAGACGGGCAAACTCCGCCTTAATGCGACCGTAGCACTCGCAGACGTTTTGCTCCAGCAGGGTGCGATCGGCAATGACAATTTTTCCTCGGCTGTAGCGAATGCCGCCACTCTGCTGGAGGATTCCCGCTGCCGTGCTTACGGTCGATCGCCCCGTGCCCAGCATTTCTGCCAAAAACTCCTGGGTTAGGGGCAAGCAGTCGGAGTTAGTAACGTCATGGGCAATCAGCAGCCAGCGGGTTAGCCGCTCCTCCAGCTTGTGCTGGCGGTTGCAGGCAGCCGTTTGAGAAACGTAGGTAAACAGAGCTTGTGTGTAAAGCAGCAGAAGGCGCGGCAGCGTGCCGCCCCGGTCGAAGGCGTTCCTGAGCACGCTGGCAGGCAACTGATAGCCCCCGTCAGGAATCTGCACAATGGCCTGGCTGCTGGCGTATTCACCGCCCCAGATTACGGGCAATCCCACCATGCCTTCTCGACCCACAACGCCAATTTCCACGCTACCGCCCGTCTCCAGCCGAGTCACCAGCGACACCATCGCCGAATTGGGGAAATAAACGGTTTGGATGCGATCGCCCGGTTCATAAAGCACCCGCCCACGGGGTAGTTCAATAAATTCCAAATGGGGAGCTAATTCCCGATATTCGGCCTCAGGTAGCGCTGCCAAAATGCGATTACCCTGGGGCGATTGGTTCTGCAGGGGCGAAATTGAACCAGTAGCAGACATAGCAGGTATTCAAAGAAGCACAAACCAGCTCAGAGCTGCGTCGGAAACGATCATAGTCTGTTTTGCGTCACGTTTGCGCTTTGGGCGGCATCTGCCGGACTATCTGCCCAACTTACGGCTTCCCGTGGTGGGTTTGCTCCGTTTCTCCATGCTCCCGCAGCAGCGCGGCCAGGCGGCGACGCATCAGCAGTCCCGGCTTGTCGGTCATCATGTGCGGCTCAAACCTGGTGTCTAGAGGTACGTCTTGACACTCCCCATAGCTAAAAGCTAGGGGATTCTTGGCTCATCCACCATCCTTAAAACTGATCTGAGAGTTTTATCTCAAACTCCGCAGCCCCTCACCAAATAGCCGCACCAAAATGGTCAAACTATCTAGATGTTGGGCAGTCAGCCCCAGCGGGAAAAGTGTCCCCAAGCGTTTTTTTACCCTGTTTCGGCGTGCCCCGCCGTACAGCATTTCGGATCTGAAACTAACAGTCGCTGGTGGTTCGGTACTCTG
>JBHJGR010000258.1:0-23358 GCA_050331615.1 Elainellaceae cyanobacterium
TTTTTTTTTTGGGGGGGGGCCCCCCGGGGGGGGGCGCACACCCCATAATTTGTCATTAATTGTGCATCAGCACTTAATTTCTGTGGGGAGATTTCTACAGGGCGATCGGACGGTCAAAACGCTAAAGGCTGTTGCGTCATCTCAACTATCGGTGTTAACACCGTGGAAAGCCCTAACGTCTCTGTAGAAGAAATGTTCTTACAGCTACCGCCAAATTCAAGGGAATTTCATATGAAAAGAGCCTGAGACCCAGGTTTCCACTTGTATAAACGATAGAAAGGATAGATTAAGAAGATTTGGATGGAAGCAATGGGCACACTAACGATGCGGTGCGGAACCCTCAGCGGCGCGTAACCTAGATGCTAACCTAGTGTGTATCCTGAGTCTAGAGCGAGTGGTGGAGAGACCAATTGTCCACCAGTGAGGAGAAAATGTGGGTTCCTCTGATCGCAGCTATCGGCTTAGCCGAGCTAGTTTCATCCTCCAACACTCCTGGCCCTTGAGGTAATCCAATCCTCAATATGGTGACTTCAGCGGAAACTCAGAAGATGGATCAGAATTCAGATTTGATGGTTCAGAACTCAGATTCAACGGTTAACATGGTCTCTTCTACCTCGTCCAGCTTTTCAGGTAAGGCCTCCCCCCAGTCGGAGGAGGCAGCGCTTGATCAAACCTCTCGTCGTGCATCAGATGAAGCTGTGAACTCTCGCCAACTTCCCATTCCTCCTGCAAGTGAACCCATGCAGTATCGGGCCATCGGTCTGATTCGGGGAAGCTATGTCCCATCTGAGGAGCAGTTCACCCGTGGCCTACTCGTTACCGAGGATGGGACATCGATTGATGCCGTGTTGCTGGGCCGGGTGATGAGCCTGGTCAAGAAGCATGTCGATCTGGAAGCGCCCCACCTATGGGTGGTCTATCCCCGGACTCGTAATAATGCCGACAACCTGCATGCGCAAATTGTCGGCATCTGGGAGCCCGAAAACCTCAGTCGGGACTTTAACGACATCGACAATGATATTGACCACGATGCAGATAGCGACCTAGATGACGATGATGAGCTAGACGACGAGGATCTGGACGACGACGATATCGATGCCGTCGACGATGCCGCTGACGCAGATGATGAGTCATTAGCGGATGAGTCCAACGAAGAAGCCGACATCGGCGACGGTCTGGACGCAGAAGCCGGCGACGCTGACGATGCCACGGTTAGCGATCCGGTCGCTGATGCCAAACCCGATGCGGATGAGTCAGCTAGCGATGCGGCTGACGCGGAAGTGACCCATACGCCTGAGACCCAAGCACCTGAGGCCCAAGCATATTCAGAGCGATCGCCCGCAAATTCGGTGAATGCCCAGGCTCAAGATCGTCAGGCTGACGCCAACGGCACTTCCCATACAGCTGCGGCCAGCCCGCCCGCCCAAGCCGCTGAGCCAACTTTAGAATCCACCCCTACAGCAACACTGGTAGAAGGAGCGGCGATCGCTCCCGCTTCGGCAGAACTGCGGGATGGCTACTTCTCCATCCGAGGCGAGGTGGTTAAACAGGACCAGGAAAGCGAAGAGGTCATCGTCAAAATTCGGCAAGCCCCCAAGAAGGGAGCGAAAAAGCAGGGCCGTGCCTTTAACCTGAAGCTGAAAGGCATCCTCGGCGGTCGGGCCGTCGGCTACTTTTGGGACCTCCAGGTGCAGCGGGACGGCAATGACCTCCAGGTGCAAGACAGCACCATGATTGGCCTGGTGCCGCCGAAGAAGCGCCGTAAGGGCGCGCCCAGTAAGAGACCTCGAAAAGGTGGACCAGGGCCAAAACAGCGCCGCTGGGAAGGGCGACAGCAGTGGAAACCGGGCGATCGCCCTGCCCCATCTGATCGCCCTGCCGCTGCCGATCGGCCCGCTTCCTCAAACCGGCGTGCTCCCCAAAAACCCGTCAAGCGTCAGGGAAACAGCCGTTCGACCGACTCATAAAACGAGGGTCACTGTAGGTTTACCTGAGTCCCCCAGCGGTCCTGGGCTAGAAACGAGCGATCCATCGGAATGGGTGCCACTGGGGAGGTTAGCAAAAACTGCTTTGCCTCGATCCACTGCTTTAGCTCGGTTGCAACCTGGCGCGATCGCGCAATGCTGGCCAGAGGAGCCGTCCGCACGGTTCTGCCATCGATCGTAATCTGCCCCGACTTAAGCTGGGCATAGCTCACCAGCCCGAAGGTGGGCCGCACCCGCCGGGGAATAGAGAAGTCAACGACGGGAGCAACCAGATCTTCATCTCGAACCGTGCAGCGCAGCAGCGTCTCCTCGCTGAGGATAGGAAACGCCGTGCCAATGCCTAGCATGATGGAGGGACCATAGCCTTTGAAGTAGCAGCCCTTCACCCAGTGAGGCGACATCTGCTTGGCGTCGCCAATCAGCGAGAGGGTGGCCGCAGGGCCGATGGGCGTTTGGTTGGGGAGGCGTTTTTGTAGCGGAAAATGCTGGGTCCCCTCCCAGGCTACATAGCCAATGCCGCCGCCCAGAAAAATTCGGGTACCGATGCCGATGAGCTGGAGCTGGGGGTCGTTCCACAGAGGCGAGATCGCCCCTGGATTAGAGTAGACCGCGTTGCCGAGGCGGGGCTGGAGTGGCCCCAGGTAGGTGTGGAGGAGGCGATCGCCCCCATTCACGCCGACAATAAAGTTCTGGTAAAGATTGCGGGGGTTCAGCAGGTAGAACTGGTTAATCGTGTCACGGGTAATAGTGGTTTCGAAGGACGACCGAGGGTAGCAGTCCGTTACCTGGCCCGTCGCTCGAAGCTGCACCGGCTTCCCTGCAATTAAATCAGCGATGACGTGACCACCGCCCCGCTCCCGGCCCTCCTCGCTGTCGATCGGGTCGCCCAAGCCGACATAGCCCGCCGTTTGGGTCGCTCCCAGGTATAGATCCACGGCCCCAAAGCCAGCATAGGCCAGCACGCCATCGAGCCAGCACTGGCGAATCTTAATGGGCGGGTCGGTGTGGCCCAGATTGAGAATCGCCCCCGACGACTCCATCGGCTCAAACGTACCTGCCGTAACCACGTCTACCTGCTGCGCCAGCACCGATGGGGGTTCCTCTAGGGCGCGGGCTTTCAACTCTTCAACAGTCCAGACGACGGCCTGACCGCGGCCAATCCTGTCGTTGATGTCCTCAATGGTTCGCATTACGGCTGGCGCTGGAAAGTGGAACGCGTGCGCCAGGCCCGCCCAACCAGAAGCCCCGCCATTAGGACTACGGGCAACAAAACGAACGTCAGGGCGATCGCCGGCGTCATGGGCACTGCCAGGCGGGGGGCACCAAATTTGATGGCCACTGCTACCGCGGCAGATAAAAGAAACACCTTTACTACAAAAGATATCGCGCTACTCATGAGCCAAGAAAGATGACACAACAGCGATGGGGGGCGATCGCTTCCTGCCGACAAAAAAGCACCCCATCAAGAGGTGCTTACCATGAGAAGAGCCTAGCCTGATCGAAAGGAAAGAGAAAGGGGCAGCAGGACTCAACTACTGCACCCACACCCCCCGATACTTAAGGTGGGCATCCGAGCGCTTTGCCGTTGCCACAGGGCGACGAATTTTCCAGGTTGCGCCCCGATAGTGCCCGGTGATGTTGCTTTCGGGTGTGTCAACAACTTCGGGGGCGGGATTGTATACAACGCCACGGTAATGAAGTGCCATAGTTTTCGCCTCTTTTAATAATCGGTGAAGGGTTGATTAGTGAGTTTAGACTCGTGCTGTCCAGAGCAGAGGCGCGTTCCTTCGGGAGTATTCCCTACTTCCGTCTCCAGCTTAGATTTCGCTTGCCTTGAGCTGCCTAATGCAGGGACTCGCGGCTTGAGGTTTTGGAGATGAACGATTTCTTTATTTCTGTATTCATTGTTACAGAATTAAGGTCAAGCCGTCAAGAGGTCATGATCTGCCCCAGGGATGAATTAAGGTTAAGAATTGCGTTGGGGCGATCGCCGCGACTTGCCAACTCAAGCGAAATAGTATATAAGTACTATTATCGTCTTCTCAGAGTCCCTTTCCTATGCTCTCCACTGAAGCCCTCTCGGTTGCAGCCTTGTCTGCTGCAACCTTCTCCGTCGAAACCTTCTCCATCGAGACCATCGACGGCTGTCGCCTGGGTCACCTCCGAGTTTCATGCACCCGCGTAGCCGACTGGCTCAACTTTTTGGCAACCCCCCAATATCGAGCAGCCCTCGTCTTTGCCGAGCAGTGCCGAGAAACCATCGATCTCTATTTTGAAGCGGGGGAGGGGGTCTACCTCTATCTCGATGCGCGGCTCAATCAGTCCTCTTTGCCGCTGCTCGTCAGCTGAAGAATACCTGATTGCAGTCGGCGATACATCTTCTAGCCGCCCCTGCCCATTACAGTTAAAGCGAAGTCATAGTCCTTTAACATTTGACGGCCAGGCGAGGGGCTACATGCACCACTCATTCCAGCGAGTCGTCACTGGGAGCGTTTTCTTCTCTCTGACCTTTTTAGTCGCCGTACTCGGCTACTCCCTCTTCGGCTGGGATCTGCTAGACGCAGTCTACATGGTGATCATCACCATCTTTGGGGTGGGATATGGGGAGGTCCGACCGCTGGAAACCCCTAGCGAACGCATTTTTACAATCCTGGTGATTTTTGCAGGGTTCATTTCGGTTGCTTACATCGTGGGAGGGGTGGTGCAGATGATGATGGAAGGCGAAATCAACCGCGCCCTAGACAACCACCGGAAACTTCAGGGCATCGAGAAGATGCAGAACCATGTGGTCGTCTGTGGATTTGGGCGCATCGGGCAGATTCTGGCGCGGGAACTGAAGCTGCTTGCCCGCCCCTTTGTAGTCATCGACCACGATCCAGAGCGCATCGTGAAGGCGGAGGAACTGGGCTATTTTGCCTATGCTGGCAACGCCGCAGATGAAGACGTGCTTCGGTTTGTCGGTATCCAGCGGGCCAAAACCCTGGCCACCGTACTCCCCGATGACGCTACAAACGTCTTCATCACCTTGACGGCGCGGGAGCTGAACCCCAACCTGATGATTGTGGCCCGAGGGGAGCTACCCGCTACTGAAAAAAAGCTGCGGCTAGCGGGAGCGAACCACGTCGTCCTGCCCGCCTCCATTAGCGCCCAGCGGGTAACCAATCTCATCACCCGACCTAACGCTATTGATTTTCTCGACGAGAGCAACGAACGCACTCACCTAGACGAATTGCTGGCCCACATCGATCTGCAGATTGATGAAGTCACCATTCCCTCCGATTCGCCCCTGGCTGGCCGTGCTCTAGGAGAGCTGGAGGTTCAAGGAGCACGGAGCGTCATTATTGTCGCGATCCGGCGGGCAGACGGCACCACTCAAATGAGCCCCAGCCCGTCCTGTGTGCTCAATGGGGAAGATACGGTGATTCTGATGGGGCGGCGGGGCGAAATTCCCCAGCTTGCTCGCTACCACCACCTCAAGCGCAACCTCCGCTATCGAGGCGCGCGTACCTAGCCCAGTTGGGTCAGACTACCGGAGCGATCGCCTGGCCAACCTGTAGGCCCACCGGCAGCTCCAGGGTGTCTCCTATCTGCTCTCCAGTGTGATAAGCCGCCAGCAGCACCTCGCTGGTTTTACCCCAGGCGATCGCTCCCCCCTGATCAATGCCAATCGCCCCGAGGTCGCACTGGTGCTGGTGGGCCTCCCGGAGCGATCGCTCAAACGCCTGATGAAGCGACAGACCATCCGTTACCCGCACCACAATGCGGGGGGCGAGGCACTCGTCAATAATGTCTTCGCCGATGCCGGTACAGCTCACAGCCGCGTGGAGAGTGGCATAGTTCCCTGCTGGCATGGCTGAGTCGCTGACCCGACCAATGCGCTCGAAGCCCTTGCCGCCAGTGGAAGTCCCAGCAGCCAGGCGGCCCTGCGCATCTAGCACCACCACGCCAATGGTGCCGCGGCCCTGTTCGAATGGGAGCGCAGAGGGCTGGGACTCACTAGATGGGCGATCGCCCCCAACCCCCAGTTCCTGCTCCGCCACAACCCCGGCCATTGACTTCTGAAAGTTTCCCTGCCGCTCCTGCAGCCACTCCTGTAGCCGCAGCTCGACTAGGGGGTCATAAATGGGCAGCTGTAGCTCCCGCACCAGCTGGGCTGCCCCTTCGTCAGACAGAACCCGGTCCGCCTCCTGCTGAAGCACCTGGGCTACATAAATGGGATTCTTGATGCGGGAAACATTGATGACGCCACTAAAGCGCTGGGCCATACCACTCATCAGGGAGGCACTCATGCGAATTTGGCCATCTGACTGGAGCACAGACCCGGTTCCCGCATTGAAGCGGGGTTCGTCTTCCAGGAGCTGACAGCCCAGCACTACGGCCTCCTCAGCCCCCATTCCAGAAGTTAGAGCTGAGTAAACGCGGTTGAGAATGTCGTAGAGGAGCCGCCGAATGGCCTCCGCCCCACCTTTACCCTTGAGCGAGCTGCCCGCTCCCCCGTGGATGATTAACTTTGGCTGCACCTGATGCTGTGACATGGGGAAGTTTTTGAATAGCGACTGAACTAATTATGGCGCTACGCTTTCGCGTTAGGACACTCAAGAGGTGTGAAACCCCCGGATCGCGGGGGTTTCACACTCAAACCTTAGCCCGTAAGGCTATACATGGCCATAAACACAAGCCAGTGGGGTGCGCTCCTCGCCGGGGGGCGCACCCCGCCATAGCTACGGTTACTTGTGACCGCCTACTGAATGATTAGCAGCGATTGAACCAACTTAGGGTTTTGACTGGGGTGGCTTAAATGACTTTTTGCGCGGTGGCGGTGCGGCGCGATAGAACTTGAGCCGCTCCATTTGCGCGGTGGCAGCTTTGACAACCTGGGGGCTGGAGTCCCGCAGTGCCCGGCGGATGATGGGGAGGACCTTTTGCGACGGTACTTCACCCAGGGCTTGAATCGCTAATCGGCGTACCGAGGGGTCGGAGTCGCGGCTGAGGGTCGTGAGGGGAGGAATGGTCGCCTGAACGGAGGGCGCATGGGCATGGGTGGCGTTGATTTGACGGAGAGCTTCGGCGACCCTGGCGCGCACATCGGCACTGGCATGTTGGGCATGGCGGGCGAGTTCGGGGATGGCAGAAGGACGCGCAACGTGGCCGAGGGTGGTAATCTTCGACAGCAGTGCGGCAGCTTCCAGGGGTGCGGTCGCTTTAGCCTCAACGACGGCCCTGTCAGGGTTGGATAACTGAGTGGGTGGCGGAGAAGGCTCCTGCCGATCTGTTGCAGAGGGTTCGACAGGTGGCGGGGATGGTTGCCGCTGTTCCTGCTTGGTGGCGATCGCCTCTAGTTCGTTCTGATGGGCACTTTGGGCGGCCTTAAGCTGAGCATCATGGGTCGCCGCCTGTTCCCGCAGCTCTCTGGCGTGGGTGCTCTCTAGCGACTGGATTTGCGATTCGTGCTGCTGGCTAGTGGCTCGCATCTGCTCGTCGAGCTGCTGCTGATAGTCGGCCTGCAGGGACTTCACCGTCTCCCGCAGGCGCGATTCCCGGGTCCGCTCCAGATCCTGAATCTGACGCTGAGAGTCGGCCAACTCTCGCTTTTGGCGACTAATGGTGCCTTGCATCACCCCGTAGAGGATGCCCGCACCAATGGGAATGCCAATCACTACGCCCAAGATGAACAGCATGGTCGTCTCCTTTAGTTACATTTTGTGGGGTGTGCGCCTCGGCGGGGCGCGTACCCTTGAGAAAATAATTTTGCTTAACTTTAATTAACTCATCTAATCCGAATTAACTCATTTAATCCGAAGCAGCTGCCTGCGATCGCCGCCGCCGACAGCGCTCAGAGCAATATTTCACCTCGTCCCAGCAGTCCTTCCACTTCTTGCGCCAGGCAAATGGACGCTGACAAACCGGACAGGTTTTGGTTGGCAAATCGGCCTTTGACTGATTTTTTCCCATGCTCTGCGTCCTACATTTTTGCAGCATCAGGTCCCGATTTTCTAATCCAGCGCTTCGCGCTTTGATAGAATCTATTTTTTGGTTGGAAGCCGCGCGACTTACAACCAAAAATCTGTACCTCATGCACTTGAAAAGTGCTGTAAGTAAGTAATACCGTTTTTCTGTGAAGCTGCACACAACAAGGGGCTTAAGCTCCTTGCCTGCCGGGACTTTTCCTATGCGTCTTCATGCAAAATTGTATTAAACAAAATTACTTTCTTGAGGGGGCACCCTCAAGAAAATGTCATCAAAACTGCTCAAGCACTTATTTCAAGTATGACGGATTTTAGTCGGCTCAATCAGGTTCAACCCCTTGCCCAAGTTCGCATTGTGCTTGTAGAGCCGCAGGGGGCGCGTAACGTCGGTTCCGTTGCGCGGGTGATGAAAAACATGGGGCTCGGGCGGCTCGTTTTGGTCAATCCCCAGTGTGACCCTGGGGGAGACGAAGCCCGGCAAATGGCTGTCCATGCGGCTGATGTGATCCAAGCAGCAGTGACGGTGCGATCGCTTCCCGATGCCCTACAGGGGTGTCAGCGAGCGATCGCCACCACAGCGCGTCACCAAGCCTTCCAGCGTCCTGTCGATCTGCCCCAGGCTGGAATTCACTGGCTGCTGGCCTCTCTGGGGGCAACGGAGATGGGGGGCGATCGCGCCCTGATTTTTGGGCCAGAAGATCGGGGCTTGAGTAATGGGGAAATCGATTTTGCTCAGCGGTGCATCACCATTCCTACCAGCCCAGTTTATCCCTCTCTCAACCTGGCTCAGGCCGTAGCGATTTGCTGCTATGAACTCCGCCAGTGGGAACTCCGCCAGTGGGGCTCCACAGCGCCACCATCCAGGACTCCTATCCCGCCTGCAGGAGAGCCGTCTTCTCCAGATGAGAATTGGGGCGACCTAGCCACCTTAGATGAAGTAGAAGCCTTTTATGAGCATCTAGAGACAGTGTTGCTGAACATTGGCTATCTGTACCCCCATACGGCAGTGAGCCGCATGCGCAAGTTCCGTCGCCTCAGCCAGCGGGTCAACCTCACTCAGAATGAGCTCGCGCTCCTGCGGGGCATTCTGCGCCAGGTAGAGTGGGCTGTCCAGTCAACGATGCCAAAGCCCAGCTAAATCAGTGTTGCCAAGGGGAGGATTGCTGGTATAACGGGTTGAGAACGCATTTTTCCGCTCCGGGGATATAGCCCGCTGGGGTTGAGGGGACGGCCTCTTTCATTGAACTGGCTATTTCGGGTCAGTCCATTCATCTTGGATCATCTGGAGGATGAGTCATGGCAGATTCTGGGTTTTCATCACGGCGATCGCGGCGGCGGTCATCGGGTTCATCGCTTCGCTCAACGTCTCGCCGGGCTCCCGCATCCCCTCGTCGCGACGGGTCGGGAACCCCATCCTCCAGCAACGTGATTCGAACCGATGCTTGGCAACGAGAGCAGTCTAAAGGGGGCGATCGCCCCATCCCCAAAGCACTGCCCTCTGCCCAGAGCCCAAGCAAGCCTCTACGGGGGCGCGACCCGGCCCAGTCTCGCCCCATTGCGCCTAAACTCAGTTCAGCTCGCCCGCCCCGAGGGGACCATGCCCGCATTCGTTTGGGGCCTGATCGCCGCCGCCCCCAGCTTTCTACCCATGCACCAGCCTTTCGCCCCAACTCGGCAAAGGGGGCCGCGCCATCAAGTCCGCCGGCGATGCCGCTGGTGCCCTCCTCCCGTCGCCCCCAGGAGTTGCGTTCCGCTCCCACCCGAGCTACACCTGCTAGCGGGGATGCCCTAGTTCAGCCCCTTAAACCATCGCCCAGATCCACGGCAGCGAGGCGATCGCCCACCCCTAGTCGCCGGTCCAAAAGGCCAACCTCGCCCTTGGTTTATGCCATTCGCCTGATCATTCTGGGGGTAGGCATCGGCTCGATTGCCGGGACGGTATTATCAGCTTTCGACCCGGCCCAGCAGGAGGCCACCGTTGCTTCACAGTCGCTGGCTAGCCCAGGAGAGGAGTCCCCTGATTCGGCGACCACTCTAAACGCCTTAACGGACACTAATGGGACGGCGCGATCGCTGCTGTCGGCACTGTCTACTGGCCAGGAAATGCGCCCGCTGATGGCCGAGCTGCAGGAAATGGCCGCCGAGTTTCCCCAATTGTCCCCGGGGGTATTTGTATTCGACCTCGACCACAACACCTACACCGATTTCAACGGCAGCCTGCCCTTCTCGGCAGCCAGCACCATCAAAGTGCCAATTCTGGTGGCTTTTCTGCAAGACGTGGAGAACAACAAAATCGCCCTCGACGAGACCCTCACCATGACCGCAGCGGATGTGGCTACTGGGTCCGGCGATATGCAGTTTATGGAAGTAGGCACCACCTTCTCCGCCATCGAAACGGCCACCCTGATGATTATCATCAGCGATAATACCGCCACGAACATGCTGATTCGCCGCATGGGCGGCATGGAGGCACTGAACCGCCGCTTCCAGTCCTGGGGGCTGCAGCAAACGGTGCTGCGCGACGTCCTGCCTGACTTAGAGGGCACCAATACCACCTCGCCCCGAGAGCTGACAGAGCTTATGACTCGCATCAGTCGTGGCGAGCTGCTGAGCCTGCGATCGCGCGATCGCATGTTCGACATTATGCGGCGGACCCGCACCAAGACCCTCCTGCCCCAGGGCATTGGGGACGACGCCACCATTGCCCACAAAACGGGCGACATTGGCTCCATGGTTGGGGACGTGGGCATTGTGGACACCCCCTCGGGCAAGCGGTATGCCGTCACCATCATGATGAAGCGGGAGCATAACGACTACCGCGCCCAGGAACTGATTCGGCGCATGTCGGCAACGGTCTACAGCTATCTGGAGTTTCCCCCTTCTCCTGAGGAGCTGAGAGAGCTAGAAGCGTCTGAATCGAATTTGGATGCGATGGAGCTGGAGCTGTATGATACGGCAGATTAGGTATGGCCTAGGGCTAAGGTTTGGGTATGGAACCCCCGCGATGCGGGGGTTCCATACCTCTCGAATGTCCTGACGCGAAAGCGTAATACCAATTTCGCGTGAAGACGCATAGGAGCAGTTCGGGCAGACAAGGGGCTTAAGCCCCTTGTTGTGTGCAGCTTCACAGAAAAACGGCATAACACTTATTTGTAGGGCTCTATCACTGGATGGCGAGTCTGTCAATCCAATAGGGGCGACTTTTGCTGCCTGCCGGACCCACTGGAATGAGCGGTGCCGTAATGCTGTAGAATTTGTCCGGTCTACATTAAAACCACCGCTCCAAAATCACGGCTCCAAAAGAGCAAGGGGTTCCTGGACATAACTTTTGTTTGGGGGGGCAATAGCTTCCTGATAGAGTGAACTGCAGAATGATAGCTGTAGCACTGCCTTTTTAAGGAATTAGGTACTGCGAATTCTACGCCTGCTACGGTCAGGTCATGGTGTGTGGAGATGACAAAAAACTTAACCTCTATGCGATTTTCCCCAGTCTTGCTAGCCTCCTTTACGGTCTCTGCTAGCCTCGGACTAGCAAACTCTGTCTGCGCCCAATCGTTGTCGTTTCCGCCTGCCAGCCAGAAATCGGATGCCGAGACGATTGACCTGCTTGAAGACGCCAAGCTTACCAAGCTCACCCCAGCCAGCGGACCGGAGTCTAGTGAGCTAGCCCCATCCGTATTAGGAGCTGGCCCTACCCTTGCCCAGGCCGCAGAAGCTGCCCCCGGTATCGTTCCGCCCGAATCGACTGAGCCCATCGCCCAGTTTGCTCCCTTTTCGATGCAGAGTCGCCCAGGGGAGGATAGCTCGCAGGGGGCGATCGCCGCGCTCGTTGCCAGTCTGGATGTGGCCCAGGCCGATGCCCCGACCAGCCCCGATCAGCCAGATGGGCTAGACCAAGTTCCTAACGGGGACGTGAACGCCGACCCCGAAGCGCCGGGGGATGTCGAGCTGCCCGAAGAAGCCATGCCCGAGGAGGCCGAGGAGGAGATGCTGGAGGAGGAAGCCCCTGAAGAGCTAGACGCCGATGAGGAAGTCCCGGCGGAGGAACCGACGGCTGAAGAGGAAGCAGAGCCGCGGGTGCGCATCGCAGAAGTGGTGGTGACAGGAGTAGAAGACCAGCCTGACCTAGAAGACCTGGTCTATCGGGTGGTCGACACCCAGCCCCAGGGGATTACCACCCGATCGCAGCTACAGAACGACATTAATGCCATCTTCGCTACCGGCTTCTTCACCGATGTCCGCGCCATTCCCGAAGATACCCCTTTGGGAGTCCGCGTGACGTTTGCCGTCGAGCCCAACCCGGTGCTGCAAAATGTGGAAATCATTGGCAGCGTGCTGGAGCAGATGGATGTGCTGCTTAGCTATGAAGATGAAGAGTTGCCGATTGAGGCGAT
Source organism: Elainellaceae cyanobacterium (assembly GCA_050331615.1). Lineage (GTDB taxonomy): Bacteria > Cyanobacteriota > Cyanobacteriia > CAKZMO01 > CAKZMO01 > JAYKGU01. The sequence continues at coordinate 12,346 of JBHJGR010000258.1, forward strand.
CGCCGATCAGATCTTTGCACCCCAGTACGGCGACACCCTCAACCTTTTTGACTTCCAGGCAGGCATTGAGGATCTCCGGGAGGTCTATGAGGCAAATGGCTATGTGCTGGCCCAGTTCGTCGATGCTGAGTTTGTCACCCCCGATGGCATCATTCAGGATATTCCCGCCGTAACGGACAGCGGCATTGTCGCCCTGGAGGTGGCAGAAGGGGTCATCGAAGACATTGAGGTCCGCTTTCTAGACGAAGAAGGGCAGGCGGTAGACGAGGAGGGAGAACCCATCGAAGGCCGCACCCGCGAGTTCATCATTACCCGCGAATTGGAGACGGAGCCGGGGGATGTATTTAACCGAGAGCAAATTCAGGAAGACCTGCAGCAGGTCTTTGCCCTGGGGCTATTTGATGACGTGCGGGTAGCGCTCCAGCCAGGGGAGGATGTGCGCGAGGTGGACGTAATTATCAACGTCATCGAAGGACGGACCGGCTCGGTGGCGGCTGGGGTTGGCTTCAGCTCTGCTAGCGGTGTGTTTGGCAGCGTCAGCTATCAGCAGGAGAACCTGGGGGGCAACAACCAGCGGCTGGGGGCTGAGGTCCAGTTTGGTGAGCGCGAGCTGTTGTTTGATGTCCGCTTCACCGACCCGTGGATTGCCAATGATCCCTTCCGCACCTCCTACACGGTGAATGCCTTTAGCCGTCGCTCAATTTCCCTGATCTTTGACGGTGGAGACGATGAGGTGGAGCTGCCCAACGGCGATCGCCCCCGGGTCCGCCGTTTGGGAGGGGCCGTGAGCTTCAGCCGTCCGCTGGACGAATGGCTGGGTTGGGACGACTGGCGAGCCTCCCTGGGCCTGCAGTATCAGCGGGTATCGATTCGCGATAGCGATGGCGACCTCTCCCCCGAAGACGAAGAGGGCAATGACCTCAGCTTTACCGGTGATGGGCGAGACGATCTGCTCACCGTCCAGCTTGCCGCCGTGCGCGATCGCCGTAACGATGCCCAAAACCCCACCAATGGCTCACTCCTGCGGGTCGGGACAGAGCAAGCCATTCCTGCCCAGGCGGGCATTATCTTTAACCGCCTGCGGGCCAGCTACAGCTTCTACCTGCCCGCCGATCTCACCGACTTCACCGACGGACCAGAAGCGTTTGCCTTCAATTTCCAGGGCGGCACCGTGCTGGGAGATCTGCCGCCCTACGAAGCCTTCTCCCTGGGGGGAACAGACTCTGTGCGGGGCTATGACGCTGGAGATCTGGGCAGCGGTCGCAGCTTCCTCCAGGCAACGGCGGAATATCGCTTTCCCGTCTTCTCGATTGTGGGTGGGGCGCTGTTTTTTGATGTAGGGACTGACCTGGGTTCAGGATCCGAAGTCCCCGGAGAACCCGCCGAAATTCGCGACAAGCCCGGTACAGGGTTTGGCTACGGGCTAGGGGTGCGTATCCAATCTCCGCTGGGGCCGATTCGGGTAGACTTTGGCATCAACGATGAAGGCGACAACCAGATCCACTTCGGCATCGGTGAGCGCTTCTAGCCCCACCGCTAGCCGAATCAACCCAGCTCAGTCGCTAAACAAAATGATTGTCTTGGGGGTACGCGCCCCCCGCAGGGGCATCCCCCCCATAAGATGCAATTGATTTGACTCGAGCCCTTACCTCAAGTAGGCAAGATGATTTTCAGGGAAATCCACAGACTCTAGGGAGGACCGGTGAACTCGCAACCAAATCCATCGCCCGCCGTGCCGCCCCGAACGCCATCAGCGCTGGCTGATCTTGCCCCATCGGCTTCACCGCTCCAATCGAGCTATCAGCAAACCCTCGCCGCCGGGGTTGAGCGCTCAGGCATCGGGCTGCATTCAGGGGAAGCGGCCCGCGTGTGTCTGCGGCCTGCCGCCGCGGGGGAGGGGCGATACTTCGTGCGGGCTGACCTGCCCCAGGCTTCCCCCATTCCCGCCACGGTGGCCGCAGTGCATCAAACCCAGCTTTCGACCGAGCTACGGGTGGGAGCCGCGACAGTGCGAACGGTGGAGCATCTGCTGGCCGCTCTGGTCGGTCTCGGCATTGACAACGTGCGCATCGAGGTGGAAGGGGCCGAAATCCCGCTCCTGGACGGTTCAGCGTTGCCCTGGGTTGAGGCCATCGAGTCGGCAGGCCGGGTTGCCCAGTCCCTGCCCCGTCCCCGCTATCGCCTCGCTGAGCCGCTCTGGCTGCAGCAGGGAGATAATTTTGTGGTAGCGTTCCCTGCGTCGACCTGCCGCTTCACCTACGGCATTGACTTCGACCTACCCGCCATCGGCAACCAGTGGCAGAGCTGGTCACCAGAGGAAGAATCTTTTGCCGTGGCGATCGCCCCTGCCCGCACCTTTGGTCTGGCGCACCAGATTGAGGCCCTTCGACAAAATGGGTTGATTAAAGGTGGTAGTCTTGATAACGCTTTAGTTTGTAGCACAGAGGGGTGGCTCAATCCGCCACTGCGATTTGCAAATGAACCCGTGCGCCATAAACTTTTAGACTTAGTGGGAGATTTGAGCCTGCTGGGGGTGCTTCCCCAAGCCCATGTGATTGCCTATAAGGCTAGCCACCAGATGCATACCCAGTTTGCCCAGCGCCTGATCCAGGTCTGGCAGCGGGATGACTGCTAGCGGTGGCGATCGCTCCACCGTTCTCCTGCCCCACCGGCCCCATTTGCCGCTATCCTGTTTGTTGCCCTTATCCAGTTACCCCATGTCCCCATTGACTGACGCCCACACCTCCACCCCTCACCTTGATGCCGATCCGCAGCATGATGTAGGAGCGCCAGCTCCAGCCAAAGCTGTGCTCACGGTCGAAGAAGTCCACCAGCTCTTGCCTCACCGCTATCCATTTGCGCTGGTTGATCGCATTGTCGATTACGTGCCGGGGGAGCGGGCCGTGGGCATTAAAAACGTTACCTTCAACGAGCCCCACTTCCAGGGACACTTCCCTGGCCGCCCCATCATGCCAGGGGTTCTAATTGTAGAGGCGATGGCCCAGGTAGGAGGCGTGGTGCTCACCCAGCTTCCCGACGTGCCGGAAGGGCTGCTAATGTTTGCGGGCATCGACAAGGTCCGCTTTCGCCGCCCTGTCGTACCTGGCGACCAGTTGGTGATGACGGTAGAGCTGCTATCAGTCAAGCGGCGGCGGTTTGGTAAGATGCAGGGGCGCGCCACCGTTGATGAGCAGCTCGTTGCCGAAGGCGAACTTATGTTTTCTCTAGTTGATTGACCCTCTGATTTCATTTCAATGCCACCTGGAGCGTAGTCCTTGACGACCTTGATTCATCCCACCGCTATGATTCACTCTGGCGCGCAAGTTCATCCGACCGTGCAGGTTGGCGCGTATGCAGTCATTGGGGAACGGGTCAAGATTGGGCCGGGAACGGTGGTGGGCCACCACGCCATCATCGACGGCTGGACCGAAATTGGCGAACGCAACCAGATTTTTCCGGGCGCTGCGATCGGGTTAGAGCCGCAGGACCTGAAGTATGACGGCTCCCTGACGCTGGTGAAAATCGGTAATGGCAACATCATCCGCGAGTATGTCACCATCAACCGCGCCACCCGACGGGGCGAGATGACCCAAATTGGCAACGACAATCTGCTGATGGCCTATGCCCATGTCGGCCACAACTGCACTCTGGAAAACCAGGTGATCATTGCCAACAGCGTAGCGCTGGCAGGGCACGTCTACATTGAATCGACGGCTCGCCTTAGCGGCGTGCTGGGGGTGCATCAGTTTGTCCACATTGGGCGGCTGGCGATGGTCGGTGGCATGAGCCGCATCGACCGGGATGTGCCCCCCTACATGCTAGTGGAGGGCAATCCTTCACGGGTGCGATCGCTCAACCAGGTGGGGCTACAGCGAGCAGGCATCGCCGATTTAGAACAGGGGCAGGTGCTCCGTGCCCTGAAGCAGGCGTTCCGCATTCTCTACCGCTCTGGGCTGACCCTCAACGCGGCCCTGGCCCAGCTCGATAGCCTAGGGGAAAGCGAACCGGTTAACCATCTGCGGACGTTCCTGCGGGCCAGCCAGGAGACCGGGCGGCGGGGGCTGATTCCAGGACGGAGTCGGGGCAGTCAATCCAGTGAGTCGATGGCCTAGGGTGAAAACGGCACGAATCTTCATCAGCACTGGGGAGGTTTCTGGAGACCTACAGGGGGCGCTGTTGGTGGCGTCCCTGCGGCGGCAGGCAGCCATTCTGGGCTGGGAGCTGGATATTTCCGGATTGGGAGGCGATCGCATGGCCGCCGCGGGCATGACCCTGTTGGCCAACACCAGCGGCATCGGTTCGGTGGGGCTGGTGGAGTCCCTGCCGTTTGTGCTGCCAACCGTGCGCCTGCAGCAGCGGGTGAAGCAGTCTTTGCGGCGATCGCCCCCCGACCTGGTGGTGCTAATTGACTACATGGGACCCAATCTCAGCCTGGGGCGGTTTGTGCGCCGTCAGTTCCCCCACGTCCCCACGGTTTACTACATCGCCCCCCAGGAGTGGGTGTGGTCCTTTGGGTCGCGCAACACCAACCAGCTTGTCAGCATGACCGATCGCCTAATGGCCGTCTTTCCAGAGGAAGCCCGCTACTACCAGACCCACGGGGCCGCCGTTACCTGGGTGGGCCACCCCCTGGTGGATCAGATCCCCCTGGCCCCCAGTCGAGCGGAGGCGCGCCAGCAGCTGGGCATTCCCGACGAGCAGTGGGCGATCGCCCTCCTCCCCGCCTCCCGTCGCCAGGAAATTGCTCACCTGATGCCCATCCTGTTTCGCGCCGCCCAGCAGCTCCAGGCCCGCTTTCCCCAGATCCACTTCTGGATTCCCGTCTCCCTGGAGTCCTATCGTCCCGCCCTGAGCCAGGCCGTCCACCAGTACGGGCTGCGGGCGACGCTGGTGGCTGGCCAGGCCCAGAGGGTGATTGCGGCGGCAGATCTGGCGATCGCCAAATCGGGCACCGTCAACCTGGAAACGGCGCTGCTGGATGTGCCCCAGATTGCCCTCTACCGGGTGCATCCCCTCACGGCCTGGATGGCGCGGCATATCTTGAAGTTCTCTATCCCCTTCATGTCGCCCCCCAACCTGGTACAAATGGAGGCGATCGTCCCCGAGTTTTTGCAGGAGGCCGCCACCCCGGCCAATATCACCGAGGCCGCCAGCCAGCTCCTTCAGGATGACGTGGCGCGTCAGCGCATGCGTGCAGGCTATCGGCGGATGCGGCAGGCGTTGGGGAAGCCTGGGGTCTGCGATCGCGTCGCCCAGGAAATCTTCACCCTCCTCCCGGCAGCGGACCCTAAGGCGGTGAACCCACCCCACCCCAGGCTGTCTTAATCGTGACCAGGGTTTGATCCGCCGAAACCACCACTTCGGCAAAGGCCGCATCGCGGGGAGCAATGGCGTAGCGCCGGCTGCCGTCCGCCAGCGTCTCGGTCACTGCCGCGCGCGTTCCGGGAGAATCGGTGAGCCACTGGGCGATCGCCTGCTGGGATGTCTGAAAGTGAATCACATGCTAAAGTTTTGGCAACCCAGCGGGCGTAAAGCCATATTTTGACTCTAGCTTATGGTGGTCTGGGAGATGTGCTAACATCCCCGCAGGTTAGCGGCCAGGTCGAGGAGGGCTTTTGAAATCCAAATCATCGGCAAACTCCGCGAAGGGGTTTGGGGTATCCCAGCGCTCAGCTCAGACGGGGCGATCGCCCCAATCACCTCCTGAGGCTACTGCCAGTCTCGCGCCCTACGTGCGATCGCTGCCCCTGGTCATCGATGCCATGCTGGAGCTGGGCCAAGTGACGGCTGAGGACTGCGTCTACGATCTGGGCTGTGGGGATGGTCGTATGCTGCTGACGGCGGCTCAACGGCGGGGCGTTCGGGGGCTGGGAGTAGACATCGACCCGGAGCGCATTAAGGAGGCCAATGCCGCCGCTCATCAACTGGGACTTCTTTCGCAGGTTCGCTTTCAGCAGCAGGACTTGCTGACGCTGGATCTGTCGCCCGCTACAGTGGTCATGTTCTATCTCCTGCCCCAGTCCAATCTAAAGCTGCGGCAGAAGCTGCAGCGAGAACTGGCTCCGGGGTCGTGCATCCTCACCCACTCGTTCGACATGGGCGACTGGCCCCCGACCGGCACAGCCCAGGTGAGCGACGTGATTAATACCTACAACATTTATCTTTGGCGGGTTTGAAGTTAAAAGAAATCGGGATCGACGACGACTTGCACCCCCAACAGGTCTTCGATCGCCGAGATCATCTCTTCGGGAGTGCGGGTTGGGGTGGGGCCAGCGAGGAACTGTTTGAGGGTGATCTTGCGATCGCGAAAGTCCCGCACAAAGTCCCGCAGCTGCCTCAGGCTCGCCAGCTCCATTTCTGAATCTGCCAGCAGTTCCTCAACAAAATCAAAGCCCTCCCGGCTAGCGCGGCGATAGGCCGTAACCATCATGCCTTCCTGGGTTTGATTGCGCAGTTCCCGCAGCTCTGCCTTGATGCCCTCATACTGGTCTTGGAGGCTTTCGTTTTCTCGTTCTAGCCGCTGGCACGCCTGCTCCAGGTCGTCGCTAGCGGAGATGACCGCCTCCGTAGAATCGTTGCCCTGCTGCCGCTCCAGCTCCAGCAGTCGGGCAAAGTCTCCCGACTTGTAGGCCCGGTTGATCTCCTTCATCACTTCCGTATTCTGGATCTGCTCGTCTTCATCTGTAGCCCGGTCGGGGTGATAGATGGCGGCTAGCCGCAGAAAGGTCTGGCGCAAATCCCGATTTTGCCGGTGGGAAGCCTGGGAATCAGCATCGGATTCCGATGGCGGGGGCTCAAAGGGAGAAGAGCGATCGCCAGCAGCAGCGCGATCGCCGTCACAAGGAAAACCCTCCTCCTCACCAAAGAAGTCGAACCCACTCTCTTCGTCTGAATCTTGCTCCATCTGCCGCAAGCTGATGGCTCCCTGAAATTGGAGGATGTGATAGATATCCTCTACTTCCTGTCGCGATCGCTTGCGCAGCTTCCGCTTGGTTAGAATCTCCTGGAAGAGGGCGTGAATTTCTTCGTCTATCTCCCTAACTTCCTTAAAGGACTCGGCACCCCGCTGAAATATCTCGGTGACGATATCCCGCATCTGGTTCATGAAGTTGTCCAGCTCGGTGCGCTTGCGGCGGATTTGCTTGAGCAGCCACTGGCGCTCTTCTTGAAGATTGGCCAGCTTTTGGTGCAGGGGAGTCAGCGCCAGCCCCCCATTTTGAGACAGCGCTTGACTTGGCTGAGGGGTGGCTGGTTTTGCCTTGGCGCTGGAAGATTGGGAAGATTTGCGTTTTGCCATCAGAGCTATTGGGCGGCTTCACCCTAGATTAAACCGTACCAGCCTGGAAGTGACAACCAACAAACAATAGGTATAGCGCTATGCTTTCATGTTAGGACATTCAAGAGGTGTGAACCCGCCGTGACGCGGGGGTTCCACACTCAAACCTTAGCCCGTAGGGCTATAAAGCAACTAGGGTGCGTCCCCGCCGGAGAGCACACCCCACCATCGCTCCGTTTGCTCATGACCACCTACTTAACTCCTTACAGCACTTTTCAGGTGCATGAGGTACAGATTTTTTGTTGAAAGCCGCGCGTTGTGCAGCTTTCAACAAAAAATCTGATTCCATCAAAGCGCGAAGCGCTGTAAATAGGGCGCAGGTCCTGAAGATTAGGTCTGCTGGAGGAGGGTCGCCGTACGGTAGACTACCGTGTTGGGCGAGGTATCCGCGCATCTGGCCAAGGGAAGTGTGACAGTTGACCTGACAGTTCCCCCTTCTGGCGAAACCGCGCCATCCGGAAAGAACGTAAAAAAGTCGGCAAAAGCTGGCGCTGACTGACTGTCGGCGTTTTTTGTCCATGACCTACCCCACTCGTCGCCAGGACACTTGACAAACTCAAACGCTCTACCCGCTTGAGTTTGCTCCTCTACCCGAACATTAGAGACGTACCAGAGCGGGACATTCTCGGTGTGTTTTACCCCTGAGGTAGTGCCAATGTCTGGCTAACCCACTCTGTCATGTCTACCAAGACGACATCCACAATTACGCTCAGGTTTAAGGAATAGACTTATGACGACTCGATTCCACCGTCCCATTGCTGCGATCGCCGCTATTGCCGCCGCCGCTGCGGGTGCCGTTACTGCGATGAGTCCGGCGATCGCAGCCCTATTTGACCAAAGAGACGTTGACCAGGATAAATTCGTTGCCGTTGCCGCTCCCTATGGCCGCAGCGCTCACCAGCTTCTGATTCTGGAGCAGATCTCTAGCGATCGCCCCTGCTGGCGGGAAAGTGGCAGCGCCCCCGTCCAGGTCGATCCTCTGCTGACCCAGTTTGACTTTACCGGCATCTGCGGTCGCAGCACCGACAGCAACGGCTACTCCATCCGGGTAGATGGGGAAGATCTGGGGCTGAGCTACAGCCTGCGGGTGGTGCGTCGCGATGGCGATCTGGTGTTGATTGGTGCCCCGCTGCGCACTGGCTCTCCTGAGCTGGAAATTGCCCGCGCCAATGGGGTTACCGACGGCTTCGCTAAGCTCCAGCTCAATCCAGGCTGGCAGTTCGCCAAGCGTCTCTACAATGGGCAGACTCTGGGCCATGTTTACCTCGCCTACAACAGCACCATTCCAGGAGTAGAGGAACCGGGCGATCGCGTTCCCAATGACTACGCCTTCCCCGACATCGCCAGCGATATTTACGCTGCTGAAATCCAAGACGCAGTAGAAATTGGTTTTGTTGCCGGATTCTCCGAAGACAACACCTTCCGGCCCCAGCAGACCCTCACCCGCGAACAGCTCGTTTCCATGGTGCTGGAAGCCCTGGTTGAAGTCCCCGGCGTGGAGCTGGATCTGCCCACTCAGGCCAGCAGCAACCCCTACCCTGACGTCAACGCTTCCCGCTGGAGCGCTGCCAAGATTCAGTTTGCCCGCGACAATAACATCGTCAGCGGCTATGAGGACGGCACCTTCCGCCCCAGCCAGGTGGTCACCCGCGCCGAGCTGATGGCAATTCTGCGGCGGGCAGCGGAGTATGGCCAGAGTCTCCAGGGCGAGGACGGTACCCTATGGCCCAGCCAGGACGCCTTCGACTTTGCGGATACCGATGCTCACTGGGCCGCGCCGGTGATTGACCAAATGTCCTCTTACTGCGGCGTCGCCTCTCCGCTCAACGAAGCTGGCAGCAATTTCTATCCCAACAGCGCCTCCCAGCGGAACTATGCGGCGGCAGCGACGCTGCGGATGCTGAGCTGTGTCTCCCAGGAAGCAGAGGCATCAGAAGAAGCGTCCTTGTAGTGCTAGCTGATTCGTCCAGGTCGTTGGCCTGACGCGTCAAGTTCTCCACTTTCGTTGATCTCTCCAGTTCTCGCCAGGGACCCTATACGTCTCTGGCGAATTCATTGGCGCGCTGCCGCTGATGGACCATTGGCTGGTTGCCAGCGCTCATCGCTTTGATGCATCAGTCCTTTTGGTCGCTGGAATGCTGGCCCTAAACGCCTCTGGCGTATCGTAGATTTGAAAAATCTGGTTGGTATTGGTCAGCTCCAGCACCATCCGGGCCTGCTCCTGTAGCGCACAGAGGGCGAATTCTCCGCCCCGTTTTTTGACTGACTTTTGCGCCGTCAGCAATACTCCCAGTCCGCGGCTGTCCATAAACAGGACATTTCCCAGATCGATGAGCAGCGCCGTAATGCCCTGCCTCAGGCTCTCAGTAATCCAGGCGTTTAGCTCTGCGGCGTCGGCTGCACTGAACAGCCGCGTGACGGGTCGATAGACTCTTACAGTTACCATCGGTTTTATATCACCCAAATGTGAATATAGTACAAACCCTGTACCGTCATCCTATCTAGGCCGTTAAGAGCAACCCAACCGGGATGATACTCAGAATTATGTGAGGTTTTAAGAAGCGCGATCGCCCCACTCTTCTTCTAACCGGGCTGCCGTCATCGAGATGGCATAGCTGGATTCAATCTCCAGAGACGGATCGGGAAAAGCCTCAGTCACCCAGGCTTCCAGTTCTGGCAGGGCCTGATGGAAGATGTCGTCTGGGATGCGCCAGAGGGAGCTGTAGATGCGATCGCGGTAGGTTTGCAGCCGCTCGGCCACCGTCTGCCGTCGAGTTTCGGTAGTAATGAATCGGGTTTCCAGGGGAAGATGGCGTTCGGCCCAGTAGGAAAGCACGTCATTCGTGACGGCTCCTACCCAGGTAGACTCATAGCCATAGCGGGCCAGAATCGCTTCCCACTGCTCGCCGAGACGGTCATTGCTGGTGGTGCGGGTGGCGGGGTGATGCAGATAGAGTATCCGCCCTCCCGGCTTGAGCACGCGGTGAATCTCTTCTAGGGCGGTGCGCCAGTCAGGGACGAGGTGGAGGATGTGGGCGGCGATCGCCACGTCAAATGCGCCATCTTGGAAGGTGAGGTCGGTCACGTCGGCGTTGACCAGGGTGAGCTGGCCGGTTCTCTGGACCTTCTGCCGCAGCTTGGCCATCATTGGTTCAGAAATGTCTACCCCGGTATAGGCGTAACCCCGCTCTAGCAGGGGCAGGGCGATGCGTCCGGTGCCGATACCGGGCTCAAAAAAATGGGTTGTCGGGGTGACCTGCCCCATCTGTAAAATTGCCTCCACCAGTTGGGCCATGGCGGCGGGCTGGAGGGCGCGGGTTTCGTCGTAGATGTCGGCGACGCGGTCAAAGGCGATGGTCATAGGCGGCACAGTTGACGGGGCGATTATATCGAATATTGAAGGGTTCGGGAACCGGATAAAACCCCTGGCTTTAGACATGGGGATACAGATGGTTCCCGCGCTGGGCACTGGGCGCGCCTACCTGGGTGCGCCAACTACTGCCGCCGGAGTTACGTGTTGCACCCACCCCTGGTTCCGGAACGAATTTGGAGGGGCAATGGTGAGCCCCCGCCGAACCGGCTTCAGGGGGCGATCGCTCACTAAAGACAGCCGCCAGCGCGATAGGGTGGTCGCCAGCACCAGCTTCATCTCCTGCATGGCCATTGCGGCTCCGATG
>JBHJGR010000259.1:0-29497 GCA_050331615.1 Elainellaceae cyanobacterium
TTCTCTATCGCGCAACGGGCATTCTGGTCAATTGCCCACAGAGATTGTTAGTCAGCGGGGCATCGAACCCCGCCGCCTAACGCTCCTATCCCTCCCCCACCTGCTGCGCGAGGTGGGGGTATCTCGGAGATTTTTGATGAACCAACTATGGGTGCAATTAGCCTGATCGACGTATGCAAGCACTACAGAGATTTGCGCCACCAGCAGGAAGCCCTTGAGTTCCTGCAAGCTCCGATTCCTGTAAATACGCTGAGCCGTTTTGCTGAGAAGTGGAGGAATTCGGCGATCGCCACAGCAGCACTTGATCTGTCTATAGCGTACGCTTTCGTGTTAAGACGCTTAAGGCGATTTCTGGGGAAAATTCTACCCTTGGTTGCACGGTTAGTAAGGGCAAATGGCCATTTGCCCCTACGTCATCGGGTATCATCATTTCCAAAAATCGCTTAAGAGGTGTGGAATCCCCGCGTCGCAGGGGTTCCACACTCAACCTGAGCCCGTAGGGCTATACCAGAGCTCCACCATCCAGACGACGCACGGCGACCACTGCGGGTTTGGGCGGCTCATTGGCACCCTTGGTGGGCCAGTTGGACCCAATAGGGACCTCCCGTTCCTGAGCGAATATCTGACCGTCAGTGGTTTTCATGGCATACTGGCGCGTCTCGGCGGCCATGTCCTTGCGAGTACCGTGGGTCTCGCCGGGGTGCTGCGCTGCCAGGAAAAGGGTGCCCTGATCTGGCGCAAGGAAGGGACCGCACATCTCGCACTCCATCGGGCCGTAGCCAAACATGAAGGCTTCCCCGGCGCTGGGGCCGGATGTGGGTAGGTACCAGATGGAGTTGTTGCCAAATAGCCCCCGCAGGTTGGAATCTGTAACGGGCTGACCGTTTTCATCCACTCGGTTGGGAACGGCAATATTGTGCTTGCTGGTGGACATGTCGGTGACCATCCATACGTTACCCTTGGCGTCAATCTCCAGGTTGTCGGGGTTAGAGAAGCCCAGACCACCCTCGGCAGGCTCGCCACCCACCGCCATCATGTCCCACTTGAAGGACATCGCGCCGGGGTTATTGTCGTCTTCCTGGAGCTTCATGATCCAGCCGTGCTCATAGCCCACCTGCCCCTTGGGGCCGACGAAGATTTCGTTATGGGGGCCGCCGTCGCCTCCCGGACTGCCGGAGGTATAGGCGATGAACAGAGTACCGTCCGCCGCGACGTCCGTATCTTCAGGACGGGCCGTGGTGGTGGCACCAGCGGCGTTGGCGGCGTAGTGGGCATCGATAAGAATCGCTCCCTGCTTCTCGACCTCGCTACCTACGTAGAGGTCGCCTAGAGTCGCATACTGGCTCTTGTATTGCTCTACGACCTCGTCGCTTTCGGCCTTGAAGAAGCCGCCATCGGGTCGCAGGGGTAGGGTGATGACGCCACCTACGATCGCACTGGGGAGATCTGGATTGATGGGGGTGCTGGCCTCAAGGGGAATCCAGGTGCCGGTACCGTCGGGGTTAAACTTGGCGGCATAAAGCATCCCGTCGGTCATTAGCTTGGAATTGCCTTTGCTCTTGGGATCGGTGACGACGTCGCTGCTGACGAATTTGTAGAGGTGACCACCCCGGCGATCGCACCCCGAGTAGACGGCCAGCGGCTGGTCAGCCACGGCCCGCACCGCCACCGCTTCGTGACGGAACCGCCCCAGCCAGGAGTGCTTGGTGCCGTAGTCATCGGGGTTAGCCGGGTCAATCTCCACCATCCAGCCGTACTTGTTCCCGGCCAGACCAAAGACATTGCCGCGACCATCTACGTACTCGTCGTTGATTTCAAACGGACGATTTGAGGGACTGGAGGCCGAACCGTCTGGCATCACTGGTTCGTAGACCTGATCCTGGAAGTTTTCCTCAGCGCTGAGCACAGTGCCCCAGGGAGTGGTGCCGCCAGCGCAGTTCTGGAAGGTGCCGATGATGCGATCGCCCAGGCCATCCTCGTAGCCCATCTTGTCGGCCTTGGTAAAAATGGCGACTGCGGGGCCAGTTGACTGCAGGTAGCGGCCATCTTCCAGACCCGAGATGCCCGTGATGCGGCGATCGGCCTCGGAGGAGGTGCGCTCCCACTTGCCATCGGCATTGCGGCGGATGGAGATGACCCCCAGCCCCTGGTCAATCAGCCCTTCCTTGGAAATTTGGATAATTTGGGCCTTGAGCGGGTCGTTGTCGTCCAGGGAAAAGGCATCGATCTCGCCCTCGGTATTGGCGGCGATCGCCTTCACTTCGTCAAACGGCAGGGACGCCCCGATTACCGTTGGATAGGTCTGCATCCAGGTGCCGCCACTGATGTACTCAAAGTTGACGGTCAGATAGCCCTCGTTGGGAGCGGTTTCGACGAAGGACAGATAGTCGTTGTTATAGCCGAAGCGGGAGTCTCCTACCGGATCGCCCCAGGCGGCAATAACGTCATAGGTATAGCCCTCGGGCACCACCAGATCGTCAGCAACTGCATAGGTACTAAATTCGGCAGACTGCTTGTCTGGAGCAATACCCAGGCTGTCAAATGGCATCGGTCCCTTAACGGGCTTAAAGCTGATGCCGTTTGGTTTAGCGGTTGTCGCGGCAGGGTCTACTGGTAGATTGGAACCCTTCTGATTGGTACATGCAAGCGGCGACAAGGCAATTGAGCCTGCCGTCGCGCCGAGAAACGTGAGAAACTGCCTGCGTTTGAGACTCATATTGATGCTCTTTTGAAAGTGAGGAGTGCGATGGTTCGGTTAACGTCGTTCCAGAGCGGACGGATGAATCCCTGAAGGTTGAGTCGGTGCCAGTGTTTTGGCAGCGTTGACGAAGCCTCAGCTTCTGCCGGGCCACCCAAATCCTGAGCGGTGAGCGGGCCTTAGCCCCCCCCTCAAGAGGGTATAAAGCTCCGCATAGATTATATGGACTTACAAACAGCTTATGATATCGGTCAGTTGTTAAGCCTAGGTAATCGGCACATTAAGTACCGATGCGAAAGCTCGCCAGCGTTTTTGAAATCCAAATCCCTTACTGGGTTGCGGATGGGTTCTAATCGGACTTTTCCGCTTGACCCCCGCATCACCGTCGCTGATGATAAGGGCTGAAGTCCAATTAATTGCATCTGATGGGAGGATGCGCCTCCGGCAGGGGCGCATCCCCCAAGAAAATCATGAGGCTGGCTGGTCTCCCTGAAGATCGCAACTTGCCAGTGACGCAGCGATGCGAGTTGTGGCATCAGTTGCGACGCCGCTGCGAGTCTGTACCTATGCACCTATCTGATTTCATCTCGCCCGACACCCCGGCTGGAACTGCCCTGTTTCTCAAGTGGAAAGAGTTCCATGTTTTTTGCATCTCCAAACGGGAATTGACCCATTCCCCAAAACGGGTCCGTTTCTCAGGGGTAGGAGGCAAGCGGCAGAACGGGACGGAGTCTTTCGCCGACTGTGCTCTGCGAGAAGGCCGGGAAGAGATGGGGGCCGTTGTCGCTAGCCTGGAGAGCGCTCAGCAGTCTTACTTCCTGGCTGCCGATGGTACCCTGAGGGCGATCGCCCTGACCGATGAAGACATCCGACCTCGCCTGATTCTGGAGAAGCGGCAACACTCCGCCCACGGCAGCATGGCCCATTCCCACCGGGCTTACTACCTGGTGGCGTTTGATGCCCGGCTATCGGCTCGGCCCCAGCCCTGCCGGGAAATTGCGGCCCTGCTCTACCTTACTGACGCTCACCTGGGGCAGTTCCACCAGATCCGCCATCCCCATTTGGGGGAACTGGTGGCAGCGGGGGCCTGGCTAGACTGCCAAGCGGATAGCGAGGTGGCCCCGTCGGTCGAGCTGGTGCCCCACGGTACAGTGCAGTTTTTACTGAGTCAGCCACTATGACGAGTTACAGCGCTTCGCGCTTTGATGGAATCAGATTTACCTCATGCATTTGAAAAGTGCTGTATCTGGCCTAAGTGCTGAAGCACAACTAATTACGTCTTACGGGTGTGTGCGCCCCCGGTGGGGACGCACACACCCAAGCGGATCATTTTGTTTAACTTCTTGTCGCCATGCTGAAAGCCATTCGTGGTGCCTTTATTGACTTTGTAGATGACCCGTTCTACGCCGCCGAGGCAGACAGCGTCCGGTTTATTCCCGATGGGCTGCTGGTGCTGCAGAACGGACGTATTCTCGCCTTTGGTTCCCAGGCTGAGCTGGGCGATCGCTACGCCCACGTGCCCACCACGGCCTATCCCAACCAGCTCCTGCTGCCGGGGTTTGTCGATACCCACGTTCACTTTCCCCAAATGGAGATGATGGCTGCCTACGGTCGGCAGCTCCTGGAATGGCTGCATCAGTACACTTTTCCCACCGAGGGCAAGTTTCGCGATCCAGCCTATGCCCAACAGGTAGCCAGTATCTTTCTGGACGAGCTGCTGCGCAACGGCACCACGACGGCTCTCGTCTTTGCTACGGTCCACCCGGAGTCGGTGGAAGCATTTTTTGCCGAGGCCGCCCGTCGCCGTCTGCGCATGATTGCCGGCAAAGTGATGATGGACCGTCACGCCCCCGATTTCCTCCGTGATACGGCAGCTTCCGCTTATGCAGACACCCGGCGGCTAATTCAGACCTGGCACCAGCGCGAGCGGCTGCGATATGCCATCACCCCCCGCTTTGCTATCACCTCTACCCAGGAGCAACTGCGCCTGGCTGGACGACTTCTGGAAGAATTTCCCGATGTCTATCTGCACACCCACCTTTCTGAAAATGTGGACGAGGTGACCCAGGTGCAGGCCCTGTTTCCCCACTGCCAGGACTACCTGGACGTATATGAGCAGGCAGGACTGGTGGGCGATCGCTCCATTTTTGCCCACGGGGTGCAGCTCACTGATGCTGAGTTCGAGCGACTGTCGGCAGCCCGGTCGGCGATCGCATTTTGCCCGACCTCCAACCTGTTCCTGGGCAGCGGACTGTTTCGCATCGATCAGGCTAAATCGGCAGAATATCCGGTCAAGCTGGGGCTGGGTACGGATATTGGGGCGGGTACAAGCTTTTCCCTGCTGCAAACCGCTAACGAAGCATATAAGGTGGCCCAACTGCGCCAGCACAACCTCTCGCCGTTTCAGGCCCTGTTTCTAGCAACGCTTGGCGGTGCCCGAGCGCTCAACCTGGATGACACGATTGGTAGCTTCGACGTCGGCAAGGAAGCGGACTTTATTGTGATCAATCCCCAAGCCACGCCGCTGCTGGCCTTTCGCAATGGCGCGTCCCTGCCTCAGTCGCTGGCAGAACTGAGCGATCGCGCCTTTTCACTCATCATGATGGGGGACGACCGGGCCGTAGCGGCTACTTATATCCTGGGAGAGCGGGTTTACCAGCGATCGACTGAGGAGAGTCGCGGCAGTGGGCTGGACAGTTCTGGATAGTCACGGTTAATCAGGGCTGCTGGCCGATCCTATTCTCCGCTGAGCCTCATTCCCCTTGCGCCAGGTACAGATAAAAGGTTTCGTTGGGCGCGATCGACTGCTCAAACCTGGCCAACTCGGTAATCGACAGGCTAGAAGCATCAGCCGATGGGAGGGGCCTGGTTAGCGCCAGCACGAGTCTCTCACGGTCGGCAGCGTTAGCCTGAGACTCAATTGCCTGGATGAGTTCAGCGTCGCTGTCAATTTTAGGGACGAGATGAGTCCAAAATGAGCCAAATTCCTGCCGCTGCGGATAGTAAATCGGCACGTCCAGGTATCCAGAAAGCACTGTAGCTTGGCGAGGCAGGCTGCCGAAAATGTCAATCTCAGCTAAACCATTTTCTTGTATAAAATTAGCAGCAGCTTTACCTGCCGAGAAGGGATAGATGTAGTCCATGCTAGCGGCATAGAGTCCGCTAAAAAATTGGAGTGTCAGGACAACGGTAAAGAACCTCTGCTGGAGAGCGGCTCTGGACAGCTTCGGATGATGGCTCTTGACATCAGGGGGATGATTATTGACGCCAGACAACGAGGAATTCAGGAGCCAAAAGCATATCACTAAGAGGATGAAAAAGTGCCCCTGATGTCGGAGGGCGGGTTGATCATGAAGAAAAAACCTAAAAGCAACCAGGACAAAATTGCCAAAGATAAATGACCAGAGTAGGGCTGGCCGACGCGCCAGAAAGTAGAGGGCACAGCTCAGTAGGGCGATCGTCAAAGCAAGGGCCACATAATCCCCCAACGGTATGCCCAAAACGGAGGCAGTGGCATCGGGATCAGTGAGAAAATTGGTGTTCCAAAAATCCAGCTCGGAAAATACTGGAATTGGAACATAGCTTTTAAAGACATCGTTTAGAACGCTGCCAAGCTGTGCGAGTTGCTCAATCAGGTTGAAAGATTCTGTGGGGGCGATCGCAAGCGCTATGTTCGGCGTAGCACTGCTAAACTGCTGACTGATATTGCTAGTGCCCAACGCTGCAAAGAGGGCTGCAAGTTGAGGCAACATTATCCGACCAATCTGCAGAATTGATAGCAGCCAACCGAGGCAAATGATAGCTACGCTAATGACCATTTGCTTGGATTTCAGCCGCTGAAATTGCCCCTCCTGCAGCGCTTCTAAGCCCAGGAAAAGTGCCAGGGCCATGCTAATCATGCAGGCATAGATATTTGTGTTAGCAGCCAAGGCCAAAAGCGTTGCCAGTAGATAGTATCGTTTCCCAGCCCGATGATAAGCTGCACAGAACAGAAATAAAAACAGAATGCCCAGGCTGTAGTTGCGGCTAATGAAGGTGTATTCAAAAAAGATGAAGTAGCTAAACGATAAAAGGAATTTATGGAGAACTGAAAAGGGAGAAAATTTTACAATCAAAAAAACGATGCCAAGGGCAATCAGGAGGTGAAGAATCTGAACAGAAACCACGTTATGGGTAATTTGGCTCAACCCGTATAAACACAAGTGCCACAGCGCCGGATGTCCTTCATAACTCATGTTCTGAAGCAACTGCAGGACTGAGGAACTGTCTCTTGCCAGCAGCCAGACCTGCATCTCGTCACGCCACATCTCATGGTGAAGCAAGCCGAACGAGCTGAACGCGAAGAAGCCTAGAATAATCCAGTTTTCGGCAGTTAGAAATCTTTGCATCTCTTTCTCATCTGCCCCAGGAACATAATTGTCAGTATCCTGACATGTCTCGCCCTGCGATTCAAAACTCCTAAGACAGAGGAATTAGCACAATTTGTTAGGCGATTTTTGAAAATGATCCTACCCGATGACGTAGGAGAAAGTGGGCATTTGCCCCTACCGACCGTTCAACGGGGGGTGGAATTTTTCCCAGAAATCGCCTTACATCTGATGCGTCTTCACGCGAAATTGGGATCAGGTGGTTAAGTCGACCACAAAGCTGAAGTCGTCGAGGGTAAACTGCCCGCCTAAACACTGAAAAACCACCCGGCTAATGTTCGATGTGGTGAGGGTCAGTCGGTAGTTTGCATCGGCTGCACTTTCCGCCGTAGCTAGATTTGCATCGGGGGTCTGCACCGTTTCGACTAGTTCGCCTTTAGAATCATACGCATTGGCGGCAGTGCGGCGAGAACCTGTGACGCAGGCACTCACTGAAGAGGTCGGCTTTGTAAAGATTGCTTCAAGAAAACCGTTTTTGGGCGCTCCCATAAGCACCATGCTGCCAGAATAGGGCGGAAATGCAGGGTTGGAGGGGCGGAGGGCGATCGCATTCTTAAACACAACGCCCAACTGGTGGTACTGCTGACGAACCACCTCAAAGCACTGCAACCCTTCTAGATCAAGCTGAACCCGGGTTTGACCAGAATGGGCAAGATCAACCGTTGAGGAGTCAAGTTGGGCAAACGGAAACCCACCTGCACCGTGGGCGTCATCTATATCAACCACAGCCGCTGACGACTGCGCTGCTGCCCTCGAAGACACACTTGGGGAATGAGGCATAACACTACTCCTTAGCGTTTGCTGGACTGCTGCTCACTGACGACACCCTCAACCGTAAAAACCGGTTTGTGACCCTGATCTGAGCGGAATGAGCTTCAAAAGACCCCGCAGCGTCATCGGTCGGCCCCTTTAGGGAACAAAGCATCACTGCTATTTCACCCAAGCTGGAGCGGTGCTGAGTCATCAGACTAAGCGCCTATCGGAAAAACCGCCAGAGTTTCTGGAATCCAAAACGCCGGTCGGGTTTTTCGGATAGATTCTAGCGATAGATTGGCTATTCAGTAACTTCAGCCGTTGAAGGCCCAATCCAGATCATTTTGAAAGTTTATTTGTTATGAGAATCTAATCAAAAGCTAATTGAACGCTGCTTAGTGCCGATTTGAAAACTCGCTAGAGCTTCTGGAATCCAAAATCCCTCGTGGGGCTTTCGAATCGACTCCTAGGCAAGAGGCGGCTGATCGGAAGAAATTGAGGCAAATGCGTAGATCACCCTGAAAAGCTACGCGTCTCGTAACCTGCGGAAATAGGAGAGTTCTCCTCACATAGATAATTATCCCCAATTCCACCCATCGCCGTGGGTAGCGCTCCCCGGTATTCGAATCTGTAATAAAGACGCTCAGATCGTTGTAGACTCAGGAACTCGGCTTTTTCTCGGTCTCCTAACGCTAAAATCTTTTCCTTATCTTCAACAAACACATCGAGCGCTTTTTAACGGCTTCATACTATTTATACAAATTATGTTGGAAAGTGAAGGGTTTTGACAATAGATTCACGCAACATTTTCGTTATATAAGAAAATCTAGGCGCGATCGCTCTACCTCAGGTCTGAATCAAGCTGGGCTGAGGCTCTCAGGCTCGGCCTAGCGCCCCAGGGACAGCCGCCACTGCACCAGCTCTCCCACATCACCGGGGACGTGGTCAATCACCTGAAGCTGCCAGATGCCCTCCAGGGGCTGGTTGAGGAGTTGCCGCAGGAGTGGGGTCGTCTGTAGCGTGTAGGTTGAAGCCAGGCGGGTTTGCCGACCGAGGGTGCGCCCCTGGAGCTTAACCTCCTGCGCGAGGGGCGATCGCAGCACCACTTCCAGATCCCCTAGAAAAGGATGGTCAATTTCCACATAGACGCGAATATCCCGGAGCATTCCCGTTTCAGCAATTTGCAGCACACTCCGCACCCCGCGCAGACTGTCATCAGGAATCGGGCGGGGCCGGTCGCTGGTGCGCTCAACCCATTCAGCAGCGGCAGGGGGCACCGTGAGCCGCTGCTGGGCCGCCTCCACCGCTCGCTGGGCATTGACCTTGCCATAGCCAAACCACTCGGAATGACCGCTCACATCGTAATTTCCCCGTCGCAGCCCGAGCTGGGGGTCGGGGGTCGGGTCCACAATTTTGTCAGCGGTGGTTTCCAGGATCTGCCGGACCGCTGCCGCCGTTAAATCGGGGTTGACCGACAGCACCAGGGCCGCCACCCCCGCCACCACCGGGCAGGCGCTTGACGTGCCGCCAAAATTCTCTGTAAAGCTGCCCCTGGCATAGCCCAACTCAGCCAGGCGATCGCTCGTTAGCACACCCCGACCCGGTAGCTGAGACTGAACGGCGGGGGCAGTGGCCAAATAACCCCGTCCGGGGATAAACACCCCCGGAATGGCATTGTTGCTAGGCGCGGTGACCGAAATCTCCGGCCCCCAGTTGCTGTAGGCCGATTTTTTGTTGAAGCTAGTACAGGCCGAGACGGCAATGACATCGGGATGGACAGCAAACCCGTTCAGCCAGCGGGTGGGTCCCTCAAACAGGTTATCCGGCCAGCCCCGCTCGTTTACCGTAGCGTTCACCGGACGGTTGGCGTTGCCCGCAGCAAATACAATGACGCACCCCCTGCCCTGGCGTCCCTGAGTCGCTGCTTGGGCGATCGCCGTCCGCTGCCGCAGGGATAGGGGAAAGTAATTGCCCACCGCTCCCCAGCTACAGGAGATGACGTCTGCCCCTGCCTGGACAGCGGTTTTGAACAGGTTGGCGATAGTGTCGTCGTTGATCAAACCCGAATAGCGGATGGGCATAAAGGCACAGCCGGGAGCCGCCCCTACAATGCCCTGGCCGTTCTCCTCGGCGATCGCCACCCCCGCGACCGCAGTCCCATGATTTTCGGTAGGAGCTTCTGGCTGGGGCAGGGCATCATTCCCCCGCAAATCTGTCGGAGCCACCAGCTTTCCCGGCCCCTGGAAATCGGGATGGTTGAGGTCAAAAGCATCGTCAACAATAGCCACCAGAATGGAGCGACTGCCCCGCGTCATGTCCCAGGCCGCTTCGACGGAGATGTGGGCACCCGCCGCCAGATCCAGACCGCCATCATGCTGGAGATACCACTGCTGGGGATAGAGGGGATCGGTGGGGCGATAAAATGGCTGGGCCGTGACGATGATGTCCGGTTCAGCCGTGAGCACCTCGGGCAACTGCATCAGGCGATTGGCCAGCTTGATCGGGTTGGCGATCGCCCCTGGCAGCACATGAAAAACGTAGGTGTAGGGCATGCCTTCGACGCTGTGGAGGAGCTGCAGGTTAGCGGTAGTGGCGATCGCCCCCAGCTCTGCCGCCCCTATCTCGCTGGCAAACTGCACCGTGAGCCGGTCGCTGAGGTAGAAGGGCATTTCTGGACTGTCCTGCAGCCGATAGACATGGCTGGCATAGGCGACAGCGGCATCATCCCGGAGGGTCTGCATGGACGCATCGAGGCGCGGGGCATCCACCTGCAGCTCGGCCAGGGGCATCCCCGGCAGCACCCAAGCCGCTTCTCCACGAATGGACTGGGTGGCCTGCTGGGCTAGGGGAGCGGTCTGGGCAGCATCCCTGAAGCTAACCGTGAAGCGATCGCCAACTTTGCTCAGGGGCAGGGCTTCGCCGCCGCGCTGTAGCACCAGCCCTTCGTCGGCCACGGGCGTTTCCAGGGTTTGGCGAATGGCATCTGGGGAGAGAGAGGTGGGGCGATCGCGGGTCATAACCGTCTCCTGACTTAAGTACGTGGCCATGAATAAAAGCCAGTGGGGTGCGCCCCGGTGGGGCGCTCCCCCGGTTTTCTAATATGAATTTAATTGTGCCGACCTACTTACTTACCGAGTTCTCTTTGATGATTTTCCTGGTTATCGGTTCTTTGCGGATCTAGGTAACGGGCATTGAAAAAATTTATACATTGGGCTCAAGTCGGCCCCCATCGATGATCCCAAAATTTTCTAAAAACCTTACGGGCATCGGTTGGCAATGGTAAGATAACGCAATGTTGAGTCCGTTCGGTTCCCACGTTGATCAAAGCACGTTACTAAAGAGCACTTCATGGTATCTGTTAAAGCGTTTAAAACGGTTCCGGCCAATCGTTTCTTGGCAGCGGCGATCGCGATCGCAACGATGACGATGGGGGCTGGCGTAGCGGCTCAAGCGCAGACGACCCCAGCCGCCGCCGAAGATACGCCATCTTCTGAAGCTGACCCCGCTGCTCTGCCGGACGACAGCCTTGACTCGTTCCCCCAGGTCGACCCGCAGGAGGCAGCCCCGGAGGAAGGGGATGATGATTTGCGCCCCCTTGCCCAAGGCACCAGCATTCTGAGCCTCCAGGGCGGCCAGCGCCTGATGCGGGAGGCGGGAGACGCTGTAGCGGCCCAAAACTATTCCCTGGCGATCGATAAGTACCAGGAAGCCCGACAGGTTTTCAACCAGATTTCTAACTTTTACCAGGAGCTGGCAGCCAGCTTCGCTGGCATTGACAACCGCATCGCCGATAGCCAGCGGCAGCTCGCCCTCGAAACTGCCCAAATGCGGGATCAGGCCACTTTTGAGCTAGCCCTGGTGCATCGTGCCCAAAATCAGCCCGACCTGGCCGTGCCGCTGCTGGTACAGATTATTCGCAGCCAGCAGCCCACCCGCGACCTGGGTCAGCGGGCCTACCGACAGCTATTCGAGCTGGGGTTTGTCGACTCCCCCTATCCCCGCGGCAGCCAGGACGGCGAATCGACTTCTTCCACGTCCCCATCTGGCGCAGATACCCTGAGTAACTAACGTCTCGACAAGGAGTTAAACAGAATGATTTTCTTGGGGGTGTGCGCCCCCGTAGGATGAAATTGCGCTTCAGTACTTAGAGGTTCATCAGAAATCAGCTAGAGGTAATCATGGTAAGCCCAGATCAGGTCAAGGCAATGATTAAGGCTGGACTTCCCGATGCAGAGGTTCATCTGCAGGATTTGACGGGGGGCGGCGACCACTTTCAGGTGGTGGTGGTGTCATCAGCGTTTGCAGGCAAACGGCTAATTCAGCAGCACCAGATGGTCTACGCAGCCGTGCAGCAGGCGATGTCGTCTGAGGCCATTCATGCCCTCTCCCTGCAGACCTATACTCCAGAAAGCTGGGAGTCAAGCAGCCAGCAGTCCTAGCCGGTGATAATCATATGGCCCTAAATAAAGCTAGTGGGGTGCGCCCCTGGCGGGAGATGCACCCCACCACAGCCTCATTTACTTGTGACTACTGACCTACGCATCTTTGGGAAGGCAAGCAGGTTGGCTCAATTTTCGCAAAAATGTTTAAAGCGTTCCTCAATCCTGCTAGTTTGACCTAGACTTTGGAAGTGAGGAATGCCAGCCCTGATTCAGGGCCGGTCTCAAAGCTCACCAGAGTTTCTAAGCTCCAAAGCCCCAACGGGGTTTTCGATTGGTTTTAAGGACTGCCTTGAAGACCCAGACGTGTTTGAACAACTCAGGATATATCATGACCCCAGAACAGAAAGAGAGAATTGAAGGCATCATCAACAGCAGCAAAATCGTCGTTTTTATGAAGGGCAACAAGCTCATGCCCCAGTGCGGCTTCTCCAACAACGTTGTGCAGATTCTCAACATGCTGGGAGTTCCCTATGAGACGGTTGACGTGCTGGCGGATAACGAAATTCGCGAGGGTATCAAAGAATACTCTAACTGGCCGACCATTCCCCAGGTTTATGTGAACGGCGAGTTCATCGGCGGTTCGGACATCATGATCGAGATGTACCAGAACGGCGAACTGCAGCAAATGGTCGAAGTAGCCCTGGCTTCCTAGTCCTGGGCATCGATGTTCACAGACCTTTGCGGATTTGGGCTGCCTGGTCCCTGATCGGTCCTGAAAGCGATACTATTGTGCTGGTGGCGATCGCCATCAGCATTTTTTGGTGGACGATTGCCGTTAGTGTTTTTGAGTAGGTTGATTGATAGTGAGCGGAGCGGGCGTAGACTTAGCCGCGATCCCAGGCGTGATTTCAGGTATTGCTAATGCGGCGTGGGTAACGGCACTGGGCCTCGGCTCGGTCGTCGCCGCTGAGCTAGTGCGAGATGTCTACCACATCGCGGGGCACTACTGGCCACCGCTGCAGCGGCTGCACCTGCTGCACCATAAAGCCTATCGCCGCGATTTCTCGATGGTGAGCGTTGAGACCTACCGCAAGGCACAGCTCTATAATGATGCCCCAGAATCCCTCGTGATGATTGGGGCTACGGGGCTGCTGCTGGTAGTGAGCCACCACTGGGCCGTGCTGGCCGGAGTCCTCTATGCGATCGCCTTTCTGGGGGGGGCGCTGCTGCGATCCCAGGGCTGGCTCACCGCCACCGACCTCACCCATGAGCCGGGTCCCCTCACCCAAATTCCCTCGAACTGGCGCATCAACCGCACCTACCACTGGCGGCACCACTTCGACGAAACCAACGCCTACTTTGCCGGACACTTCACCATTGTGGACAAGCTATTGGGAACCAGCCTTTCGCTGAAAGGTAAGACCGTCGCCATCACGGGCGCTTCTGGAGCCATGGGGCAGGCCCTCATCCAGGAGCTGGCTCGCCAGGGGGCCAAGCCCATCGCCCTCACCTCGTCCCCAGATTTTGCCTGTGCAGCCGCCACCCAGGTGATTCAGTGGCAAGTGGGGCAGGAAGAGGCCCTGGGCGATCGCCTCCGCAGCGTAGATATTCTGGTATTGAACCACGGTACCAACGTGTATGGCGATCGCTCACCCCAGGGCATTCACACCTCCCTAGAAGTCAATGCTCTGTCTACCTGGCGGCTGGCGGAGATTTTCTTTAGCACGGTGACGGGACCGAGCGATCGCGCCACTAAGGAGCTCTGGGTCAACACCTCCGAGGCCGAGGTCAGTCCGGCCCTCAGCCCGCTCTACGAACTCTCCAAACGGCTGCTGGGAGATCTGCTCACCCTGCGACGGCTCGACGCTCCTTGTGTAATCCGCAAAATCATCCTGGGGCCATTTAAGAGCAAGCTTAACCCTTATGGCGTGATGGCTCCCGGCTGGGTGGCTCGCATGGTGGTGGCTCTGGCAAAGCGGGACGTGCGCAATATCATTGTCACGATCAACCCCATTACCTATCTGGCTTTCCCGATTAAGGAATTGATGAAGACCCTGTATTTCCGCCTGTTCTCACGACGGTCCTAGCGGTCCGTCAAGACTAAAACCAGGGTAAGTCCCATAGAGATTTACCCTGACGCTTAACCGTGACGCTGCATTAGTGCTCCATCAAAAGCAATTTCTAGGGCAAATTTCGGAAGAATTCACCTTGATTTTTAGTCATATCGCCAAAATCTATCTAAAGGTATAGACGACTTACCCATCTACGGCAGCATATTGGAGTAAGTAAGTAGGCGGTCATAAGTAACCGTAACTACGGCGGGGTGTGCACCCCACTGGCTTTTGCTGATAGCCATGTACTGATCACCCAAAAGCACTTTTGCCTCGCTTGAATGAACTTACCGGCGATTATCCACGAAACTTCCATCCAACCGTTTAATTTTCACCATCACGGATGTGTCTATAAAGCCACTCTTTTCCAGAAGGTCATCTACACCCAGCTACGCATATTTCAATCTGTTGAGAGGGATCGAGCTTACGAGCTGAGCTTTGAGATGTCCGCGCAAGGATATTTCACCTTGATCACCTTTGCACCGACCCACTACGCCGTTTGGGTTGACATCAGGGTACTGGAAGGTATTTCCGCATCTCGTTAGTGATGCCTGGGCTTGCGGCACACTAAGGTACACCGTCTATCCCTGTCGAAGCAATTACTCCATGTCACAACCGGTCCCGTCCACTTCACCGCTGTGCGATCGCTGCCAGCGCTCCATGCGGCCTTCCCAGGTTTCGGGCTTGCTCCATTTGCGGTTTCCAACGCCCCACGCTCAGGCCAAGGTAGTGCAGTCACTGAAGAACCTGTGCGACGAGGTCAAAATTTGCAGCGGGGTCGTCACCATCCCCTTCTCAGGGGAAGATGGGATCGCCCTCTTTCCCCAGCTCACCCAAATCCTCACGCCCCTGGAGCAGGAGGATGTAAAAGTTCTTTTCCAGCCCCAGGGCAAGGAAATGAATTTATCTGACTACTTTGCGGTGGAGCCCATGAAGCGCTTTTGGGCGCGCTACCAGAGCGTCTGGCTAATTGACGTGCTGGAGGGAAATCATCTCTTTTCCCTGTTTCAACCCATTGTCGCAGCCCAGTCCCTAGAGGTGTTTGCCTACGAGTGCTTGCTGCGGGGACGGCTGGCCGACCAGGTGATTTTGCCAGGGCAGCTATTTGAGGCGGCTAGAAATGCTGGAATGGTGTTTCAACTGGATGTAGCGGCTCGGTTTGCGGCCATTCGAGGGGCCGCAGAGCACGGCATTCAGCAAAAGGTCTTTGTCAACTTTTTGCCCAACTCCATCTACGACCCGCAAAACTGCCTGCGCAGCACCATGACCCTGCTGAACCAACTGGGGCTGAGTTGCCGTCAGGTGGTTTTTGAGGTGGTGGAGAGCGATCGCGTCACCGATATCGACCATCTGCGCAATATTCTGAACTTCTACCGCAAAGAAGGCTTCGAGGTAGCCCTGGATGACCTGGGAGCGGGATACTCCTCGCTAAACATGCTGCACGAGCTGCGGCCCAACTACGTCAAGCTGGACATGGGGCTGGTGCAAAACGTGAGTGGCGATCGCTACAAGGGCCTCATTGCCGAAAAGCTGATCGAAACGGCCCACCTGCTGGAGGTGCAGGTCATCGCTGAGGGCATCGAGTGCCGAGAAGACTACGAGTGGCTGCGGCAGCGACAGGTCAACTATGTGCAGGGCTACTACTTTGCTCGTCCTGCCGTCCCGCCACCCCTGCCCCAGGCGTTCTAGTGGTCTAGCGTCCGCGTTTCCCAATTGACGTACCTTTGAGAGTCTGCAGGCGATCGCGCACTTGACCCAAATCTGGGGTGCGATCGCCGTAGCGCCACTGCACGTAGGTGTGGGAAATCTCCTCGATTAAATTAGCCTTGCCGGGGGAATGGTGCTTGCTCACCGTGCGGGCGTATTCCAGGGGCGTTTGCGCTGCGGACTTGCGGAAGCCCTCAGTTTCTAGCCAGCGCACCATCTGCTGATAGGCGGCCTCCATGGGCGGCAGTTGGTTCAACCAGAGGCGATAGCGCAGTGCCCGCCAGCCCGCTAACCCTATCCAGCTTAGGAAGGCAAGACCTGTGAGCAGGGCCAGCCCCACCAGTCCGCCAATCCAGCCCCTGGAAAAGAGGGAAGTGATAAAGGCGATCGCCCGACCGGCTCCGCTGACAATCCAGTCAAACAGTCCGCTCAGGAAGCCCGCCACCGGCGACGGGAGCCAGCCCGCAATCCAGTTCCAGAACTGGCGCAGCACCCCAAAGGTGTCCGACTCGCGAATCGTCGGCGGCAGGACCTCATGGCCAGGAATCGGGTCAAAGGCAAACCAGCCGTACTGGCCGAAATACACCTCAGTCATGGCGTAGGCGTCCGTATTGCGCACTACATAAAAGCCGGTGAAGGGATTGAACTCCCCAGAGCCAAACCCAGCCACCAAGCGAGCGGGAATGCCAATGGAGCGCAGCATCAGGGTGAGGGTGGTGGAAAAATGGTCGGGATAGCCCCCTTCGTGGTCGAACAGGAAGCTCTCTACCAAATCATCATCTGGGTCCAAAAACGGCAGATTGGGCTGGACCGTGTAGTTCTGCTTCAGATACTGGGCCAGGTACAGGGCTTGCTCGTAAGGGTCAGTCAGCGGGTTGGGAGACTCGGCTAGAATTGCCCGAGTGGTTTCGCGCAGGCGGGGGGCGATCGCCTCAGGCATTTGCAGGTAGTGGGTGCGGACCGCTTCAGGATAGTCGGTGGAGGCGTTCCGCAGGCGGGTGCGATCGCGGTAGGGCACCTGGGAAACGACGGTGTAGGTGAGGCCATCCGTCAGATTGAGGGGCGATCGCAGGCTGCCCTCGGGGTCAATGGCCACCTGCTCCGTGGGGAAGTAGAGATGCTTGGGTTCGTATAGGGAGGGAATCAGGTTGGGCAGCTCAGCAGTGACGGTGTAGGTCTGGATCACCTCACGGGTGCGGTTGAGGGTGGGGGACAGGGTTAAAAAGAAGCGCATCGTCCAGCTGGGGCGATCGAGAATTTCGACGTCCGTCTCCTCATTGCGGGAAATCTCCCAACCCTGGCCGGTGTAGCGGTCAAAAGCCAGCACCCGCCAGAAGCCCTCCGCCTGAGAGCGGACCCGCATCACCACCTGGGGCACCATTTCCCCCCGCAGGTTCTGGTTCATGCGGCTGCTGAAGCCGTAGTAAGAGTTGGCGTCCACCTCGCCCGGCTCGCTGGCCCCAGTGCCATCCCCCCGGTTCGTGCCAAAGTCGGAGCCTTCGCCACCGCCGCCCTCGCTGCCCTCATTTACATAGCCTGGATTGGTGATGGTGCTGCCGTCAAACTGACCGTCAATCTCAATGGTGGCACTCACGGGAAAGGTGCGGATTTGATAGCCCTGAAAGCGGGGCAAAAAGGCAAAAATGACCAGCCCCAGGGCCAGCGTCACTGCCAGTACGGTGGCCATCTGCCGTAAGGGGAGGCCAGCTCTAGTAAAGCGGATGCCCCTGGGTTGGATGCCCAGCCGGGAGCGGTAGTCCAGGGTGAGGGCAGGGAGGGCGATCGCCAGAAACACTAACAGTACAGGCGCAAAGGTAAACGTCTGACTAATGGTGGCAGCCACGCCAATAAGAATGAGCCCAATCACCATCGAATACCCCAAGTCCTTGCGGCGGGGCAGGTCAAAGCTGTGGAATACCTGGAGCTGAATCAGCAGCTGGGCCAGGGCCAGTCGGGTATCGTTGCGCTCTGCTACAACCCGCATCATGAAGGTGGCCAGGGCCAGCAGCATGGCGATCGCAATACAAAACTTTACGGGAATGTTGCGGCTCCGCCGCCGAAACCAGCTCCAGCTTGCCCCGACCCAGCTAACGGGCACTGCCCATAGGCTGGTGCCCTGGACATCGACGAGGTCGGCTGCCGACACGTCAATGGCGATGATACCAACGGTGACCAGTGCCTGGACGAAAACCCGCAGAGCCAGCGAGTCTTCTACGTCCTGGTGGGCGGGGGCATTGAACTGGTGCTGCCACAGAGCTTTGAGGGAAGGGCGCGATCGCCGGGGAGGATTCGCTGGGGTCATGGGCGGATTCAGTACAAGAACAAGTACAAAAGCAACAAGTCTCTACGTCACCATACTCAACTCCTATGATGCCCCGAGAATTCTGCTGATCTTCACGTCTTCCCAGCTTTTCTGTCCATGATTTTAGAAGACTTTCCCAAACACGTAAGGGCGAAGCATTTCGGCAGCACGTTTGGCAGATGCGCCAAAGGTGATTGCGAAATGCTTCGCCTCGCGCCAATGCGGCGGTTTAGAGCATTACTGGTCTGGCCCTGCCGCCACCTGCACCACAAACGTCAGCGGCGGATGCCCCTGGTCCATAAGCTGAATTTCCAGGGGATACAGCCCCTCGGTTTCAATGTCACAAAGCTCGACGCTCAACTCCCCGGCACTGGTACGCTGGGCGATCGCCTGACCCTCTTGCCCCCGAAAGGTCAGGGTTCCAGCACAGGGCAAATGACCCTCAATTCGCAGACGCGGTGATTGGCCAGCTTGGTAGTTAGCCACCAGCGTGACGGCCCCCGCATCGGTGAGCCAATGCCGCTTGGTCCGGGGTTGGTTAGGTAGGACCGAGAGGGTCAAGGTTTCCACAATCTCGCGAGCCGCCATCAGGGACAAGGCCATTTGCTGAAGCGGCGTCGCAGCATCATAGTGTTTGGGAAAACCAGTTTCATCCGTCTTCGCCCCTGGCGACAGCATGGCGGAGCGGCTTGGGGAAGCCAGCACCAATCCCGCCAAGTAGTTAAGGGTTTGGGTCTCCCCTGGAAAGAGGGACTCCACCGCTCGCACCAGCTTGACCCCCTGCTGCAGGGAGGATTGGGCCAGTTCTTGGCACTGCATCAAGAGCTGCGCCAGCACTGAGCGGGACATGGGTACGGGCAGCTGTTGCTGGACGTGGTTGAGCCAAAACTGAGCGGGAACTTGCTCGGCGATCGCCACGTCAGGGTGTTCAGATTCGTAATCGTTGACGTCAACCTCCCAGGGGAATAGGGGAGGGTTTTGTTCGATTTCGGTGCGTAGCCGACGCTTTAACAGAGCATGAAAACGATCTTGCACAGCGGGTATCTCTCCAACTTCAAAAGATAGCAGCCCCTCCGATAACGACGAGGCCGATGGGGTTTGGCTGAGATGAGTAGCCATAGTATCTTGAGACTCAGCAGTGAGCTGATCAGCGTGATTAACGAATTGATCCAATCTCTCAGACCTAAGGCCAGCCTCAAGGCTGAAACCTTCCCCTGATGGTGCAAAATCGGTCGAGGTGGGATCTTGGAGTAGCCAAGCTAAGAATTGTTTGGCTGCTTCTGCATCTCTATTCATCGCTTTCTGCCTCTGCTCCGGATATTAAATTGTTGCGAATTTCCCAAGCTTTTTCCAGTAGCTTCGACCACTGTTTATGCATTTGGGTAGTGGTGCAGCCAAGCTCTTGGGCGATCGCCTTGTCTCCCATTCCCTGCCGCTTCAGCTCCAGCATGCGCCGCTGCTGGTCCGTTAACAGCTCTTGGAACGTCTGCCACTGCTGGGGCGTGAGGCCAAAGTTGCGCTCTAAATCCGCTTCCAGCCACTGATGCACCAGCTCCCAGTGGTGGGATAAGGCAAACCGAATCAGGTGGTATTTGAACCGCTGCTGCAAATAGTCTCGCTGCCGGGGAGTAAGGCCGAGGATGGCCTCGATTTCATGGGCGGGCAAGTCCTGGAGCCGCAGCACGAAATAATCGGCACAGTCTTCCTGCTGCCGCTCCTCTAGATAGGCCAACAGCCGATCGACCACTACGCCTCGGAGGGAGTCTTCCGCTGGCTCCGGCTCCAGGGCCACCATTTGTTCGCGCACCTGCTGCATCGGCGCGGCGTTCCAGCCCTGGTCGGTTTCTGAAGAGGCTCCCTCCGCCGCCTGCTCCATGTCCACCATCGTTTCTGGCGGCTGCTGCTTGGAGAAGGTCTGGGCTCGGAGGATGATCAGCTGCTGGCTGCGTCGCCCCGGCAGAGGGATGCGTCGCTTACCGTAGCGCTCGGTGAAAGCCATATACTCCGTTAGCTCCAGCAGGCTACGGGGGCGATAGGTGGCGGGCAGGTCGTTTTCCCGGCGGAAGGCGCTGAGGGCTTCGACGTAGAAATTTTGCAGAAAATCCTCAATAAGGTTGAGGCGAGCCTGGTAGCTCGACTGCACCTGGGGCGGCGTAATGTAACGGTACACAACCGCGCTGAGAGTACTGTGTAGCTCAACACGTCCCTGGCGTGACCCCAGGCTGT
Source organism: Elainellaceae cyanobacterium (assembly GCA_050331615.1). GTDB lineage: Bacteria > Cyanobacteriota > Cyanobacteriia > CAKZMO01 > CAKZMO01 > JAYKGU01. Next base: position 20,607 of record JBHJGR010000259.1, read on the forward strand.
AATATTTGAGGCATTGCTTGAGTCGATGGCGAGCCAGGTTAAGCTGCCAGGTTTCGACTTCTCCCGAATCCTGAATGCGCTTACTCTCAGAGCAAATGCGATTGACTTCGTTGGCGAGGCGGGTAGAAACATCCCGGCAGTGCTTCACAGAAGCTTGGGTGGATTGGCGAAACTCATCAAATAAAAATTGAGAGATAGATTCCACGCTCTGGATGTTTTCTCCCTGATGGTAAACACTGATCACGACGCTAACACACTCACTAGAATTAACTGCAATTGTCAGCTATTCGGTCTAGACTAAAAACCTATCCGCAAACTCACCAGAGTTTTTGGCATCAAAACCCTTAACGGGATTTTCGGGTAGGCACTAAGGACGACTAGAGCATTTCACTCTGACCGTACATCAGGCTTCATTCCGCATGATGAATCTAGACCAGCAAATTCAAGAGTTGATTGATAGCGCACCCCAGGACGGCACGACGCCTGCCATGATGGCGACGGTCGCCCCTGTCATTCGATCGGTGGCAGAACAGCTTCGATATTCGGAATATTACGTTCTACAAACCCTGGATCATGGCTGGGTGATGACGACCCTGAGCAATCGGCATCAGCCAATGGTAGAAAAAAACGTGGTATATGCTTACCCTACTCTAAACGATGCTCGGGTTGGTTCAAAGAACCTGACCGATCCGCAGATTACGGCGCTGCCGGTTCCGGTCACCCACATGCTGTTTCACATGCTAGCGATGAAGTCGTTAGACAGCATTGTTTTTTTTGAGACAGGCGGCAACCTGCAGAACGGAACCGAGGTGGTCCGGGAGAAGCTGCAGGAGCTGATCAAGCTATTTGTGCAAAATCAGCGCCGTAAACCCCAGCCACCCCCTGATATTGCCTAGAGTAACCATTATTATAGGCGCGATTTTAGGAGAGGAATAAGATTTCTCCGAAGTAAAGGGGGTGCCTAGCGCTGCGATCGCCCTCAGTTGCGGGCTAGCCACTTCTGGCCGTTGAGCCGCTGCACCACGTAGAACACCATCAGATCGAGGTTAACGCGGCGCTCGTCGATCATGAACGACTCCAGGGTGCCAAACTGCGCGCCCCGGTCAGCCGCAGAGTAGAACTTCGGCCCCGTGATGTCTTCTTTTTGGAACGCCAGCATAAACCGACGCTGGTCGTTTTGCCAATTCCCGCGCACCTGCCAGTATTCGTCAGCGCTGCTGTAGCCCTGGATGGGCAGCGGCTTCTTCTCGAAGGAGAGCTTCAGGTCTGAAACGCCCTGATTGGCCAGGGTTTCCTTCAGATTGGGCATGAAGTGCTGGGTGATGAACTCTTGGAACGGCTTGTCTTCCAGTGCTGGGGGCTTTTCCTTCTTTTTGCCAGCAGCCTTAGATGCTTTTTCGTCAGCCATGGTGGGTTTACCTGAATGTTAATCAATCCTTCTATCGGTTTATCCTAGTGCATCTTGGGGCAGTCCGCTAAGGCCCAACGGGAAAACCTCGGTAGGGATGGTTAGCCACCAAACCTGTGACGAGTTTTGGGATTGGCACCCCTGACATCTCCCCAGCCCTAGAAGGGCGGGGGTTCATGGAATCCACCTGACTGTGGGACTGAGCAGTTGGACCGGTCAGGCCGTCAGGGGAGTCGTGCGGGCGATCGCCTCCTTCACCGCCCGCACCAGCTGATCGATGCGTTCTGTCGTGGTATTCCAGGAGCACATCAGCCGCACGCCCCCCGTGCCAATAAAGGTGTAGAAGCGCCAACCGTGCGATCGCAATTCCTGAATCACCGCCTCCGGCATCTGCACAAACACCGCGTTGGCTTCCCTGGGAAACAGGATCTCCAGCTCCGGAATGGTGCTTAGCCTGCTCTCCAGGTAGGCGGCGCACTGGTTGGCATAGCGGGCATTGCGCCGCCAGGCTCCGGTTTCCAGTAACCCCAGCCAGGGGGCCGAGATGAAGCGCATCTTGGAGGCAAGCTGACCCGCCTGCTTGCAGCGGTAGGCAAAATCCTCCGCCAAATCCCGATTGAAGAAGACAATCGCTTCCCCATAGGCCATGCCGTTTTTGGTGCCGCAGAAGCACAGCACGTCCACGCCCACTTTCCAGGTGAGGGCGGCGGGGGGCTGGTTCATGGCGACGACGGCATTGGCAAACCGCGCCCCGTCCATGTGGATTTTTAAGCGGTGGCGGCGGGCGACCTCGCCAATGGCGGCCAGCTCGTCCAGGGTATAGAGGGTCCCCACTTCGGTCGCCTGAGTGAGGCTGATCACCTTAGGTTTGGGGTAATGGATGTCCTGGCGCTTGGTGGCGATTGAGGCGATCGCCTCTGGCGTCAGCTTGCCATTTGCCCCCTTGCCCACCAGCAGTTTGGAGCCGTTGGAGGTAAATTCGGGCGCACCGCACTCGTCGGTCTCAATGTGGGCCAGTTCGTGACAAATGACGCTGTGATAGGACTGGCAGAGGGCAGCTAGGGAGAGGGAGTTGGCAGCAGTGCCATTGAAAACGAAGAACACCTCGCAGTCGGTTTCGAACAATTCTCGGAGGCGATCGGCAGCCTGCTGGGTCCACCGGTCATCCCCATAGGCGGGAGCGCTGCCCTGATTGGCCCGCATCAGGTACTCTACCGCTTCGGGGCACATGCCGGAATAGTTATCGCTGGCGAATTGTTCGGACGATTCGGGCTGGAGATTGATCATGGTTAGAGTTTGATTTTCGTTAAGCCGGGATCTGATGAGGTTCGTTTAGGAATACGGAATCCAGGAGTCAGGAGTCAGGAGTCTCAAAACCTTTCGTCGCGCAGGCTTCCAGTCTGTAACGGGACGATGTGCGCAAGCAGGATGCTTGCGCAACGAAGCATTCAATCCCTAATCTGCATCAGACGCGACTTCTGACTCCCGAATTCTGACTTCTGACTTCTGGCCCCTGCCACTCCTTGAAGTCGAAGATCTAAAGGAAAAGGAGCACAGCAGAACCATGCTCCTTCTAGTCTAGAGAACTCATCATGCGTCGGTAGGCATTGCCCACCCTACGAGGGTTAGCCGCCTGCGACAGCGGGAACGATGCTCACCTCGTCGCCGTCTTCCAGGGACGTTTGCGCTCCGTCTAGGAAGCGGATGTCTTCGCTGTTGACGTAGAAATTGATGAAGCGGCGCAGCTGGCCGTCATCGTCGCAGAGGCGGTTCTTGATCCCCGGAAAGCTCTGTTCCAGGGAGTCGAGCAACTCGGCAATGCTGCCGCCGTCACACTCAATGGCGGCCTGATTCTTCGTGAACTTTTGCAGCGGGGTGGGAATCAAAACTTTAACAGCCATAGTTCGTACATCTTGCTCCTTTTACACAATCTTCCAGACCCTAAACAATCGTCTGCTGCCACTCCAGGCGACCCAGAGTCTGAGCCCGCTCCAGAGCCCGCTCAAAGCTCTCTAGCTTGGGCTCGATGGTCAGCGGTTCGCCAATGTAGCCCTGCACCGCTTCCTGGGTCTTCAGGCCGTTGCCGGTGATGTAGGCCACCGTGGTTTCGTCGGGGTCGATCTTGCCTGCTTCAACCAGCTTCTTGAGCACGGCAATGGTGGTGCCGCCTGCGGTTTCGGTGAAGATGCCCTCCGTTTCGGCCAGCAGCTTGATGCCGTCTATGATTTCCGCGTCGGTGACCGCCTCGATGTTGCCGTTGGTCTTGCGGGCGATGTCGAGGGCGTAGATGCCGTCGGCAGGGTTACCGATGGCGATGGACTTAGCGATGGTGTTGGGCTTGACCGGAGTAACAAAATCCCGACCTTCCTGAAACGCCTGGGCGATGGGGGAGCAGCCCTCCGCCTGAGCACCGCTGAACCGAACCGACTTCTCATCCACCAGACCGACCTTGATGAACTCCTGGAAGCCCTTGTAAATCTTGCTGAAGAGGGAGCCAGAGGCCAGGGGCGCAACGACGTGGTCGGGCAGCTGCCAGCCGAGCTGTTCTGCCACCTCAAAGCCCAGGGTTTTTGACCCTTCGGAATAGTAGGGCCGCAGGTTGATATTGACGAAGCCCCAGCCGTAAGTATTCGCCACCTCCGAGCAGAGGCGATTCACCTGGTCGTAATTGCCGTGGACGGCCATCAGGGTGGGAGCGTAGATCAGGGTGCCCAGCACCTTGCCAGCTTCCAGGTCAGAGGGGATAAAGACACAGCAGTCTAGACCAGCGTGGGCGGCGATCGCCGCTGTCGAATTTGCAAGATTCCCGGTACTGGCGCAGGAAACAGTGGAGAAACCTAGCTCCCGAGCACGAGTGAGGGCGACGGAAACCACCCGATCCTTAAAGCTGAGGGTGGGCATATTGACCGCATCATTTTTGATGTAGAGGGATTTCAGCCCCAGACGACGGGCGAGGCGATTGGCCCGCACCAGGGGAGTCATACCCGTGCCCACATCGATGGGATTGTCGCTGGTCACCGGCAGGAAGGGGCGATAGCGCCAGATGGAGTTTGGCCCCGCCTGGATGGTCTCGCGGGTCACTGTCTGCCGCAGCAGGTCATAGTCGTAGGTCACTTCCAGCGGCCCAAAGCAGACATCCTCACAAACGTGCTTGGCAACTGCGTCGTACTCTTCGCCGCATTCCCGACACCGCAGCTTAGTGAAGGCGGCCTGGGTCAGGGGGGTGGACTGCTGGATTAAGCGCTCAAGGGCCTGGGTCATGGTGATATCTCGACAGGTTCTCTAGACAACAACTGATCGGTAGGAAAGGACAGAGTACACCTCGGCAGTGCCCCTACCAACTTTCGGGATAGTAGCACGGCGAAAAAAATGGAGTCAAACATACCCGACTGATTTAGTCGGGTATGATATCAGCTCTCTACCCACAGGTTTTCTGATATCGCCCTACCGGCTCAGGTCTGAGTGTAGACCCCCCGCGTCGCAGGGGTTCTACACCTCTTGAGTGTCCTAACGCGAAAGCGTAACGCGATAAATAGAAATAGAGGAGCCCCCCCGATGGGATGCTCCTCTAGTGAGAATTGATGACAAGGCGAGACTGCGAAACGATTGAGCGTTAATACCGCAGCGGGAATGTGAACCGCTAAGCCGACTCCAGTTCCGTCAGCTTTGCTAGCGGCTCGAATTCATCCGGGAAAAAGGGGCCTTCGGGGACGGGAATGATGCGCCCTGCCGCCTGCTCCAACCGCTTTTGAATGAAGTAGCCGCCGATTTGAGTCGCCCCCGCAATTTGGCCAACCTGCCCCTTCATGAACCCTTTGGTAATTTTCACGGGCATCCCTACCGGATATGGGTGCTCAGTACTTAGCGGATACGAGTAGTCATCGTCTACATACATAATCAAAACCTCCTGGGGGACCTTCCCCTAAATTAAGGGTGTTCAATTTTCGAGAAAAAAGCTTTTGCGCTTTAGCAAACTTGACAAAAGAGTGTAGATGATCCTGATGGACTGGAATTGAGGCAGAATCTGCTAAGGGATACACAGCTAAGGCATACACAAGCTGCCACGGGAAATATCCGCCACCCGAAACTGAGCCTCAGATAGCTCTGACGCTTCAGGGCGGACAGCCAGTGTAGGCCAATTGGATAGAGCCACTAAACGCACTGAAAGATCAAACGAGTCTCTCGCCAGAAAAGTCCGTAGGGAACTTTCTGCTGGCTAAATCTCTCCAAAAGGAAATCGGTGTAAACGGGAACGAAGCCCAGTCCACACCTATCTGAAAGAGAATGATTAATTCAGAGAAGTGATGGTTCCAGAGCTGCAATCAGCGGCAATCAAACAACTGAGCCAGGAAATTTAGGCCAGTAATTTGGAAATTTTGATCTCCACGATCCGCTATGAATTCCGGCACAACCAATGTTTTCGCGTAATATTGACGCTAGCTTCAAATTTCACACCCTTGCGTAAAGGGAGCATAAGTAAATTTACCCAGACTCGAAACGCGTAGACTCCCAGAACGGGTTCCTTTGCCCGAGCTTAACCTGCATCTAATTGACGCATCAGCGATTATTGTTATTCATGTAGCTAAGTGCTCAGGCACAATTTATTACCCTTTGTAAGGGTGTACCCTCGGCGGGGCGCGCACCCCAAGAAAATAATCCTGTTTAACTATGGCGCTACGCTTTCGCATTAAGACATTCAAGAGGTGTGGAACCCCTGCGTCGCGGGGGTTTCACACGCAAACCTTAGCCCATAGGGCTATACCTACTTGTGGATGGGAGTGATGCTAGCAATGGTGAAGCATTGGCGACGGCTGATTGTGCTGTTTGTGATGGGGCTGGTGCTGGGGGTGGCGATCGCCTGCACCCAAAACGATTCCCAAGTCCTCTCTCCGCCATCTGACCCATCGACCGAGGTAGACGCCGGAGGTGGGGCAGCCCTGAACACCGCTGATCAGTCTAGCCAGTCGGCAGGAGAGACCGCATTGCCCGCAGAAACTCAGGCGATCGCCAACAGCGCTGGGGGCGAGGGGCTGTTCAATCCGACTAAGGGAGACGTGCGGCTGATGGTGATTAGTGACCTGAACGGCCCCTACGGTTCCGTCACCTATGACCCCGAAGTTGAGAAGGCGATGCGGCTGATTCCCTTCTGGCAGCCTGACCTGGTGGTGTGCAGCGGTGACATGGTGGCGGGGCAAGATCTGACCCTGACCGAGCAGGTGATGCGGGATATGTGGGCCGGATTTAACCAGTACGTGGCTGCTCCCCTGCGGGAGATGAAGGTGCCCTACGGGTTTACGGTGGGTAACCACGATGCCTCCAGCGCTCGGGGGGTGGGGGGATCGTTCCTGTTTCAAAAAGAGCGAGACATCACTCAGGAATACTGGGAGACGCCCGACCACGATCCGGGCATCCAGTTTGTCGATCGCTACGAATTTCCCTTCTACTACACCTTTGAGCAGGCCGGTATCTTCTTCCTGGCCTGGGACGGGTCCTCTGACCTGATTCCCGAAGACAAGCTGGCCTGGGTGGAAAAGGCGCTGTCCAGTCCGGCAGCACAGCAGGCGAAGATGCGGGTTTTGCTGGGACACCTGCCGCTCTACTCCGTGGCGATCGGGCGCAACCAGCCCGGTGAGGTGATGCGCGATCCGCAGCGGCTTCAGGAAATGCTGGAGCGCTACGACGTCCACACCTACATCAGCGGTCACCACCACGCCTACTACCCCGCCCACAAGGGCGACCTGCAGCTCCTGCACACGGGCATTCTTGGCTCTGGTCCCCGTCCGCTCATCGATAGCGATTTGCCCCCTTGGAAAGCCCTGACGATTGTGGACGTGAACTTTGATGCGCCCGAACTCACCACCTACACCACCTACAATATGGAAACCCTGGAGCTGATTGAGAACGAGCAGCTCCCCCGGCTCATGGTGGGCCATAACGGCGTCGTGCTGCGGCGGGATGTGGAGTGGGCGGAGCTAGAGGCGGGAGAGAAGGCGCTATGCGAGCAGCGGCTGGGCAAAGCCCAGTGCAGTGCCTGACCTACTGGTAAGTAGGTGGTCATCAGTAAACGTAGCTAGGGTGGGGTGCGCCCCCCGGCGGGGCGCACACCCCGCTGGCTTTTATTTATGGCCATGTACTTAAGACAAGTCTAAGGTAGTGTGTTAAGCGATCGCGTCAAACTTTTGACTTTTGATGGGTGGGCATTGCCCACCCTACGTGATGCGATCTATTCCATCAAATTAGGCTTGCCGGGCCACTTTTGAATTTTGTTCCATCGCCAACTAGGACTCCTTAAAGAAGATGAACCGTCGTCTGTTTCCGCACTGGTTTTTTGGGGCGATCGCCCTCATCGCCCTCTGGGTGGTCGCCTGCCAATCCCCATCCTCAGTTACGGATAATTCCGCCAATCCCTCAGAACCGGCAGCCATCGTGCGGCTCAACGGGACAGGAGCCAGCTTTCCCTTTTTCATTTACCAGCACTGGTTCTCGGAATACAACCAGCTCCATCCCAACGTGCAGGTGAACTATCAGCCCACGGGGAGCGAAGTGGGGGTGCAGCAAATGATTTCTGGCACCATTGATTTTGGCGCTAGTGACGTGGCCATGCGCGAAGCCGATATGGCAGCGGTGGAGCAGGGAATTGTGCTGCTGCCGATGACCGCTGGCAGCGTGGCGATCGCCTACAACCTCCCTGGCATCGACAGCGGCTTGAAGCTGACCCGCGCCGTCTATCCCGCCATTTTTGCTGGAGAGATTGCCAACTGGAGCGATCCGCAAATCGCCGCCGCCAACCCCGACCTGACCCTGCCGGACCTGCCGATCATCCTGGTACACCGCTCTGACGGCAGCGGCACCACGGCGGCCCTGACTAATCACCTGAGCGCCATCAGCCCCACCTGGAAGGAGACCGTAGGAGCGGGGGTCAGCGTGTCCTGGCCAGCGGGGGTGGCCATCAAGTCCAACGCCGGGGTGAGTGCCCAGATTCAGCAGGCAGCGGGGGCGATCGGCTATGTGGAGCTATCCTACGCCCAGCAGCTCGGCATGACCGTCGCCGCGCTGGAGAACCAGGCCGGGGAATTCGTGCTGCCCGGCGTCGCATCTACCGCTAGCGCCCTCAGCACGGTTGAACTACCGGACTCACTGGTAGCCTTTGTCCCCGATCCGGAGGAGGCCGAGTCCTACCCGATCTCCACCTACACCTGGATCATGGCCTATCAGCAGTACGACGACCCAGCTAAGGGGGCAACCCTGCGGGAACTGCTCCAGTGGTGTGCTACTGAAGGGCAGGCGTACAGCGAGGAGTTGGGGTACGTACCGCTGTCGGAGGAGGTGGCTAATCGGGTGGTGGCGGCGATCGCCCAAATCCAGTAATCCTACGTAAGCGCTAGAGCACAATTAATTACAACTTAGGGTGTGGGCCCCCCGCGGGGGGGGCCCCCCAAAGAAAAATAATTTATTTTTTTAATAACACAATGTTTTTACAGCA
>JBHJGR010000260.1:0-8761 GCA_050331615.1 Elainellaceae cyanobacterium
CCCACAAAATCACGGGCCCTTGGGTGGGCGCCGCCCCCGGGGGGCGGCCGCACCCCACTGGCTTGATTGTTAGCGTTACGCTTTCGGGTTAGGACACTCAAGAGGTGTGGACCCCCCGCGACGTGGAGGTTCCACGCTCAAACCTTAGCCCGTAGGGCCATTTGTACTTAAGAAGATAGGGAAACCCGTAAGGGCGAGTGGCTATTTGCCCCACTCGTGGTGACTATTCTCAAGAATGGCCCTTTCCTTTTGCCCATCCCAGCTTCAGAGTACTTAATGCTCAAAGCCTGGAGAATTGATTATATTGGGAACGTTCCCACCACTGCTGGACCCTTCGCAGATAGCCTCGCAAGTTGATTTGCTTGTGACCTCAGCGCGAACCCAGAAACCGATTCGTTTCCAGGAGGTCAGTTTGTCTTTTTCGTCCGACGATTTTGCGAAAGCGCTCGAACAGCACGACTACACCTTCGAGCGGGGGCAGGTTGTGCGTGGCAAAGTCGATAGTCATGAAGCTGACGGGGTCTACATTGACATCGGCGGTAAGGCGGCTGCCTATTTGCCCAAGGATGAAGCTTCCCTGCGGCACAGTGCGGCTTTGGCAGAAATTTTGCCAGTGGGGGAAGAGCGAGATTTCTTAATCATTCGCGAGCAAAATTCGGACGGGCAGGTGACCCTCTCCATTCGCCAGCTAGAGATTAAGCAGCTCTGGCAGCAGTTTGAGACGATGCGGGAAGCGGGGGAGTCTTTAGACGTGCGGGTAAGTGGCGTCAACAAAGGCGGAGTGACGGTGGATGCCTACGGGCTGCGGGGGTTTGTGCCGCGATCGCACCTAGTAGAGCGGGCAGATCTGGACGGTCTGGTGGGCCGCATCCTCACCGTCTGCCCGCTGGAGGTCGATCAGGATCGGCGGCGGCTGGTCCTCTCCCAGCGGCTAGCCCGGCAGGCTGCCAGTCTCACCCAGCTTGAAGTCGGGCAGTTGGTAGACGGCAAGGTATCGGGCATCAAGCCCTTTGGGGTGTTTGTAGATTTTGAGGGCGTGACTGGGCTACTCCATATCAACCAGGTCAGCAAGAACTTCGTCTCCTCCCTGGATTCCCTCTTTGAGGCCGGACAGCCTATTAAGGCGATGATCATCGCTCTCGACGAAGTGAAGCGGCGCGTTTCCCTCTCCACCAAAGTTTTGGAAAACTATCCCGGCGAAATGCTGGAAAGTAAGGACGCAGTCATGGCGGAAGCCGCCGACCGGGCCACCAAAGCCCGCAATGCCCTGCTCAAGTCGGATGAGCCGGAGTAGCTTGTCTCGCAGCGAGCTGCGGCGCGTCAGGTGAGGCGATGACGCGCCCTGGGAAAATTCGCGGCGATCGACTTAGGTCTTCCCCATGGACAGTGACAATCAGCAGCATCACCGATAGCCTTAGCGTTGACGGAGCAAGGAGCGATTCATGCAAGTTCAAACGCCTGACTGGGTCAAACATGCCGTGTTTTACCAGATCTTTCCGGATCGATTTGCCAAAACCACAACCCATCCCAAATCGGTGGCCATGCAGGTGCCCCTAGAGGATTGGCACTCTCCTCCTACGCTTCAAGGATATAAGGGAGGCGATTTATGGGGCGTGGCAGAGAAGCTGGACTATCTCCAGGACTTAGGCGTCAATGCCGTTTACTTTACCCCTGTCTTCCAGTCAGCCAGCAACCACCGCTACCACACCCACGACTACTATCAGGTCGACCCCCTGCTAGGCGGCAACGACGCCCTCAAAGACCTCCTCCACGCGGCCCATCAGCGCAACATGAAGGTAGTGCTGGACGGGGTGTTTAACCACGCTAGCCGGGGCTTCTTCTACTTCAATGACATTCTGGAGAACGGGCCGTTTTCCCCCTGGCTAGACTGGTTCACCATCGAAAAGTGGCCCCTGTCCGCTTATGACGGAGCGCTGCCAGCCAACTATGTGGGCTGGGTGGGCAATCGCGCTCTGCCTCAGTTCAATCACCGCAATCCCCAGGTGCGGGAATACATCATGCAGGTGGCAGAGTACTGGCTAAAAATGGGGATCGACGGCTGGCGGCTAGATGTGCCCTTTGAGGTGAAGGTGCCTGATTTCTGGCAGGAGTTTCGCCAGCGGGTGAAGGGGGTGAACCCCGATGCCTATATCGTGGGCGAGATTTGGGGCGATGCGCGGCAGTGGCTGGATGGTACCCAGTTTGACGGGGTGATGAACTACCTGTTTGCCGGGCCAACGATCGCTTTTACAGCGGGCGATCGCGTCAAAATGGAGTACGTGGAAGAGCCAGAATATTTCCCCTATCCAGCGCTGGACGCCGCTGGATACGCCGCCAAGATTGATGCCCTGCTCCAGCTCTACCCCTGGGAGATCCAGCAAACCCAGCTCAATATTCTTTCCAGCCATGATATTGCCCGCCTGTTCTCTGTGGTAGGCGGCGAGTCCGCCGATGCTGCGATGGTGGGAGAAGCCCGCAATAGCGTCAAGCTGGCCATTCTGCTACAGATGACCTTCCCCGGCGCACCCAGCGTTTACTACGGGGATGAGGTCGGGCTGCAGGGAGCCCGCGATCCCGACAACCGCCGCACCTTCCCCGATGAGGCCGACTGGGATCAGGACATGCTGCACTACCATAGGGATTTAATCGCCCTGCGCCATGCTCATGTCTCCCTGCGGACTGGAACCTACCAGACCCTGCTGGCGGAAGGCATGACCCATGTGTTTGCGCGATCGCTTCCGGAGGAAACTCTGATTGTGGCGGTGAATGCAGGCACCGAATCCGCCACCGTTAGCGTGGCGGCAGCAGACTCCCTGTCGTCTCGGCCCGATCGCCTGCTGTATGGCACCGGCAATGCGGCGTGGCAGGGCGATCGCCTCGTGCTCACCGTTCCTCAACGGTCAGGATTTGTCTTAGGTGCCTAGCTTTGCTGCGATCCCGTTTACGAACCATCCTGGAGAGCGTAGAAAATCCGACGGGGCGAGCCGTCAACCTGGCGATCGCTCTCCTGGTACTGCTCTCCTCAATCATCTTCGCGGCAACCACTTACCCGCTTCCCGCCAGGATACAGGCCATTCTCGATCTGCTGAATACCGCCATTCTCCTGGTGTTTTCGGTGGAGTATCTGCTGCGGCTCTGGAGCGCTGAGGATCGGTGGCGCTACTTCACCAGCCCCTATTCGCTGATTGACCTGGTGGCGATCGCCCCTTTCTTCCTGGGACAGTTCAACGTCAGCTTCATTCTCATCTTTCGCTGGTTCCGCATTCTCCGCCTGCTGCGTTATCTAGAAGGTCGCACCATCCTGGGCTACGTCAGCAGCGAGGACAGCGTGATTCTGGCGCGGATTTTGTTCACCCTGCTGACCATCGTATTCGTCTACTCTGGGCTGATTTACCAGGTGGAGCACGCCGTCAACCCCGATGCCTTCCGCACCCTGCTGGACGCCTTCTACTTTGCGGTGGCCACCATGACCACGGTGGGCTTCGGCGACATCACCCCCACCTCGGAAGGGGGACGCCTGCTCACCATTCTCATGATCTGGACGGGAATCGCCCTGATCCCCTGGCAAGTGGGGGATTTGATTAAGCAACTGCTCAAAACCGCCCGCAAAGTGGAGAAGCCCTGTCCCCGGTGTGGCACTGAGTTCCATGACTCAGATGCGGTATTCTGCCGCGCCTGTGGCGCAGCCCTGCCGACCCAAAATACGCCGACCCAGACGTAGGGAGCATCGGGCGCGGACCCAATGCTCCCTTGCCCGACTGGCGGCCCTGGTGCGGCGTCACGGTTACAAGTTTGGGTGAATCCCTGCGAGATTCACCCTGATTTTTAGCCTTGATAAACCACTAGCCCTTGAGGGCGCGGTTGAAGTTTTTGCGGTAGGACTTGTTGGCAACCAGCAGCAGGGGCCACATCAGAGATAAGTAGAGCCGTCCCTGGCTAAAGTTGGTGCGATGAAAGCCCTTCCAAAACTTCCAGATGCCGCCGACATAGACGGCGATGAGTATGATACCGAGCAGTTGAGGCATATGCTGACCTTCCTTTTCTCAGGCTTTTCTCAGGAGTGGATCTTCTCAGGAGTCGATCAATTTTTTATCAGGCCCTGAAGCAGAGATTATGACAAACGCGTTACATCTCTTAATCTTGAGCACAGATGGGGGCGATGAAGGCAGAAGAACTGCCGATGATGCCTAGCCTCTGCTCCAACGACTGACCTATCTATAAGTGTAGGGTAACCAACCAAAATCATCGGTGTGATCCCCTATGCTCATTCCAGCATCCTCATTATTTTGTAAGATGCTTCTCAGGTGGCTATTTGGTGTGCTCAGTGATGGGGTCGACGCGATTCACCTGAGACCTGGGGCGATCGCCCAGCTTGCCATCGAATAGACACCGACCCAGCGAATTTGTTGCCTTGTTGATGTCGCGGATGGTTAGCCCTTACTTGGAGGAACCAGGAGGATCTATGCGAGCAGTGCTGATGGCTGGTGGCTCAGGAACGCGACTTCGTCCGCTCACCTGTGATCTCCCCAAACCGATGGTGCCCATTTTGAACCGTCCGATTGCGGAGCACATTATTAACCTCTTGAAGCGGCACGGCATTTCTGAGGTGATTGCGACCCTCTACTATCTGCCCGACGTGATGCGAGACTACTTTCAGGACGGCAGCGACTTTGGGGTGCAGCTCACCTACGCGGTGGAAGAAGATCAGCCCCTGGGAACCGCCGGATGCGTCAAGAACGTCGCGGAACTTCTCGAAGACACGTTTCTGGTCATCAGCGGCGACAGCATTACCGACTTTGACCTCTCAGCGGCGATCGCCTTCCACAAACAGCGCGGCTCTAAGGCCACCCTGGTGCTCGCCCGCGTCCCCAACCCGGTGGAGTTTGGCGTGGTGATCACCAACGCCGACCAGCGCATCCAGCGCTTTCTAGAGAAACCGTCTACCAGCGAAATCTTTTCCGATACGGTCAACACGGGCACATACATCCTGGAGCCGGAGGTGCTGAAATATCTCCCAGAGGGGCAGGAGTCTGACTTTTCCAAGGATCTGTTCCCCCTGCTGCTGGAAAACGGTGAGCCGATGTACGGGTACATCGCTGACGGCTACTGGTGCGATGTCGGGCACCTCAACGCCTATCGAGAGGCCCAGTACGATGCTCTCCAGCGCAAGGTGAAGCTGGATCTGGGCTACTACCAGGAACAGTCACCAGGGCTCTGGCTGGGCACCAACACCTACGTTGACCCTTCCGCCCACATTGAACCCCCCGTCATGATCGGCAACAACTGCCGCATCGGTGCCCGGGTCCGGCTTGAGGCGGGCACTGTCATTGGCGACAACGTCACCATTGGTTCCGATGCCGATCTGAAGCGCCCCATTGTCTGGAACGGTTCCCTGATTGGCGAAGAAGTCCACCTGAGGGCCTGTGTCACCGGGCGGGGGACCCGCATCGACCGCCGCGCCCATGTGCTGGAAGGAGCGATTGTTGGCTCTCTGTCTACGGTGGGCGAGGAAGCCCAAATTACCCCTGAAGTTCGAGTCTGGCCGAGTAAGAAAATTGAACCGGGTGCAACGCTAAATATGAACCTGATTTGGGGACAAGTGGCTCGTCGTAACTTATTTGGTCAGCGGGGGGTGTCGGGGCTGGCCAATATCGATATCACCCCCGAGTTTGCAGTGCGCCTGGGGGCGGCGTTTGGCTCCACCCTCAAGCCCGGTGCTCAAGTGACGGTTTCTCGGGACCAGCGCAGCATCTCCCGCATGGTGTCGCGATCGCTCATCGCCGGGCTGATGTCCGTAGGCGTCCATGTGCAGAACCTAGAGGCAACCGCAATTCCGATCGCGCGGGTAGTGGTGCCTTCCCTCGGGGTTGAGGCAGGGGTGCATGTGCGGGTGCATCCGGCCCGTCCCGACCATATCCTCATCGAGTTTTTCGACAGCAACGGCATCGATCTGTCGAAGAGCCGCGAGAAGAAAATCGAAGGGGCTTACTTTAAGGAAGACTTCCGTCGGGTCCCCGTCCAGGAAATCGGCAACATGGTCTACTCCGGTCAGGTGATCGATGTCTACAGCACCTGCTTTGAAAAGCACCTCAACATCGAAGCGGTGCGCAACAGCAACTCCAAAGTAGTCATCGACTATGTCTATGCCGTATCGGGGGCGGTGCTGCCCCGCCTGCTGAATAAGTTTGGCTGCGATGCCGTGGTGCTTAACGCCAGCCTCAGCCAAATCATGCCCACGGTGGAAGAGCGGGAGGTGCTGCTCAGCCAGCTCGGCCACGTGGTGGAGGCGCTGAAGGCCAATCTGGGGGTGCAGGTGTCCGCCAATGGGGAACAGCTCATCCTGGTGGACGAGACGGGCAGCGCTATTCGGGGTGAACTGCTCACGGCGCTGATGACCCACATTATTCTGACGGCCCGCCCCCGCAGCTCGGTGGTGGTGCCGGTGAACGCTTCTAGTGCGGTGGAGCAAATTGCCCGTCGCCACGATGCCAGAGTCATTCGCACCAAGGCCAATCCCACTGCTCTAATGGAGGCGTCCCATAAGAACCCCAATGTGGCCCTAGGGGGCAGCGGCGAGATGGGCTTCATCTTCCCCGAACTGCATCCCGGCTTTGACGCCATGTTCTGCATCGCCAAGATGATCGAAATGCTAACGATCCAGGAGCGATCGCTCGCCCAGCTACGTACCGAACTGCCCCGCGTGGCCCACCGCAGCGTTACGGTGCGCTGCCCCTGGATCGTCAAGGGGGCGCTCATGCGGCACATGGTAGAACGGCACCCCAACGAACTCCTCGACCTGACGGACGGCGTGAAGATTTTCAGACCCAACGATCCGGAGAGCTGGATTCTGGTGCTGCCCGACGCGGGCGAGCCGCTGGTGCACCTATACGCCAACAGCAACGACCGGGAGTGGGTCGATGAAACCCTGCGGGACTATCGCAGTCGGGTGCAGGAGTTCGTTGATCAGGAAGAGGGCATTGAGCGGATTATTCCAGATATGGAAGCGCTTACTTCCTGAAATAGTCTGGAGGGTGGGTTGAGCCGAGTAAAGCCTGACGCATGAGGCGCTGCAGTTCTCGCTGGCGATCGCTCTAGCGGGCGGGGCGGCCCAGGGTGGTGATGTAGAGGACAGCCTCATCAGTGGGAATGCCCAACACTTCGTTCACCTCGTCGTCGAAGAAGCCAGCAATGCCGCTCACCCCCAGCCCCATACGAATCGCCGCCAGGTTCATGCGCTGCCCCAAATGCCCCGCATCCATATGCAGGTAGCGATAGGCGCGATCGCCATACTTGGCCACCGCCTTCCCCAGGTCCGCCGTGTGGAACACCAGGGCGGCAGCATCCCGCCCCAGCTCTTGCCCCAGGCAGAGGAAGTGCAGCTCCCGGCGGAAGTTCTTGAAGCGAATCTGCCGCAGCTCCTGGGCACGGGGAGCGTAGTAGTAGCAGCCTTCGTCTAGGCCCATGACGCCGGAAACCGCGACGAAGGTTTCAATCAGCTCCAGGTCAAAATAGTCGGGCGATCGCTCCAATCCCTGGTCGATGTAGTGGTGGGGCTGGTAGGTGAAGTCCAGCAGGGTGCAGAGTTCGTCCAGCTTCAGGTCGGCCCCGCTGTACTGGCGGGTGGAGCGGCGCTTGAGGATGGTGCGCTCCAGATCCAGCAGCTCCTCACCCCAGAGAATGGCCGCGCTCTGGGTTGCCACTTTGAAACAGAAGGGGAAGTTGTACTTGTCTTCCCGGATGGGCTGGTCGGCGATCGCCTCCACCGCGTCAAAACGGCTCACGGCTTTCCAGGAGACATCGGGCTGCTTGGGGATGCGGCTGGCCTGGTGTAGCGCCATCAGCAGGTCTTCATCCGGCAGGGGCGGATAGTCGGTCTGGGTCGCAGAGGCCAGGGCCGTGGGCATCAGCGGCAGGTTTTGCTGGAGGTCTTGCTGGTCGGCGATCGCCATCACGGTCATGGTGCCTTCCTGCTCAGAGTTCAGGTAAAGCAGGTCATCCATCGCCTGGTCGGCAAAGCCACCAATCAGGTGGGGGCGATAGCGGTTGATGGCGCAGGCCAGCTCAATATTGCCTAACAAATGTCCCGTGTCCAGAAAAATGCGGCGGTAGGCGCGGGCCTGATAGCGCCAGGCAGATCGGTAGAAAATTGCCGTCGTCACCAGCGCCATCTGGGTGCCGTCCAAACTGGCATGCCAGAAGCAGGCGTGCTGGAGGTCAGTCCACACGTCACTGTCCCAAAAGTGTACCAGGGCGTGAGTTTTGGACTGGTAGCTGTAGAGGCCAGGGGGCAGCACGGGGGTGCCCCTGGAAATCAGGTAAATCTCCGCCGGATAGAGTGCCCCCGCCGATGGGGAAGCTCGGAAAAAGACGGGTTCCCCGGATAGCGTCATGATTTTGACCGTCAGCCCATAGCTTGCCAACAGCAGCCGTGACAGCCGTCGCCAGGCTTGGGTAACGTCGTCAGCATTGTCTAGGTCTTCGGCCAAATAGGGCTTTAGAGGAAACGCCGTACCAATCTTGTAGTCCTTAAACGGTTCGGGCTGACTATCCCTATCGAGGGGCTGCGCCTTCTGGGAAAGAGTATCCGGGTGATACTTGGTTTGCTGGTGGTAGTACTGAGCAAGCGACGGTTGCGGATTTGCCATGACAAACCACGAATTGGGTCTTCTTGATCTTTACACTTCCAACCCAAGAGGCGACAAGGAGAAGGGTGCGAATCTTTTAGCTTGTTCTGAATTTCAGGTTGAATTTCAGGGGGCAG
>JBHJGR010000261.1:0-6046 GCA_050331615.1 Elainellaceae cyanobacterium
TCCCGGTACTGGCGATCGCTCGTATCCGCAATGGCGCTCTTAAGCAAGTACAGAATGCCCAGCAGCTTGATGAAGTCGGGGTGCTCTCGTCCCAGGGTGCGGCGCAGCCGTCCCAGATCGTGGGTAATCAACTGGCTGTAGGACTCAATGCGCAGGGGAAACTTGAGGTCATAGTAGTTGACGTGCAGGCCCGACTCGCCATAGTCAATCTGGATTTCGCCCCGCTCCAAACACTGGCCATAAAAGTCTCCCAGCATGGGAGCCAGCACCTTGCCCTCAATGTCTTTGTAGGGATGCTCCCACTGGATATCGAAGAAGTTGTAGTAGTCGGAGTTGGGGCCATACTCCATCACGTCCATCAAAAAGGGGTTGGTGCTGTCGTAGGCCATGTGGTTGGGCACGATGTCCTGAAGCCAGGTAATCTGGTGGTTCTGTAGCGTTTTCACCAGAGATTCCAAAGCGGGGCGATCGCCCAGTTCAGGACTGATCCGTCGCGGGTCCACCACATCATAGCCGTGGGTACTGCCGCCCCTGGCCCGGAAGATGGGGGAAGCGTAAAGCGTCGAGACGCCCAGGAGTTCCAGATAGGGGGCGATCGCCTCGGCATCGGCAAAGCGAAAGTCGGGGTTGAACTGAACGCGATAGGTGGCAACGGGAATTTTCATAGCACTTGCGAATAGAGGGTGACGCTGGTGGGCTGCATTTTAGCGGAACTTTCTCCGTCCAAGCGGTCGGGTAGCGCACTTCCTGGCCCCCGCCAATGGGCAGCGGCGGAATCAATCTGCTTCTGCCACGTACCCGGCGGGATTTTAGGCAGGGGCTGGGGATCGGGGCTGAAGTTGAAGCCAATGAGCACGGCCTCGTCTCCCTGCCAGTGGTGGATCCGCACGGTGCGATCGCCCTCATCTACCTGCACCTCAATGGCATCCCGATCAAAGTGGGTGATGGGAGACAAAGTCCGCCGCAACTGAATCAAGGTCTGGTAGAACTGGCGCAAAACTCCGTGCTGGCCCTGGGTGCGCTGCTCCCAGCGGAGGGTCGAGGCGCGAAAGGTTTCAGGACTGTCGGCATCGGGGGCTTCTCCGGTGGCGTGAAAGGCGGCGAACTCCCGCTTGCGGCCTTCCCGCACCAGTCGCGCCAGCTCCGGGTCGCTGTGGCTAATGAAGTACAGAAAGGGAGCCTCCTCCCCGTACTCTTCTCCCATGAACAGTAAGGGAATGGCTGGAGCCAGGATCACCGCCCCCGCCGCCAGCTTCAGGGACTCAAAGCCCACCAGAGTACTGAGGCGATCGCCCATCATGCGGTTGCCCACCTGATCGTGGTTCTGGGCACAGACGACAAATTGGGAAGGGGGGCGATCGCGGGCATCGCTGCCGTGATAGCGCTGGCGGTGGGGCGAGTAGGTCCAGGTGTAGGCAAAGCTGCTGGTCCACACTTTGGCGAACTGTTCGCAGGTGCCAAAATCCAGATAGTAGCCGTCACTTTCTCCCGTGAGCAAAGTGTGAACACAGTGGTGGAAATCGTCGTTCCACTGGGCATCCAGGCCGTAGCCCCCCTGGGCTGGAGGCCGAATCACCCGCACGTCGTTCAAGTCGCTTTCGGCAATCAAATAACAGGGTCGCCCCGCCTCCTGGGCCAAGGCTGTGACGCGATCGTTCATTTCTGCCAGGATGTGTCTGGCCCCAAAGTCATAGATGGCGTGGATGGCGTCGAGCCGCAGCCCGTCCAGGCGAAACTCACGGAACCAGTACAAAGCATTCTCAATTACAAAGTTGCGCACGCCGTCGCTGTGGGCATCGTCAAAGTTGATGGCGCTGCCCCAGGGGGTGCGGTAGCGATCGGTAAAGTAGGGGCCAAAGTCGCGGGTGTAGTTGCCCTCCGGGCCAAAGTGGTTATAGATCACGTCCAGCACCACGGCCATCCCCTGCTGGTGACAGGCGTCTACCAGTTGCTTCAGCCCCTCCACGCCGCCGTAGGAGGGCTGAACGGAGAAGGGGTAGACGCCGTCGTAGCCCCAGTTGCGATCGCCCGGAAACTGGCCCACGGGCATCAGCTCAATGGCGTTGATCCCCATCTCCAGGAGGTCCGGCAGGCGGGGGATGATGGCTGCAAAGGTGCCCTCGGGGGTGAAGGTGCCGACGTGCAGCTCGTAGATCAGGTAGTTCGGTAGGGGAAAGCTCTGCCAGCTCAGCGACTGCCAGTCGAATTGATGATCCACCACCGCCGATGGGCCGTGGACCCCCTGGGGCTGGCACTGGGAAGCCGGGTCGGGGCGCAGGGTCTCGCCGTTAATCTGAAACTGGTAGAGCGCTCCCGGCTCCACGCCCGCCACGATCGCCTGCCAGTAGCCCTGATCGCCCCGGTCCAGCGGCACGATCCGGGGGGGCGACTCGACGAGCTGCACCGCCATTGCTTTGGCCAGGGGTGCCCAGACGGTGAATCTACAGTGGCGATCGCCCAAATACTCGGTCCCCACCCTCATGACGGTTTCCTCAATCTTTCCGCCCTTAGTCTAAACCGTTTATCGCGGCTCTCGGTCAGCCCCTAGATAGAGAGGGTTTAGGTAAGTATATGGCCATCAATAAAGCTAGTGGGGTACGCACCCCGGTAGGGGGCACACCCCACCATAGCGTTGTTTAATGATAGCTACCTACTGATGCATCCCGACGCTTGGGGCATGGGATTAGCGCTTTGGGCTATTGCTTAAACAACTCCTCAGCTTCACGGAGCTGGGTGCCCCAAACCTGTTTCCATAGGGTGATGAGCAGTAGGGCCGTGGTAGCAACGCTGAGTTCTCCGGCAATCAGGAATTCGCTGACGGGTGGATGTACGCCAAGGGTAACCGCCATCTCTGACACGGCCAGGTAGGCAAAGTAGAGAAAGATGCTGAGTTCTACCCAGGAGCCAATCGTGGTGAACTGGGCCAGTCCCTGGGGATTAGTGAACTTATTCTCCTGCCAGTATTTGCGTAGGGCGATCGCAGGCCAGGCACTGAGCATCACCAAGCCAAACACCACTAACCCCACCAGGGGAAAGCTGCCTAGCACCTGCATCTGAGTCCAGTGGGCGGTGGCGGCGGCTTTACCCGGCCCAGTCACCAGCGCATCGATGGACACGGCCCAGACCGCTGCCCAAAATTTGGAGTGCTTTGACAAAAACTGGTAGAGAAAATCCTTCTCCTCCTCCGCTTCGTCTTCGGCTTCGCCCAAACCAGCGACCTCATAGACGACTTCGGTAATAAACCAGACCATGATCAGAAACCCGGCACCGTAGATCCCCGCTTTGAGAAATGGAAACGAGCTGGCCGCGTACCAGAGCCCAATTAGCCCAATCATGGGAAAAACGGTGTGGGTGAAACCGACGGCAGCAGCCCAGGTCAACGCATCCTGAGGGCGTTCGAAGCGGCGAAATCTTCCAATCGTCGCAATAACGGCATCGGCAGCAATCCCAACCCCGATGGCACCGTTGACAAGAAAGTACTGGGCATTTTCAGAAACGTAGAACACGGCTACACGAACTCATTTTCAGACACAACGTAGCATAGAACCGGATTCCCTTAAGATCGGAAAACCGACGTTTTGATGAGGGCCTGCTGGTGGTTAATGCAGTCATTTTAGGATGTGGCTATGTGGGCAAAGCCGTAGCCCGCCACTGGCAGTCAGATGGGTTGACTGTCACCGCCACTACCACCAGTCCAGGACGGTTAGCTGAACTAGAGGCGATCGCCCATCAAGCCATGATCCTGCGGGGCGACGATGCCGAGACGTTGCGAAACGTGTTAGCCGATGCCGACGTGGTGCTGGTAAGCGTCGGGGCACCCAGCGCCGATGCCTATGAAGCTACCTATCTAGACACTGCCAAGACCCTGGTAGACGTGCTGCCCAACACGACAGTGCGACAGGTGATCTATACGGGCAGCTATGCCGTCTATGGCGACCAGGGAGGGGCATGGGTGAATGAGGAGACGGCGATCGCTCCCTCCAATCACAACGGCGAGATCCTGGCGGAAACCGAACAGATTCTCCTGAAGGCGGCCACTGACCAGCGGGCTGTCTGCGTCTTCCGGCTGGGGGGCATCTATGGCCCCGGTCGAGAGCTGATGCGAATCTTCCGCCGCGCTGCGGGCAGCACCCGTCCGGGAGATGGCTCCGATGCCAGCAACTGGATTCATCTAGACGACATTGTAGGGGCGATCGCCTTTGCCGAGCAGCACCGCCTCAGCGGCCTCTACAACCTGGTGCAGACCGAGCCCACCACTACAGGAGAACTCACCAACCGCGTCCTCCAGGCCCAGCAACTGCCGCCAGTCACCTGGGATGCTAGCCAGCCCAGCCAGCGTCCCTACAATGCCAGAGTCTCTAACCAAAAGCTGCGGGATGCAGGCTACGAGTTCGTCCATCCGACCATCGAAATCGAGGCAGAGTAGGGTGAGCAATGGCTACACACCGGTAGCGCTTCTCAGGTAATTCTTAGATTGGTTCCGTATTGTTTTCATGTGCTCGATAAACTCTCTACAGATCCATACGGAGTTATCCATCAATGATTACGACCCCAACCACCTCGCCCGCGCTTCTAAGCTCGGTACAGCTCGGCGATTTGTCCCTGCGGAACCGCGTTGTTATGGCTCCCCTCACCCGGGCGCGAGCTGGGGGCGATCGCATCCCCAATGCCCTGATGGCGGACTATTACAGCCAGCGGGCCTCCGCCGGACTGATCATTACCGAGGCCACCGTGATTTCCCAGCAGGGCATCGGCTGGCTCAACTCCCCCGGCATCTACACCGACGAGCAGGCCGACGCCTGGAGCCAGGTAACGGACGCCGTTCACCAGCAAGGCGGCAAAATCTTCCTCCAGCTCTGGCACACGGGGCGGGCCTCTCACTCCAGCTTCCAGGTGGATCAGCAGCTACCGGTGGCTCCCTCCGCCGTCAAGCTCAATGGGGACTACATCCACACTCCCATCGGCAAGCAGCCCTACGAAACGCCCAGGGCGCTGGAAACCGATGAGATTCCCGGCGTGGTCAACGACTACCGGGAAGCGGCGGCCCGAGCCAAGGCGGCAGGATTTGACGGGGTAGAAATCCACGGGGCCAATGGCTACCTGATCGACGAGTTTCTCCAGTCAAAAACCAACCAGCGGGGCGATCGCTACGGCGGCAGCATCGAAAATCGCTTCCAGTTTCTCAAAGAAGTTACCGAAGCAGTGCTCACCGTCTGGCCCGCCAACCGGGTGGGGGTCCGGCTTTCGCCCAACGGCGTGTTCAACGACATGGGGTCGCCCGACTACCGGGAAACCTTCCTCTATGTTGCGGCGCAGCTCAACACTTACAGCCTGGCCTACCTGCACATCATGGACGGGCTGGCCTTTGGCTTCCACGAACTAGGGGAACCCATGACCCTGGCCGAATTCCGCTCGGTTTTCTCCGGTGCCCTAATCGGCAACTGCGGCTACACCCAGGCGACCGCAGAGGCCGCCGTCCAGGCCGGACACGCAGACCTGATCGCCTTTGGCCGCCCCTACATCAGCAACCCCGACCTGGTAGAGCGCTTTGCCAACGGCTGGGATCTGGCTCCCGACGCAGAGATGGCAGTGTGGTATTCCTTTGACGCCGAGGGCTACACCACCTTCCCCGCCTATGAGGCGGCATCTTAGCCTCGATCTATGCAGTACTCGCAGGGTGGGCATTGCCCACCTCAGCAGTCTGACATACCTAAGAACTCGTAGGATGGGCATTGCCCACCATAGCGGTCTGACAAGCCTAAGATAGTGCATTAGGCGATCGCGTCAAACTTCTGATGGGTGCGCAGTGCCCACCCTACCCTACCAAGATTCGTCGCAGTGCTCCGCCCATAGCCGAGGCTTGGGGGGTGGTGAAGCAGCGGCGAGTTGAAGTGCATCTCCTAAACAATGCGATAGCGAGAGAAGGGGATAGCGCTGAAACGAGCAAACTGGTACTATTGTTTTGGGAAAAGGTACGGTAATGCGTCAATCCCAAATTGAACCTTGACAACGAAGTAGGGGGTTCCCAGCCTGAATCGTGGCTGGG
>JBHJGR010000262.1:0-17984 GCA_050331615.1 Elainellaceae cyanobacterium
GCGCGGCTGCCAACAAAAAATCTGATTCCATCAAAGCGTGAAGCGCTGTAAGTGCTTTCCTGCAGGCCGAATAAGCGGATGGCCGTCAATTTTCTTAGGGTGCGTCACGCGATGCAGTTTGGCGGCAAAGCACTTATAGTCGGCTGTCAACAACTAACACAATAAAGCACATTGGGCGTTCATATCCATCGGCATTCCCAGCCGACCAGCAGAAATTTTGCGGCAGAAATTTCAGCAGAAATCTATCAAGTGCGTCTGCTGCTGGATTCTCCCCATTAGCTGAAGAATCCGCTAGTATAGCTAATTGCGGTCATAATTGACCGTTGTGATTGGCGATCGCTGTGCCCTAGGTCAGTCCCACGGTACAACCGATGCCTCCGTTGTGCCAAACGTTACAAAATTTAAGATAAGGATTAGACAAGCGGATGAAAGTCACTCAGGAAAAGCTGCCAGCGAGTCAGGTTGGCTTAGAGATCGAGATTACTCCCGAGATGTCGAAGCAGGCTTACGAGAAGGCCCTGCGGGAATTTACTCGAAATGCCAATATTCCTGGGTTTCGGAAGGGGAAGGTGCCGCGTCAAATTCTCATTCAGCGGCTGGGGTCTTCCCGCATCAAGGCAGCGGTGATCGAAGAGCTGGTCGAAGATAGCCTCAAGCAGGCCATTGAGCAGGAAGATATCGACGCGATTGGTAACTTTCGCCTGCAATCCTCCTTTGAAGATCTGATTGCCCAGTTTCAGCCTGGGGCTGCCCTGACCTTTTCGGCCACCGTCGATGTCCCGCCCGATGTTGCCCTTGGCGAATATAGGGGGCTCACGGTGCAGGCGGAGGAGAACGTCTACGACCCGGAGCAGGTTGATTCCCTGCTGGCCGACTACCAGGAGCGTACCGCCACGCTCGTGCCGGTCGAAGATCGGGCTGCCCAACTGGGTGACGTGGCGATTGTTGACTTTGACGGCAAGCTAGTGCAGCCCGAAGAGTCTGACGCAGAACCGACGCCAATTCCAGGGGGCAGCGCCACAGATTTTCAAATTGAGCTAAAGTCAGGACGCTTCATCGAAGGGTTTATTGACGGCATCGCCGGCATGGAGCCTGGCCAGACCCGCGACATCTCTGCTACCTTCCCGGAGGACTATCCCCAGGACGAAGTTGCGGGTCGCGAGGCCATTTTTACCGTTACCCTGAAAGAAATTAAGGAGAAGGAGCTGCCAGAGCTGGACGACGAGTTTGCCCAGGACATCAGCGAGTTCGAGACGATGGCAGCGCTGCGTGAGTCCTTAGAAAATCGCTTTAAAGAAGATGCAGAGGCCAAAACTAAGCAGAACAAGCACACTGCGCTGCTAGACGAGTTGGTGAAGCACGTCGAGGTAGACTTGCCCGAGACGCTCATCAAGCAAGAGGTAGACTACCTGGTGAGCCAAACGGTGATGCGGCTGGAGAACCAGGGGCTAGACATGAAGCAGTTCCTAACGCAGGAGCTGCTGGAGGACATGAGGCAGCGATCGCGCGATGAGGCGATCGCCCGGCTCAAGCGAACCCTGGCGCTGGGGGAGGTCGCCAAGCGTGAGTCGATTACCGTAGACCCCGATGAGCTAGAGGAAAAAGTTGACAGCTTTATGGACCGGTACGACGAGCGCGATCTGGATGAAGACCGCGTGCGGGCGTTGTTGGGAGATGATTTGCTGCAGGAGAAGGTGCTAGCGTGGCTGGAGGAGCAGGGAACCGTAGAGCTGGTTCCTGAAGGAACGCTGACCGAGGCTGAGACGACTGAAGCTGACGCGACTGAAGCTGACGCGACCGATGCTGAAACCCCTGCGGCTACGGTTGGCGAATCTACCGCTGAAGAATCACCTACGGTAGCCGCAGATGCGGAGGCGGGCGGCACCTCACAGACGGTTGAAGTGGCGGCAACTACCCTGCCCGATGACCCTGAAGAGACGGCTGAGACGGACGAAACTGCTGACACCGCCGCAACTCAGGATGAATCCGAAGGTGAGGAAGAAGAGTAAGATAGTCAGCCATGAGTAAGCGACGCTATGGTGGGGTGCGCCCCCCGGCGGGAGCGCATCCCACTAGCTTTATTTATGGCATGAGTAAGCGACGCTATGGTGGGGTGCGCCCCCCGGCGGGGGCGCATCCCACTAGCTTTATTTATGGCCATGTACTTAGACTATTTTTTCCTGATTTAGCTTCTTTTTGATGCTATTGTGCAATGTTACAGCGTTGCTTGCTTTCCTAAAGCTCGGCTACTTTTCGTGCAGTTGAGGCATAATGACGGATAGGTAGCGCCCATTGCTGGCGATCGCCCACCCAAGCACTTAAACCGATCGATACTGAGAACGTTGACTCATCAGGAGTTTATGTATATTCCTCCCCTCGACCAAGACTTGATGACGAGTCTACACCCAGCATTAAACCTTCAGTCCACAAGCCAGCACCCGGTGGATTTTCCCCGAAGCGTCGTACCAATGGTGGTCGAGCAGTCGGGGCGCGGTGAGCGGGCTTTCGACATCTACTCGCGGCTGCTGCGCGAGCGCATTGTTTTCCTCGGTACTCAGGTAAACGACGAAGTCGCAGATTCCATCGTCGCTCAGCTTCTTTTTCTAGACGCCGAAGACCCCGAGAAAGAGATTCAGCTCTACATCAATTCTCCGGGTGGCTCGGTTACCGCTGGGATGGCCATTTACGATACGATGCAGCAGGTGCGCCCCGACATTGTTACCATCTGTTTCGGTTTGGCGGCCAGCATGGGAGCTTTTCTCCTGGCTGGAGGTGCCGCCGGCAAGCGCCTGTCGCTGCCCAGCTCCCGCATTATGATTCATCAGCCCCTCGGTGGTGCTCAGGGGCAAGCCGTGGATATCGAGATCCAGGCGAAGGAAATTTTGTATCATAAGCGCAGACTCAACGAGCTACTGGCTCATCACACGGGGCAACCCCTCGAGAAAATCGAAACCGATACCGATCGAGATTTCTTCATGTCAGCCGACGAGGCCAAAGACTACGGTCTGATTGATCAGGTGATTTCTCGACAAGACCAGCCCATCGAGGCTGTTACCGCAGGGAATTAAGAGGCAGCTTATGTCTAAGTACGACTCCCATCTCAAGTGTTCATTTTGCGGCAAGTCGCAGGAGCAGGTTCGTAAGCTTATTGCAGGCCCCGGCGTCTACATTTGCGACGAATGCGTCGATTTATGCAACGAAATCCTAGATGAGGAGTTGTTTGACTCAAGTTCTGCGGTTCCTCAACCTGCCCCTCGTCGTGAGCAGCAGGCCGAAAAGCGACCCAATCGCTCCGCCCAAATCTCTCTAAGCCAGATCCCTAAGCCGGTTGAGATTAAGCGCCACCTCGATCGCCATGTCATTGGCCAGGATGAAGCCAAAAAGGTGCTATCCGTCGCCGTTTACAACCACTACAAGCGCCTGAGCTTTGAGCAAAGCAAAAAGAGCGGCAAGGCCGATGACGCCATTCAGCTACAGAAATCCAACATTCTGCTGATTGGCCCCACCGGTTGCGGCAAAACGCTGCTGGCTCAAACTCTAGCTGAAATGTTAGATGTTCCCTTTGCCGTCGCCGATGCCACAACTCTGACCGAAGCCGGCTATGTGGGCGAGGATGTAGAAAACATTTTGCTGCGACTGCTACAGGTTGCTGACCTGGATGTAGAAGAAGCGCAGCGAGGCATTATCTACATCGACGAAATCGACAAGGTCGCCCGCAAGAGCGAAAACCCCTCCATCACCCGTGATGTGTCGGGCGAAGGAGTGCAGCAGGCATTGCTCAAGATGCTGGAGGGGACCGTTGCCAACGTCCCTCCCCAGGGCGGGCGCAAGCATCCCTACCAAGACTGCATTCAAATCGACACCACCAATATCCTCTTCATCTGCGGCGGGGCCTTCGTTGGCCTGGAGAAAGCGGTAGAGCAGCGCATCGGTCGCAAGTCAATCGGCTTTGTTCAGCCCGGTAGTCAGCAAACCAAGGAACGGCGGGCCGCCGATACGCTGAAGCACCTAGAGGCCGATGACCTGGTGAAATTTGGCATGATTCCAGAGTTCATCGGGCGCGTGCCCGTGATTGCGGTCGTCAATCCACTGGATGAGGATGCCCTGACGGAAATTCTCACGACACCGCAAAATGCCCTCGTGAAGCAGTATCAAAAGCTGATGAAGATGGACAACGTTCATCTAGAGTTCAAGGCAGAGGCAATTCGGGCGATCGCCAAAGAAGCCTACCGCCGCAAAACCGGCGCACGGGCACTACGGGGCATCGTTGAAGAGCTCATGCTAGACGTGATGTACGAGCTGCCGTCTCGCAAAGACGTTTCTCGCTGCACCATTACCAAAGAAATGGTCGAAAAACGCTCCACGTCAGACCTGCTGGTTCATCCTTCCTCCCTACCCAAGCCCGAATCGGCCTGAGCATCAATAACAGTCACCCATGGGATATCTCTCGATTCGCGGCGTTAACCACTACTATGAGTGGCTCAGCGCCGCCGGTCGTTCTCACGATTTGCGCCAGCCCCATCCCGACAAGCCCGTGATGGTGTTTCTGCACGGCTGGGGCGGCTCGGCCCGCTACTGGGAAAGTACGGCAACGAGCTTGACGGCGGTGTTCGACTGCCTCCTCTATGATTTGCGGGGGTTTGGGCGATCGCGCCTACCCCGTCCCATTCCCACAGACGTAGATGCGTTGGGATACGCCCTTGAGGGCTATGCCGACGACCTGGCCCTGCTTCTAGACCGGCTGGGGCTGGAACAGGTGGACCTCAACGCTCACTCCACGGGGGCATCGGTAGCGGCCCTGTTTCTCCAGCAGTACCCGACCCGAGTCCGACGGGCGATTTTGACCTGTAGCGGCATTTTTGCCTATAACCGCCTGACCTTTAGCGCCTTCCATCGGGCTAGCGAATCGGTGGTGCGTTTCCGGCCTCGGTGGATCCTCCGCATCCCACAAATTGACCGCATGTTTATGGCGCGGTTTCTGCGACGCCCCATTCCAGCGAGCGAACGGCAGGCGTTTTTGAACGATTACCTCCAGGCCGATGTCGAAGCGGCGCTTGGAACCATCTATACTGCTGTAAGTGAGCACGCAGCTCGGGTGATGCCCGTCGCCTTCCGCCAGATTGCCGTTCCTACCTTGCTCTTTTCGGGAGAATACGATCAAATTATCCCGGTACGGCTGGGAAGCAAGGCCGCAGCCCTAAACCCCATTATCCAGCACGTAATCTTGCCCAATACAGGGCATTTCCCTATGCTGGAGGACACGACTAGCTATCTCGATGCGGTTAAGGCGTTTATTGCCTCGTCCGGCGGCTAGGCCGATACTATTTTGGTAAGGGAGTTTCTGCAGAAAAACTCTTTGCCCAATCCAGGCGAGGGTTGGTTTCGAGTTCTAAGTGTCAAGTCATTAAGGTGACGATGAAGGTGTGAGGCGATCGCAATTTTTTCAAGCCTGGCGTCGGTTCCTTCTCACGCTCGGGCTGTTGGCAGGAGGCTACTTGGGGCTGATTGGCATTTCAGCCTGGCGATGGTTTGGGGCTGGCCCAGTCACCCCAGGAGGCAGCCAACTGTCTGCCCCTGCCGTTGTGGGCGTTACCCCTTTAACCCAGCTAGCCCGGTTTTCAGTTCCCTTACACGGCGGGCGGCCCGATCTCTTCCCTAAGCCAGAGGCTGAAGAGGTGTGGAGCTGTGAAGTCGTGGTGGTCGGTGGCTCCCTGGGGGGAACGGCGGCGGCAGCCCACGCCATGCAGTCAGGGGCCAAGACCTGCTTGATTGAGCTAACGCCCTGGCTGGGCGGCCAGATCAGCTCGCAAGGGGTGTCGGCGGTGGATGAGTCACGGCTGATGCGTAGATCCCAAAACTTTTCCCAGAGCTGGCTCCAGTTTAAGGAACGCATCAAGCAGCAGGAGGTCCAACTGCCCCCATGGGCGGGAGGCACGACCGAGCGAGTGGCCGATTTGAATAGCTGCTGGGTTGGCTCTCTCTGCTTTATGCCCAAAGTGGGGGCGATCGCCGCTCAGGAGCTCTTAGACGCCTCCATGCAGTTTGCCCCGGGCAGCCGATGGGCCGTATCAACGGCATTCAAAGGTGCAGAATTTGACCCAACGGGGACGCATATCACTGCCGTCTATGCCGTCAAGCGCATTCCCCGCGATGCGGGCTACGTGCCCCAGGGGCAGCTCTGGCGTGAGTTGCCCCGCTGGTACTCCTGGTCCGACGATGACATGTATGACAAAATTCCGCTGCGGCTGGAGGCTCCCCCTGGCAAGCGTCTTCTGGTAATTGACGCCACCGATACAGGGGAGCTGGTGGGCTGGGCCAATATTCCCCACCGGCAGGGCTCCGAGTCGGTTCAGACCACCGGGGAGGTGCATGCTTCGGCCAAAGATAATTCGGAATGCACCCAGGCGTTTACTTTCCCGTTTGCGATCGCCATTCACAGCGACCAGGGCGTCGGCTATCGCTACCTCAGCCAAGTGCAGCCAGAATATAACCTGGATGAGCACTGGCGCGAGTTTTCCTTGAATAACTTCCCCATGTTTACGGGACGGAGCTTTTTTAACTACCGCCGTATGGTCAGTCGGGTCAAGGGCAGCTCGGATGAGGGCACTCCGGCTCCTGGGGATATCACCATCGTCAACTGGAACCCAGGCAACGACTGGAACTGGATGGACCCGCCCTTAATTCTGACGCGCGATCGCCTGGCCGAGTCTAAGCAGTATCGCAACTGGATGGGCGGGGTTTCCATGAGTTCTCTGCGCCACGGGGCCAGCCACGCCCTGCTATTTTCCCGCTGGCTGCTGGAAACTCAGGCCCAGCCAGATTTTCCCCTCGCCCATTTAAAGGGGGCTGGCTCCCCAATGGGCACCCAGTCGGGGCTGAGCATGGTGCCATACATCCGCGAAGGACGACGGATCTTGGGGCGGCCTGCCTACGGGCAAGACGCGTTCATGGTGCGAGAGATGGACATCCGCCAGGATTTGTCGGAAGGCCGAGACTTCAGCGCTACGGCGATTGGCGTGGTTCACTACGACGTTGACATCCACGGCTGCCGCTACCGCAACTGGCTCCCATCGTGGGAAGCCTCCAGCGCCCCCACCCGTGAGTACAACGTGCGCCCCACCCAGATTCCCCTGGAAGCGCTCATTCCTCAAGAAGTGGATAATTTGCTGATTGGCGGTAAGGCGATCGCCGTTACCCACATCGTCAATGCCGTTACCCGCGTTCACTACAACGAGTGGAGCATTGGCGCAGCCGCGGGCGCGACGGCTGGCTGGCTGGCAACTCAGGCAGAGGAGCCCCTGGCTCCAGCAGATATCATCCCCAGCCAGCAGATGCCCCAGCTTCGTCAACATCTCCAGCAGCAGGGACTACAGCTAAGCTGGTAGCCCTCCGAATCCAATGGAAAAAGGTCTGGTCGAACCACAGGTAAGGCTTCGAAAGGTAGAGACAGGCTGGCCTAGATTCCCCTGCGGACAGGTGTAGGCCAGTGCGAGGCGTGATTGCATAGACAATACACACTCTCCCTAATGTCGTCGTCTCCGCCGATTGTCTTAACGGACTTTATTGTCTTGGCAAGCTTCATGAAAGCGTCGGGTGGGGGCGGCGTTTCATGGTTGCGTTTGGGGCGCTGAGACAGATCGCTCGCGTAGCGCCATAAATGGATAGCTAAAGAAAATATCAATCTTGTGGGCAAACAGGGCCGACGTACCCTACGCTCAAAGAAGATGGGCCGATTGTCTCGATGCTCAGATTCCCGGCCCGGTGTACTGATTCGCATCTGCAATGACCCAAACTCCCCAGAAGCCACTGGCCCCCAACCTCGATCGCACCCCCGCATCTCCACAACCATCCCCGCTGACGCTCCACGTCGGCGGCATGAAGTGCGCCGGGTGTGTGCGGGCAGTAGAAACCCAAATTCAGCAGCAGCCAGGCGTCAAGTCAGCGGTGGTGAACCTGGTTACAGAAAGAGCTACCGTTGAATATGACCCAAAGCAAGCCACCCCGTCTGACCTGGCCCAGGCTATCTCCAAGCGCCTAGGCGATATTGGTTTCCCTACCGACGCTGTGCTGTCCCCGGCGGAGGCTGCGGCGCTGCCGACGGATGAGGTATCTCCCGACCCGCTCCAGCAGCATCGAGAAGGCGACTCCCAGCCGCAAACGCGACAGCTGGCGATCGCCATCGTTCTGCTGACACTATCCTTCTTGGGGCACCTAAAGCAGTTTGGCTGGCTGACGGTGCCGATCATTAGCAACATCTGGTTCCACAGCGCCCTGGCCACGCTCGCCCTAGTTGGCCCTGGACGCACCATTTTGGTAGACGGCTGGCGGGGCCTGCGCCACAACGTCCCCAACATGAATACCCTGGTGGGCCTAGGCATGGTAACGGCCTATACCGCCAGCATGGTGGCCCTGCTGGTTCCCAGCCTGGGTTGGGACTGCTTCTTTGACGAGCCCGTGATGCTGGTTGGGTTTATTCTCCTGGGGCGCACCCTGGAGCAGCGTGCCCGCAGCCGGGCCGCTGCTGCCTTCAAATCTCTCCTTTCCCTAAAGCCTAGCACTGCCCGCCTCCTGCAACCGGCACCGCATCTGAGCTTTGCCGAGGGGGAGAAGATTCCCGTCGAGCAGGTCCGGCTGGGGCAACTGATTGGCGTGCTGCCGGGGGAAAAGATTCCGGTAGACGGCGACATTGTTCAGGGCCAATCCACGGTCAACGAAGCCATGCTGACGGGTGAGTCGATGCCCGTTGCCAAGGGTGTCGGCGATCGCGTCAGTGCGGGCAGCATCAACCAGTCGGGAGCGATCGCCCTCGCCGCTGACCGCATTGGTCAAAACACCACCCTGGCGCAGATTATTCACCTGGTAGAGACGGCTCAAACCCGCAAAGCTCCCATTCAGCGGCTGGCAGACACGGTCGCGGGCTACTTCACCTACGGGGTTATGGCGATCGCCCTGCTCACGTTTCTCTTCTGGTATTTCATCGGCACGTCCCTCTTTCCTGAGGTGCTGACCCACGCCCCTCACCACGCGGCTCCAGCCCTGGCTTCCAGCCTCAATCATCTGGTTTCGGTCCAGGCCACTTCGCCCCTGCTGCTCAGCCTGAAGCTGGCGATCGCCGTGCTGGTGATTGCTTGCCCCTGTGCGCTAGGGTTGGCAACGCCGACGGCAATTCTGGTGGGCTCTGGCGTTGGCGCTGAGCGGGGCTTGCTGATTCGGGGAGGCGATATTTTGGAGCGGGCCTGCCAAATTGATACCCTGATTTTTGATAAAACCGGGACGCTGACCACGGGCACCCCCGTTGTTACGGATTATCAGGCCCTCACCGATGCTGTATCGCCTGAAGACGTTTTGCGATGGGCGGCTGCCGTCGAAAGCGGTACCCAGCACCCCATTGCCGCAGCTATTTGTCAAGCCGCAGCGGATCGGTCCCTTGAGCTTCCCCCAGCCCAGGATTTTCAAACGGAGGCCGGTCTGGGCGTTGTGGCCAAGGTGGATGAAAAATTCATGCTGCTGGGTACCCAGCATTGGCTGATGGACCACGGGGTGGAGATTGCCCCAGAGATACAGACCGATGGGCAGGACCTGATTGCGGCAGGAAAAACCCCCGTTTATTTAGCTGCGGCAGGAACTTTGGTTGGGCTGATTGCCGTCCAGGATACTATCCGAGACGATGCCCAGATGACGATCGCCCAGCTTCACAAGATGGGCCTGCGGGTGGTTATGCTAACGGGCGACCAGGCGAGCGTAGCCATGGCGATCGCCAAACCGTTGGGGTTGCATGCCGCTGATGTCTTTGCCGATGTCCGACCAGATGCCAAAGCCGATGCTGTGGCTGTGCTTCAGTCCCAGGGTCATCGGGTGGCGATGGTCGGCGATGGAATCAACGATGCTCCGGCCTTAGCTCAGGCCGATGTCGGTATCTCTATGCATTCCGGGACAGACGTTGCGGTGGAAACAGCCGAGATTGTGCTGATGCGCGATCGCCTCTTTGATGTTGTAGAATCGATTCGATTAAGTAAACGGGTTTTGGGCAAAATCCGCCAAAATCTTTTCTGGGCATTCGCATACAACACGTTCGGAATCCCAGTTGCTGCTGGTGCGCTCCTGCCCCTGTTTGGGATTCTCCTCAGCCCAGCCGCTGCAGGAGCTTTAATGGCTTTCAGCTCTGTCAGCGTCGTCACCAACTCTCTACTCCTTCGGCGCGCTTCCTAGGGCGAGTTGGGTGAAGTGGCTGCTGTTTGTCGCCACGGCGTTTGTGCCCTGCTCGCTTAACGAAGTAGCATAAGTATGACATTGCTGGGTTGTTTCAACGTTGTTTTATTGCAAGTAAAGCTCGATGTCTTCTTCAGAACCGCAACATCAGAACCATTTGCTCATCATTGAAGACAACAAAGGGCGACGCGAGTTTACCCTCGACAGCCCAGTATATTCAATTGGCCGCGACCCAAAGTGCGATATTCGCCTCGTTTCGCAGTTTGTGTCGCGCCGCCACGCCACGCTGGTGCAACTCCCAAAAGATGATGGGGGCTACTACTACCGCATCGTCGATGGCAACCTTAAAGGCAAGGCCAGCGCCAACGGACTCATTATCAACGGGCGAAAGCTCCAGGCCCACGACTTGCAGGATGAGGACAGGATCGTGTTTGGTCCCCAGGTGGCTGCCACTTACTACATGCTCAAGCGCGAGGCCATTTCAACCGTTCCCCCCGACGAATTTGACATCACCCTGATTAGCCCCAACATGGTGGGAGAGCCGGAAGATGAGTCAGGCGAGGAAGACTCAGCGGCTGACGAGGTTGACTCGGATGAGGACCGGATCGAAGCGGACCTATCAGACGAAGATGCGATCGCTGGAGAAATGGACGGCAAAGACTCCGAGGAAGACCTGGAGGACGATTTCGAAGATGAGCACGAGAATTACGACGTGGAAGAGAGCGTGGCTCAATATCTGAGTGATGAGGCTAAATCAGCCTCAGACAGCCACGAGGAGCAGGAACGTCACCGAACGGAGGAGCGACATCAGTAATGTGCGGGCTATGAGGAATGTGCGGGCTATGAGGCGCGAGCTATCACCAGCAGAGCGATCCCTCAAACTAAGCCAATGTCCTAGCTCACTGTGGCGATCGCCCAGCGCTTTTTCAATGCGACTGCGGGCAGGCAGGATGACTGAAGACCTAGGCTACATACTCGATGAGCTGGAGGTCCTTAGCAGAGGACAGAGTTTGGTTAACCAGGTTAAACTTCTGACGGCAGTGATTGTCAACCCGGAGCGGCAGTTCCTCGTTTTTGACCACAAAATTCATGTGGAGTTCTTCAGAGCTTTCTGGCTCTGACTGGGACTTATCGATGACCACTTCAACGGTGACGAGCTTCGCAAAATTGACCCCTCCTGGGACTTCGCGAGCAACTAGATAGTCGCCACGGTCATAGATGATATCAAAATTGCAGGATTGGAGGATATCCATCAGTAATCCGTGTAGGATTTCTGTTGGAGCTGCCGACTTAAATAAGCTTGTATAACGAGCCATAGGGAAACACCGGGCTAGGAAATCAACAATCTAATGCTGGTGAAGACGTGTATTGTCTAGTAACGAGCATGTTGAGTTGCTTGATTGAGAATGCCGTAGGATCTGATCCGGGAGATCCCACAGGATCTGATCCGGGAGATCCCAGCTGTGTAGACGCAGTTGACCCACCAAAGTTCGGGAATCTGGAAAACTTCTTCCAAACCTGATGACCTGGCAAACTGTTAACCAAGCCGCCTTAGCCATCCGGTTCAACCATACCGCCACTAGCAGTAGTCGGGTGTTGGCTCAGATACAGTCCCATCAACTCTAGATCCGCCGAACTGCCTCAATCGCAACTCTGTAGCCCTACGGGCTAAGGCTTGAATGTGGACCCCCGCGTCACGGAGGTTCTACACCCCTTGAGCGTCCTAATGCGAAAGCGTAACGCTATATCTGCAGGTAAAATTGGGTCTATACTTGACTCCTGCGTCCAGATTATTACAGGAACGAAATCTTTTCAAATTTCCAGCTATGTTTTTATGGTGGATATGCCATCGCCAATGACGGGCAAACTAATTGTGTTTGAGGGAGGAGAGGGCAGTGGCAAAACAACTCAGCTTCGATATCTCACTGACTGGTTGGCCCAGGAACAGCGGCACCGGGGCTTGAAATGGTCAGATCGGTTCACTGACCTAGTTGTGACCCGGCAGCCCGGCGGTACCACATTGGGCAGTGCTCTCCGACAAATTTTGCTCCACCATAGCAACCCGAAGGCTCCCCTGGCCATCTCGCCCCCAGCCGAACTCCTGCTCTATGCCGCCGATCGGACTCAGCACGTCGAGGAGTTACTGCGGCCCTCCCTGCAGCGGCGAGCGCTGGTGCTGTGCGATCGCTATACTGATTCCACCGTGGCCTACCAGGGCTACGGGCGCGGGCTAGATCTACACCTGATCCGTCAGCTCAACCAAATCGCCACGGCTGGGCTACAGAGCCATCTAACCTTTTGGCTGGATGTGGAGGTAGAGCTGGGGCTGTCCCGTGCCCGTCAGCGGGGCAGCATCGATCGAATCGAACAAACCAATCTGGCCTTTCACCAGCGGGTGCACCAGGGATTTCGGGCCCTCGCCGAAGCCCATCCCGATCGGATTGTGCGCATCGATGCCCAGGCAAACCAGGAAATGGTGGCGCAGCAGATTCGGGCCGTTTTTACCCAGCGATTCGCTCAGTGGTGTGTGCGATGACGCCTGCACCGACTCCCTTCAATAACCTGTTAGGCCAGCCCCAAGCAGTGGAATTGCTGATGCGGGCGATCGCCATCCGCCGCATTGCCCCCGCCTATCTGTTTGTGGGTGCCCCAGGGGTGGGTAAGCGACTGGCGGCCCAGGGCTTTGCAGAATGTCTGCTGGCCCCTGAGGGATCGTTGGGAGCGGCTCCGCCCGGTTTGCGGCAGCGAGTGCGGCAGGGCAACCACCCGGATTTACTGTGGGTAGAGCCGACCTACCTGCACCAGGGCCAGCGCTACACGGCGGCAGAGGCCCAGGAAAAGGGCTTGAAGCGGCGATCGCCCCCCCAAATTCGGCTAGAGCAAATCCGAGAAATTACGCGCTTCCTCAGCCGTCCGCCGCTGGAAGCGCCCCGGTCAGTGGTAATCATCGACCAGGCCGATACGATGGCCGAGGCTGCCGCCAATGCCCTCCTCAAAACCCTGGAGGAACCGGGGCAGGCCACCATTGTGCTCATCGCTCCCAGCCCAGACGCCCTGCTGCCGACGCTAGTGTCCCGATGTCAACGGGTGCCGTTTCGGCGGCTGAGCATGGACGACCTGACGGCAGTGCTCCAAATCCAGGGGCACGAGGAAATGCTAACCCATCCCGAGCTGCTGGCGATCGCAGCAGGCAGTCCAGGGGAGGCGATCGCCAGCTGGCAGATGCTCCAGTCTGTTCCCGCTGACCTGATGACAACGCTGACCCAACCGCCGCGATCGCTGCGCAGTGCCCTGGAACTGGCTCAGGTCGTCACTAAGTCTCTGGATACAGAAGCACAGCTTTGGCTGATTGACTACCTCCAGCACCACTACTGGCAGCAGCGGCGGGCCGACTGGGTGCATCAACTGGAGGCAGCGCGAGGGCATTTGTTGCGGTATGTGCAGCCCCGCCTGGTGTGGGAAGTAACGCTGATGCACCTGGTCCAACCGACCTAAAGCAGACCGAGGACGATTCAGAAACGAAAGCTAAGCTCGATGACCCAGTTTGGTTCCTCGCCAGTGCGAGGAGAATGGTTCTGACTGGGATGGCACAGGTCAGAACAGCCTGGATCGGGGCGGACGATGCGAATTTCGCGGATGAATTCACGGAAGTAGAAGCGTCGTTCCGATTCAGACAGGTCAAGCCAGAATTGGGGAATGGAAACGGTTTGGGCGATCGCCCCCAAATTGGTGGGCGGCAGCTGAGCCAGGGTCGCCTGCAGCGATGACGTCTCAGCCCGCAGGGTGTAGGCCCGCAGGGTGGCGGTTTCCCTATCCAAAATGCCGCTGCTCTCAAGCTGAGGGAGCTGATCGAGGGCCGTTTCTTTCGCCTGAATTTGAGCCTCCAGGTCCTGCCGCATTCGGTCGATATCGGGCAGGTCGGTGCCAGTAACGGCGCGGGGCAGCTCAGCACAGATGGCGGTAATCACGGCTCGCAGCACCGTGTCGTAAGGCAGGGCGCGGCAGCGATGACGGGTTCCCAATTCTAATGACCGGTCACCGGCTTTCCCGTGTTTTTTCGAAGGGTAAGGGCAAGCCACCGGGCGCAGGTAGAGATAATCCGACCGACTGCCGCGAGCTGTGACATGGGTAACCGTCATGGCCGACCCGCAGTTGGCGCAGGTGACCAGACCTGCCAGGGAACGGGGGGCCGTGGCGGTGCGAGGGGGCAGTGCCCGGTTGCGGCGCAGGAGTCGATCCACCTGGGCCGCCTCATCCCGCGAGAGAATGGGCACATGGGTATCGGCCATCACATCCCCGGTGTGATAGGCCAGATCCCCGCGGTAGACGGGGCTGGTGAGCCATCGCTTGCCCGTGGAGACAGAGATGGTTTTGCTGTACTTCTGGGCCAGGTAGCGGACGCTGCCCCGCAGTGACCCATACAGCAAAAAGTGATTAAAAAAGTCTTTGACAATGGGAGCTGTACTGCGATCCAGGGCGTAGCGGTCCTTACCGCGGCGATAGCCGTAGGGGGCTTTCCCTGGCGGTGGCAGGGCCTTCACCCGGTTTTTAGCGTGGCCGCGCTGCAGGCTTCGCTGGCGCTGCTGCCGCTGCATGGCCTGAAATAGCTCAAGCAGGTCTGAGTGATTTGACGGCAGGTGCTCAATTTCTTCATCTGTGGCGATCGCCCGCACTGCAACCCCCAATTGCTCCAACTGGGTGAGGCGATCGCCCACTTCCTGCACCGAGTCCCCCAGTTCTGAGAATCGTCGCACCCGTACCCGCACCACCTCCGTAGGCTCCTGGTTTTCCCACAAATCCCGACAGTCCTGCAAGAGCTGGTGGAGCTGATGGCGATCGCCCAAATCCTGGTAGACCTGATTCACATCCTCGCCCCAAATGGCTGGGTCGGGGGGCGGCTCCAGCAGCGGATCGCTGTAAGCGTAGGCAAATACGGGCATAGTCAGTCAAACTACTGGCAGTGGTTTCAGGCTCTAGGCAGCGGCGGGCGTAATTAGCTCACCCCGCAGCACCGTTACCGCCTGCCCACTCAGAATAACGCGATCGCCCTGACAGCGAACCCGCACCACGCCGCCCCGAGCTGACACCTGATATCCCAGGCATTCATCTTTCTGGAGGCGATCGCACCAAAAGGGTGCAAGCACGCAGTGGGCCGAACCCGTCACCGGGTCTTCGTCGATCCCGACCCTGGGGCCAAAAAATCGGGACACAAAATCATAGGAAGCTTCGCTGGCCCGGCTAGTGACGATAATGCCCTGGACGGGAATGTGCTTCATCTGGACAAAATCGGGCTGGAGCGCGCGCACTGTCGCCGCTGAATCCAGCTCTACCAGCAGATAGCCTAGGTCTGTAGTCGCAACGAACTTGGGGGCAGCTCCCAGAACTTGCTCCAGACCGTCAGGAGGGGAAGTGGCGATCGCCGGGGTTAGGGGAAAGTCGAGATCAATCCAGCCATCGCGGCGATGGGCCGTCAATAAACCACTGCGGGTTTGGAAACGGGCGGGCTGGTGCGGCGGCAGGTGACCCTCAGACCACAGAACGTGGGCGCTCGCCAGGGTCGCATGGCCACACAGATCGACTTCAACAGCGGGCGTGAACCACCGCAGGTTGAACTCCGCTTCATGGGGCAGGAGAAAGGCAGTTTCCGACAGGTTCATCTCCTGGGCTACCTGCTGCATCCAGGCATCGGGCTGAGGCCCAGGCAGGATACAGACTGCCGCTGGATTGCCGGAGAAGGGCTGGTCGGTGAAGGCATCTACCTGAAGAATGGTAAGCGCCATAGGCTGCTCCTGCTGGGTTTTTGATGGTGGTTACTGCTGGAAATACCTCCAAGCATATAGCACTACACATTGGCGTTAGGACATGATCACGAGCGAATCCCCCGCGCCGCTGGGGATTCGCTCACAAACCTGAGCCCGTAGGGCTTTCAAAGAATTTGTCAAATTGGCGCGAATGTCTCGAAATTTATCGGGATTTTCTCACGCTGGTGGGAATACTGAATATGGAAGCCGCTATACAGAAGTCCTATACAGAAGTCCTATACAGAACTCCGTATTCCTAAAGCCATCGGTTTCCCGCCCTATTGAGACTGGAGAATGCCATGCGCCGTTCCCCGATTCGCAGCAACATCCGCCCCAAAATCAGCTCTATGCCTCGCCAGAAGTCAGAGGCGGCGGCCTTCCTGGATATCTATAAGCTTGTGGTTGAGCAGAAGCGGCTGCAGCAGGAATTGGTGAGCATGGAGCAGCGTCAGCAGCAAATCACCCAGCGGCTAGCCGTGATTGAACGCCAGGTCGCTCATCTAGAGCAGCAGGCCGACCACCTCCGCCAGGGAGGAGCGCAGCCGGGCTCGACTACTCCTGGGCAGAGAGCCATCAGCCCAGCGCCTCAGGCGGGATCGCTATCCCAGGGATTTGAGACGCTGACCCTCGATTACTGAATATAGCCCTACGGGCTCAGGTTTGAGTGTGGACCCCCTGCGACGCGGGGGGGCCACACCTCTTGTTTGTCTATGGCCACATACTTACTGCCTCATCCTCCATTTGACAGCACGGGATGATCTCAGCGTCCACAAATTCCTCCAGCTTCACCGACGGTAGCCCCAGGAGCCAATTCCAGGTTTCCACTAGCTGGGCATCAGTCGGGGTGGCTCGCAGGGCATCGCCGAGGGTAGTTAGGGCGTCATACCAGAGGAGTTCGCGGGCATAGAATTCGCTGCGATCGCCCGCAGACATTCCATCGAGCTGGTCAGCCATCGCCTCATCCACTAGGGACACTCGCTCAATCCAGCCGCTGGCGAAGGCAGGCACATCCTGGCGCTGGGGATCGTTGCAGTAGACCAAGAAATACCAGTCGTAGACCTCTCCTTCTTGGAGGGTAATCGAGGGCGGCAAAGTAAGGCTGACCATCCCTGGCCCCATCTCAGTTGTAAAGGTGGACTGATAAACCGTGTCTCCCGCCTTATCAAGCAGGGAAAACGTGATGGGGCTATCTGCAGTCAGCAAGTAGGGCACGTAGACCCAGATGGTGGGATGGGCCTGGAGGGTGCGTCCCCCATAGCCCGCTTCAACCGGGGCCAGGGGCGTAAGGGCTTCTTCGGCCAGCCGCACACAGCTGCCGCCGCTGCGGCTGGCCCCCCCGACCCGATTGCCCGATCGCCCGGTGGAGCGAAAGTCTGGAAAAGCCCGATTGGCTCCACTCACTAATTCGTCCGATGGTTCACCAGCAGGAAAATCGTCTTCCAGTGTCCCCGTTTGGCCGCGATCGCCCCGATTCGGCACCTGGGCGACGGCTGCTGGGGCCATTAATCCGGGTAGCGCCAGGGCGATCGCCCAACTAGCAGAAATAAGGGCTGTGGCGCTGAGTCGACTTGCATGCGGCCAGCTTGGATTCATGCCTGAACTCAGTAGGGCAAAGCTGGATGGACGCACGTATCGCATGATGACACCTCCTGCAGGCGTGAGTTAGAAGCCAGTGGTCGAGCTCAATCTTGGGTCAGCGCGGAACGGATGCGGGGGGGCGTAGGGAGGGGAAGGAGGAGAGCCGCCGCGCCCGGATCGCGCCAATTCCCAAGCCAGTGAGAGCGATCGCCAGAGCGGCAGGCACAACCGGCAGCCAGCCCCCACCCAGGAATACGACAAAGCTAATTCCCCCCATTCCGGCCATGCGGGCGGCGGGCATTGCTCCCATGCGCCCGGGCGAGCGCGGCCCGCGCCCGAGGCCGGCCGGCGCCCGGGGCGGGCCGCGGCGGGGGCGGCGCGGGCGGCCCGGGGGGG
>JBHJGR010000263.1:0-19172 GCA_050331615.1 Elainellaceae cyanobacterium
ATTCCAGGGACTCACATCGAATCCGATTTAGAGAAGCAACCGGAGGTGTTGATCCGCACTAACCCTCTGGCCTATTCGCAGCTACGGGGAGGTCATCTCTCCCCACTCCCCCACCTCACGAAGTAGGTGGGGGTCATTGAATCAAACGACTTGTACTTAGGAGATTTTTGAGAATGATCTTATCCAGGCGACGTAAGGGCAAATGGCCATTTGCCCTTACCGACCGTTCAACCGCAGGTAAATTTTTTCCTGGAAATCTCCTTCGTGCAGGCTCACAGAAAGACGGCATTAGCGCTGGCCGGTCACGATGTAGGCAACTCGTCTGCCAATGTTGGTGGCATGATCGGCCATCCGCTCTAGGTGGCGAATAACTAAAACCAGGAGCACAATTGGCTCGACGCCCCCCCGAACATTGCTCTGATTGGCCAGGACGTCATAGAGAGCGGCGTATTCGACATCGACCATATCATCCTTGAGCTTCAGCTCTAGTCCGGCCTTGGCATCGAGGTTAGACAGAGCCGCCAAGCTCATGGCCAGCATTGCCCGACACCGCTCGGCCATTACCTGCACCTGCGCCATGCAGGGAAGTGGCGCATATGGAAAGAGCTTGAGGGCAATTTCCCCGAGATCGTCAGCGTAGTCGCCAATGCGCTCGAGGTCGCGCACCAACTGCATGATGGCGCTTAGGAGCCGCAGATCTTGACTGACGGGAGATTGCATCGCCATCAGGTTGACGCAGTCTACCTCAATCTGGCGATAGAAAACGTCAATTTGCCTGTCCTGAATTTTGATCCGCTCAGCCGAGGCCAAATCGCGCTCAAACAGGGCTTTGCAGGCGAGCCAGAATGAGCTCTCTACCAGCGCCCCCATCCGTAGAACATCCCGCTGAACTCGCCGGACGCGACGGTCGAAATCTAGTTGAGCCATTTGGGGCTGTCTGGATGGCACACTCACGCTTTGCTTCTCACGCCTTGCACATTGATTTGGCTACTGGGGATGGAGATTAGACAATTGGTTTGTGCCATTCTAGCGTCGGGAATTGCTGCTATCAACTTCCACAATGGGGATTAATGGTGGGCGATCGCCCCCAAATCCCTAGAGTTTTATTAAGGTGTGTGACAAGTTATTCCAGAAATCAATACTTTGACTCAAAGTGATGGAATCGGTGCCCCCTCGGCTAAGGGTCGCTTCTCCAAGGTCGTTTACCAACTCCGACCCGGTGACCCGCCTGATGCGACGCACACGATGGGATCCATCCAAAAGCTCGATAGAGTCTTTAGGAATCCAAACCCTTTAAGTAGGTGGTCACAATTAAACGAAGCTATCGTCGGGGTACATTCCCCGGCGGGGGGCGCACCCCGACCGCTTTATTTATGGCCAGACACTTAATCGGGTTTTCAAATAGGTTCTCAGATTGAAGAAGATCAAGGAGTTATACCCATGTCGTCTATATCCGAT
Source organism: Elainellaceae cyanobacterium (assembly GCA_050331615.1). Classification (GTDB taxonomy): domain Bacteria; phylum Cyanobacteriota; class Cyanobacteriia; order CAKZMO01; family CAKZMO01; genus JAYKGU01. The sequence goes on from JBHJGR010000263.1 coordinate 1,459, forward strand.
ACGCAGATATTTGTTGCCCTGGTCATTGCTCTCATCCCCGGAATTCTAGCCTTTCGCTTGTCCACTGAGCTATACAAGTAGCCACGTTGCCCCACCTTTAAGGACTGAAGATCCATTTCACAGGGGAATGGCACAGAAAAGTTAATTCTGTGCAGCAGCGCAACTGTTTGTCATGAGTTAGATTGGGTGGCAGGTTTCTACACCCTCCCTCGTAGGGAAGAACCTGCTACCTTTTATGTTGCCAGCCAATTATTATGGTGTTAACTCTAGCTAATAGATGGCTGGCCGTTAATCGTCGATTATTAATCGTCGATTATTGGTCAAGTGCTTAGGCGTACCCCCGGAAGAGCGCTCCTTGATAAGGATGTTATTTATTGCTACCTAACTTCAGTTCGACCGGTAGGTTCAAGTGCTTGAGCAGTTTTGATTACATTTGCTTGGGGGTGCGCCCCCCACTGGCTTTATTTACGGCCATGTACTTACAGCGCTGATGGGTGCGAGCCTAGCTGGATTCACTAGACTCAATTGAACATAAGTAGAACTGCGTTGAAAAACGAAGGTTAGAAAACCGGGGGAGCGCCCCGGCGAGGTGCTCCCTCGGTTTTCTAACATGAATTTAATTGTGCCGACCTACTTAAAAATAGCTAAACATTACGTCTCGTTCTCCGATCGCTCCTTGTTTGCCAACGTGCTGCTTCTCAATATTATGAATGCTCTCCAGCCACCCCCATCACCTTCCAAGTCAAATTCGGCTCGTTCACCCCGTCGACGTCGGTCCACCTCGCGACGACAGCGGCAGCAGCAGCAGGCGATCGCCACAGAAGCCGCTGCGATGATCATGGTCAACTTAGTTCTGGCGATCGCCGCCGTTTCGGCTTTAGTAAGGCTACTGCCAGCTAAAGTCGCGCAACAGGCAAAGCTACAGGAAGTCGAGACCGAGGTGGCTGAACTAGAGCAGCGCGTTGACGACCTGCGCCAAGACTTCACCCAGTATTTCGACGCCCGACAAACCCGCAGCAATATGCGTGGGCTCAGTAACCGCATCGAGGGCGGAGAGCGTCAGGTGATCCTGATAGACCCCGCTGAGCCTGACGTGAATTAGTTGCCCAGGGTGGACTATGACAATCCAGAAATTTCCCGTAGCCGCGCTCCGCAAAGTTCGCCGGTATATCAATAGCATCCTGGCCGTGCCCGAATCTGAGCAACAGCTCACGTCACCTCTGGTAGACGATACCGAGGACGTGCCCGAACCCGACTCCCTAGATGCCCTGGGGGACGTGTTCAAGTTTGGTGGCTTTGACGCCCCCGATGAGGGGAGTGCAATTCCGGCTGAGGGTTGCTGGCTCATCAGCGTGGTTAATCCGGCGGAGGTCTTGGTGAAGCTGCCCAACCTCCAGTTGGTGCCAGGCTATCGCTTAGTGAGCTATCTGTTTCGCGCGCCTGAGATGGGTTTTGGCGTAACGTGGGCCGTACCAGAAGCCGAGGGTACCACTGACCAACTGGAGGCAGCCCTGCTGATGGCAGATGGGGCGCAGCGTCCCCCCCGACCCGCGACGGCGCTGGATGATGTGATGGCAGTGGTGGCGGGCGATCGCTCCCCTTCCTCCTTTCTGATCGCGTCCATCCTGAAACGAGAATTTACCGAGTTTGGAGCCCAGGGTTTGGCCCGTGACTGGTCCCAGCATGAGCTCATTGACGCCGTGCCAGCCAAGCTAGAAGCCCATTGGCGAGCCGACTATCCGCGGGATCTGACTCCCCGCGTTCGCTCCTCCCCTGACGGCCAGATCGCTGTAGAATTCTTCTCCTGCCGCACCAAAGCCCCCGTGGAGATTGTGCGTCACGTCGATCAATACTCCAGCCAGCAATACTGCTCCCAAAGTACCCGCCAGGTGCTGCTGTCCCTGAGGTCCCGCTAGGGAGATCGCGCTAGCGCATCCCGCCAATATCTCTCTCGTCAATATCTCTCTGAAGGATAGTTTATGCCCCCAATTGACGGCGGATCGGGGGCGGTTCGGTATGATAAGGGCGGTGTGACGGGTTGTAACAATGCGTCATGGATTGCATAGGCGCTATGGATATTGAGTACGTTCATTTCTATGTTGACGATGCCGCCAGGTGGCGGCGCTGGTTTTTGGAAGCGATGGGCTTTCAAGCTGCCAGTCCCCATGGCGCGATCGCCTCAATCATTGCCCAAGCTGAGTCCGAACGGGGAATCACCACGGAAGTTGTCTCCTGCGGCGGCGTCTCTATCGCCCTGTCTGCCGCCACTGACTCAGCGAACGGCGTAGCCAACTACCTGGACCGCCACCCCCCAGGAGTCGCTGACCTGGCCTTGCGGGTCGTTAACCTGGAGGCAAGTTTGCAGCGGGCTTTGAGGGCAGGGGCAAAACTGCATCACCCCATCCGCTGCCACTCCCTGGACAGGGGCTGGATGCGGTGGGCGCAGGTGTCTGGCTGGGGAGATCTGCGGCATACGCTGGTGGAGTGGCGCGGGGATGGCGTGCGGGAGGCGGCTCAACTGTACGGGCTGGAGGTGCCCCGTGGGTTTGAAGAAGGGCAGACTTGGCGATCGCCCCTATCTCCCCCAGCTACTGGCTGGGTCAGCAGCATTGACCATGTGGTGCTCAACGTGCCGACGGGAGAGCTGGCGGCGGCGGTATCCTGGTATGAACGCGCGTTGGGATTCATGCCGCAGCAAACCTTCGATATTCGCACCGAGCGATCGGCTCTCCGCAGCCAGGTGCTGGTCCATTCCCAGGGCCGGGTGCAGTTGCCGATTAATGAACCGGCCTCGGCGCGATCGCAAATTCAGGAATTTCTAGACGTCAATCGCGGTGCGGGGGTGCAGCACGTGGCCCTGCGGACGACTGACATCGTCACAGCGATCGCCCACCTCCGTCAGCAGGGCGTCCAGTTTCTGCCCGTGCCCGCCAGCTATTATGACCAGCTCCAGGAGCGTCCCGGCTTTCGGCTCTCAGAGCAGCAGCAGCGGGCGATCGCCCAGCAGGAGGTGCTGGTGGACTGGCGCAGTGACGAACCCGAGGCCCTGCTCCTGCAGGCTTTTACCCAGCCCATCTTTGGCGCGCCGACCTTCTTCTTTGAACTCATCCAGCGGCAAACCTATGTTGCTGACCAGACCTATCGGCAGGCGGAAGGGTTTGGCGAGGGGAATTTTAAGGCTCTGTTTCAGGCGATTGAGCGAGAGCAGATGCAGCGGGGGAGCCTGACTTGATTTTGGATTTTGGATTTTGGATTTTGGATTTTAGATTTTGGATTTTGGATTTACGGTGGGGGTGGTTCGGACTGGAGGGTTTCGGATTGGAGAGTGAATATTGTTAGCTCGGGTGCGGCGTTGATGCGTAGGGGGAGGTTGCTGAAGCCGATGCCACGATTGACGTAGAGCCGGTTACCGGGTTTGCCGTAGTCCTCTCTAGACCAGCCCGCCACCGGGGCGTTCTCAATGGGACCGTCCAGCCACAGCCAGTCTGAAATCAGGGGCAGGCGAATCTGGCCGCCGTGGGTATGTCCGGCGATCGCAAAAGGAGCCTGCTTGCGGGGAATGCGGCGAAACGTGGCCGGGTGATGCATCATGACAATCCGGGGGCGATCGTCGGGAACGTTTTGGAAGGCGGCATCTACGTCGTCGTTGCCCACCAGGTATGAACCAATGCCCACGAGATAGAGGGCTTGGTCCGCACGAGTGGCTGGAATACCGTCAGGCGGGGGCAGGACCACTGCTTCGTTCTTCAGGACGGTAATGCCGATGCCTTCGAGGGAACCCTGAATACGGGCGGCAATGGCCGGATTAGGCTGAACATCCCCGTAGTCATGGTTGCCCAGCACAGCGTAAACGGGAATGCCTGCATCGGTCAGGGGTTCTACCAGGGTAATCATCCGATCGATTTCCGGAATGGGGATGGGTAACGGATGATAAACAAAGTCGCCGCTGATCAGCACGGCAGCGGGCCGTAGCTGGATGAGCCGTCGGATGCTGCGGCGCACGGTGCCGTCATTGTCGAGCCACATACCGATTTGAAAATCGGAGAGCTGGGCAACCTGCTTGCCCTCCCAGGCGGGCGGCAGGTTAGGAATAACGGCGGTTTCGGCGTTTTGATCCAGGAACTGCGGTTCAAGCAGCCCCCAGACGGTGAGCAAGCCCAGCAGGCCCAGCCCTCCGAGCACCACGGATCGAATCTTTGCTTTAATGCGCTTTCCCATAGGCGTAACGCGGATTTTTGTCTCTCAGCACTGTATCAAGTTTGAGTGTCGTTAGGCGATCGCTCTGATCAATTCCTTTAATGCCCCTGCCAAAAAGCAGGTCTAAATATCTGGGTTTATTCTCCAAAAAATGGGTACTAACTTAAAGCAGGAGCGATTATCGTGAGATTTCGAAAAAATCCAGCCAGAACCAGGTGGCTTCTACCAGGGGCTCAGTAAATTGAGTTTGCAAGTCCTGACATGACTCAAGTAAAAACTATCAAAAAGCTGAATAAGATGACGATTGACGAACTGCTGGAGCGATATGCAGCAGGATTTAGGGATTTTCGAGGCATTAACCTGACCAACGCCGATTTAACCGGCAAAAATCTGGACGATGCTGACTTCCGCCGTGCCACCCTGGCAGGCGCATTGCTCAAGGGAGCTAGCCTGCGGGCTGCCAACCTGCGGGAGGCCAATCTGCGGGCGACCCATTTTGAAGACGCCTGCCTGGTCGAAGCTAATTTAATCGGGGCAAACCTCAATCAGGCTAACCTGACCCGGGCCGACCTGACCCGGGCAGGCATGCGGGCGTCGGAACTGGTGGAAGCCAACCTGACGCAGGTGGAGATGGTAGAGGTTAACCTCAGTGAGGCCGTTTTGGATCGGGCAATTCTCCGAGAGGCCAACATGAAGGATGTCATCCTCAACCGGGCCAAGCTCATCGAAGCCGACCTCACCCACGCCAATCTGGAATCCGCCGTTCTCACCAACACCATCCTGAGCGGCGCTATTTTAGAAGACGCCAACCTGATCGACGCCGTTCTCCACGGTGCCAGTCTGGAGGAGGCTAACCTCAGCCGCGCCAATCTTAGCCGGGCCAAGCTAATCGGCGTCAACCTGATGAATGCGGCCCTGGCAGAGAGTAATATTCGCGGCGCTTCCCTGAGCTGGACCTCGCTGCGGGGTGCCAACCTATCTAAAGCCAGCCTCTATCGGGCCAATCTCATCTGGTCAAACTTCAGCGAAGCCGACCTGACCGGGGCCGTGCTGATTAGCGCCAATATCAACAAAACCAATTTCCACAATGCCGTGCTCGACGGTGCCATGATGCCAGAGGCCAGACGCCCGTAAGATTAGCTCAATTCAGAGTTCACGACTGATGCGGATCAGGGATTAAACGCCTCGTCACGCAAGCATCCTGCTTGGTCGCAATGTCCTGCTTGGTCGTAATATCCCGCTCCCTCGTTCCTCAAACTGCCGCAAAAAACTCCTTCGACTTTACCGGATCGGGGGTCATGGTTTTGTCTCCTGGCTGCCAGCCCGCCGGGCAGACTTCGTCGGGGTGGGACTGCACGTATTGAATGGCCTGGAGAGTGCGCAGGGTTTCGTCGACGTTGCGGCCAAAGGAAAGGTTATTGACGGTGGAGTGCTGGATGACGCCGTCTTTGTCGATGATAAACAGCCCCCGGAGGGCAACCCCCGCCTCCGGCTCCAGCACGTTGTAGGCGATGCTGACTTCCTTTTTGATGTCGGAGACCAGGGGATAGTTGAGGTCGCCCACGCCACCGGCCTTCCGTTCGGTTTGAATCCAGGCTAGATGGGAAAATTCGCTGTCAACCGAAACTCCCAGTATTTCTGTGTTGATGGCCTTAAACTCTTCGTAGCGATCGCTAAAGGCAGCAATCTCCGTCGGGCAGACAAAAGTAAAGTCCAGCGGGTAGAAGAACAAAACGACGTACTTACCGCGATAGTCAGATAGCTTGATGGTTTTGAATTCCTGGTCGTAAACAGCCGTCGCTGTAAAGTCAGGAGCAGGCTGGCCCACCCGCAAGCATCCTTCTAAAGACATCTGATTCTCCGTATACTAGCGTTTGAACTGTCTGAAATGAGTCCCTAGTGCTGCCAACGACTGCGCGCCCAACACGAGTCTGTGCGACCAATCAGCGATCGCTGACGAACTCCTACGAATATATCATAGTCGTAACAATCACCCGGTCGCCTGCCACTGAGCTGGGATCAGGTCAGCGCAGCGTGGCAGGCACCCGCAGCCCCAGGGTGATCCCCCGCAGCGCCATGAAGAGGGTGAGGGCCAGCCACAGTACTGCCCCACTCTCCAACCGCCACGCCAGCAGCGCCATCGGCAAGAATCCGGCGATCGCCGCAATTAGGGAAGAGTTGCGCAGCGTCTGCCCCGCCGTCAGTCCCAGGAAATATCCATCCAGCATATAGGCCACCGCGCCAAACCCCAGCACGGGCAGCAGCCAGGCCGTATTCGCCTCAATTTGCTGGAGTACGTCGGCATGGTCTGTCAGTAAACCAAACAGCGGCTGGGACTGGAGCATGAAGGCGATCGCAAACGCCAAGCCGGTGCCCACGCTCAAGCCCCCCGACAGCCAGATGAGGGCTAGAAGCTGACGGCGATCGCCCTGCCCCTTGAACATCCCCGCCATGCTCTCGGTGGCAAACGCGAATCCATCGATGAAGTAGGCCGAGAAGGTGATGACCTGGAGAATCAGGGCGTTGGCCGCCAGCACGCGGGTACCCAGGACGGAACTCAGGTTGGTAAATAGGGCAAAGGTGGTGACCAGGGCCAGGGTGCGAACCAGGATGTTGCTGTTGAGGTAAAAGAGGCGGCGCAGGGCCGAGCGATCCCAGAAGGTGGAGGCGATCGCCCGGAATTTAAAGGACCAGCGTTCCCGCAGCAGCAGCAGCAGCCCCACCAGCAGCATCAGGTATTGGCTAGCAGCAGTGGCCATCCCCGCTCCGGCACTGCCCCAGCCCAGCCGGGCGATCGCCCAGTAGTCCAGCACCACGTTGGCGCAATTGCCGACGATGGAGAGGATCAGCACCTTGCCCGCCTGCTCCCGCCCCAGAAACCAGCCAATCAGCACAAAGTTCAGCAGGGTGGCGGGGGCACCCCAGATGCGGGCGTTGTAGAACGCCTCGCCAGCTCGCTGCACGTCCGGCTCTGCTTGCAGCAGCCAGAAGCCCAGCTCTCGCAGGGGCACCTGCAGGAGCAAAATTCCCAGTCCAAGGGTCAGGGCGATCGCCCCACCCCGCAGCCCTACCAGCCCCACTTCCTCCTGCCGACCCCGCCCCACCGCCTGGGCCGTCAGCCCCGTGGTGCCCATACGCAGAAATCCGAAGGACCAGTAGATGTAGTTGAAGATAACGGTGGCGATCGCCACTCCGGCCAGGTGACGAATCTCGGCGAGGTGGCCCAGGAACGCCACGTCCACCAGGCCGGCCAGGGGCACCATCAGGTTAGACAGGATGTTGACCACAGCTAGCCGCAAAAATCGATGCACAAACGGCGGATTAAACATGAGACTGAAGCATGGATGCAGCTCCTGATTGGGTGGCTAACGCTGATAGCGCCCCCACTTCAAAAACGCCGTGACGATGTATAGCACAATGGCGCTCCCGATAATTGCGGGCACAATTTCCACGCCTTCAATGTCCCAAGTCAGGAAGGGGTAATTGAACCCGTAGGCACGCTGGAGCTGGGCCAACCCCCACTCCCCTAGCCAAACTCCCAAAAGGCCGATGAGAATCAGCCCTGTCAGCTTCCCTGGAATGCGGCGGGGGACCAAAACATTGGCTACGCCCGCACAAACAATCGCAACAATCACTTGAACGACGAGGTGAGGAATATCCATAGATGCCTCCGTAGAGGTTGGAATCGTGGCTGCAGTCCGGCGATCGCCCCCCGTTTATGGATTGACTCCCAGCGTCGAGCGAGTCAAAACACTGGAGGAAATCGGCGACTTTAACTCACATTATTCAGAAAGAAGCACTGCCTGTCCGTAAACTTCTGCAAAACACCCAGGATGTTACTGCCCTAACTCCTGCGATCGCCCATAAGCTGTCCGCACCGCCTCAATTAGGGCAGAGCGAATCCCGGCCTGCTCTAGCCGAGCGATCCCGGCGATGGTGGTCCCCCCCGGACTGGTCACCCGATCCTTCAGGGCCGCTGGATGCATGCCGGTGGTTTGCAGGAGTTCTGCCGTGCCGCGGACGGTTTGCAGCGCCAGTTGGGTGGCGATCGCCCGGGGCAGCCCTGCCGCCACACCGCCGTCAATCAGCGCTTCAAGCATCACCGCTACGTATCCTGGCCCCGAGCCCGACAGCCCAGTAACCGCATCCATCTGATACTCCGGCACCTGCACCACCTCGCCCACTGACTGAAAGAGCTGGCGGGCAATTTCCAGATGGTCGGCGGTGGCGTGTTGACCAGGGGCGATCGCCGTCATCCCAGCCCCCACGGTGGCAGGAGTATTGGGCATCGCCCGAATCACTGGCTGACGGGGAAAGGCAGCTTCCAGCCGATGCAGCGGCGTCCCTGCCAGAATGGAGACGACCAGAGGATTGCTCGCCTCCGCATTGCTGCCAGCCGTCGGTGGGGCGATCGCCAAGTCGGCAGCCACGGCCTCGAAAATCTGGGGCTTGATGGCCAGCAGCAGAACCTGAACGGTCTTAAACACTGCCTGATTGTCGGCAGTAGTCTGCACCCCGTACTGCTGGTTTAAAGCGTCGCGGCGGGCTTTTTGGGGATCGCTCACCCACACCTCCGCCGCCTGGTAAACCTGCCGATCAAGAAGGCGGGATAGAAGGGCTTCGCCCATCACCCCGCCACCGATGATTCCTAATTTCACGTTCAGTCCTCGCCTGCTTCTTGGTTCAGGCTATCAGGCCCAGACTTTTCAGTTCAAGCTGCCTAGCTGAGTACATTGACATAAATAAAGCCAGTGGGGTATTTCCCCCGCCTAGGGATGCACCCCATCACAGCGTCGTTTATTTATGGCTAACTGCTTACTGCGCCATCCGCACCTGATTAGGCGTCCAAGATGGGGAGGGAGCTACTGGGCGCGGAGCCTGGGGCTGACCGAGGGGAACTTCTGCGTTGAAGCCAACCTGAGTGCTGACCTGAACACAGTTAGGGGTGAATAGGAAGATGCTCTCGCCAATCCGCTCCTGGTGGCCGTCGATAGCATAGGTACCGCCTGCGACGAAATCAACAGAACGCTGGGCCTGGTCGGGGTCCATCGTGGTGAGGTTGAGGACGACCGATTTCCGCTCCCGCAGGGCTCGAATCACCTGGGGCATTTCCTCAAAGGAGCGCGGCTCCATTACGACAACTTCTGACATTCCATTCAGGGCACCGGGCATACCAATCACATTTCCCATTGATGCAGTTCTAGGTTCAGCAGTTAAGGGCATCCGCTCCCGCAGGCGACGGCGACGAGGCTCTTCTTCCTGGACAGGATTGCTGTGCTCTTCTTGATAGAGATTTTGGTATTCTTCACCGTCCATCTCATCGTATTCATACTCGTATTCGGCGGGGTCATTTAGCCCGACGAAGTCCTTTAGCTTACTGAAAATATTGCTCACTGTTCATGCTCCATCACAACTAATAACGAACGGTAATGAAGGCTTGCCCTAACATGCCTTCAGCAGCTTATCACGAAAACAGAATGGGGAATCGACGGCCTACCTACAAAACCGGCAATTGAAAGCCCTATTAAATCGATCAAACTGAAGATTAGTGATGCTTCAGTTGCACTTTGAATAACACCCTGACGCAGCGTATTCACAGTTGAGTGAATAGTATACCGCCACTTCCTAAAATTCAACGCTTTCCTACCAATTGAATAAAAAAATTCAGATTTATAGCCCTACGGGCTCGGGTTCGAGGGCGGAACCCCCGCGTTACAGGGGTTCCACACCTCTTGAATGTCCTAACGCGAAAGCGTAACGCTATATTATGTTGGCCGGGCCCCGAAGAGGATTTGACCGAGGCGGATGATGGTGGCTCCAGCCTCAATCGCCAGCGGATAGTCCCCCGACATGCCCATTGAGAGCTGCTGCATCTGAATGCGATCGAGGCCGGAGTGGCGAATCTGATCGGCTAGTTCCCGTGCCTGGTGAAAAACCGCTAGCGCTTCTGAAGCAGACAGGCCGTAGGGCGGAATGACCATCAAGCCGACAATCTGCAAATGAGCGAGGGTGTCGAGCTGGGGGAGGTCGTTGAGCAGCTCGGTGGGGTGCCAGCCGTACTTGTTGGGATCGGGCAGCAGCTTGACCTGGAGGCAAATTTGGGGCGATCGCCCCTGCTGGGCAGCCAGGTCATTCAATCGCTGGGCGATCGCCAAGCTGTCAACCGAATGAATCCAGTCGAAATGCTGGAGCGCTTTGGCCGCCTTGTTGCGCTGCAGGTGGCCAATCAGGTGCCAGGTAATATCGGTCAGGTCTGCAAGTTCAGCTTGCTTGGCGATTGCCTCCTGCACCCGATTCTCCCCAAAGTCGCGAATACCGGCGGCGTAGGCGACCCGCATCATCTCCACCGAAACCGTCTTGGTAACAGCCATCAGGCGGACGTGATCGGGTACAGTAGACTGAATTTGGGCGATGCGACTGGCGATCGCGCTGGAAGAGAGCGACTGCATTACTGAAACGTTTTTTGATGGGTGGACTGAAGCCGTTCGAAAGCCTGATGCTCCCCCAGACGGCGCAGCATCCGGAGGCGATTTTCTACAATTACTCGCGCCTCGGTGCGGCTCACGGCATCAAACTTCACGCTTTCGTCGTGGCTCGTGACGAGGAAAAAGAGTCGCTGGGCATAAAGCGTGGCGAAGAGTTCCTGGTGGTCTTCGACAATACAAACCCGATAAAGTAATCCAAAGGTGGGGTGGTTAAGGTAAGTTTCGCTACTCATTTAGGGTAGGTTAGACATCACGCACGCTGGGGCCGAACGGCTAGTGGCACCACAATTATCCCAGCAATTCAACGATTGCGAATACTGATATGGGGTGGGAGTTAGGCGATCGCGAATCGCGCGGCCCAAAACAGCACGAGCCCCAGCAGCACCGCCCCATCGGCCAGGGTGAGGCGAAACTGGTGCCAGCGCACCTGGTGGGTATTGGGGCTAGTGAACCCCCGCACCTGCATTGCTCCAGCAATCTGTTCAGCCCGCAGCAGCAGGTTTTCCAGCAGCCGCTCGGCCACCGTGAGCCACACCTGCACCGTGCCCCGGAACCCCAGCTTCTTCCAATTAATCGCGCGAGTCCGCACCGATCGCGCCAGGTTCTGCACCTCCTCTAGCACCAGGGGAATAAACCGCAGGGCCAGGGTCAGGGTCAGCACGATCTCCGTCACCGGCACCCGCAGGAACTTCAGGGGCTGCAGCAGGTTTTCCAGTCCAGCCGTGATCTCCTCGGGAGCAGTCGTCAGCAGGTACAGATTACTGCTGTAGAGCAGGGTAAAGGTGAGGGTAGAGATGCGGATGGCCAGTTCGAGCGATCGCTGCGTGATGCGAATAATGCCCCGGTCCACAATCACGTAGTCGTATCCGGCAGGCTGGGGCAGGTCTGTCAGGTCCTCCTCCTCAGCATCACCCACCGGCAGGTCGGGAGCCGTCGCGGGGCTTTCTGCAGAAACCGCCTCAGACTCATCGGGAACAATGTTCAGCGTCAGGTCCGACGGGGGCAGTCGCGGCTGGGAATCGGCATCTACCCCGTCGGGCAGGAGCATGGTGACGACAAAAAGTAGCAAAGAGAATACCAGCAGCAATCCCACCTGGCGTCGCCAAACCCGCAGGGGCAGTCGGCTGACCAGAGTCAGCAGCAGCAGGATCGCCACCACCGCCACCCGCCAGGCCGGACCAGCGGCAATGGGCGTCAGCAGAAACCCCAGGAGCCAGAGAAACTTTACCCGGGCATCGATGCGATGCAGCCAGGTGACGGGCTGTTCCAGGTAAAGTCCAATCGGGAGCGATCGCAGTAAGTCCATAACGCCGTTGCCTAAACCCGTGTCGCTCGATTGGCACCCGTCCGCTCCACCTCCCGCAGCTTCTTACCTCGCCACAGCAGACGGATGGGGGTGCCCTGAAACCCCAACTGCTCCCGAAACTGCCGCTCGACGTATCGCCGATAGTTGTCTCCGAGCAGCTTGGGATCGTTCACAAACAGAGCAAAGGTGGGCGGCTGGCTGGCCACCTGGGTGCCGTAGTAGATTTTGCCCTGCTTGCCCTGACGGGTAGTGGGTGGCGTGTGCCAGCGGGTAGCGTCCTCCAGCACTTCGTTCACCACCGAGGTAGACACCCGCCGCCGATGCTCCGCCGCCGCCAGATCTACCTGGTCCAGAATGTTAGTGACTCGCTGCCCCGTCAGAGCGCTGACAAAGGCCCGCTCCGCCCATTCCAGGAAATACAGACGGTTTTGCACAAGGCGATCGTACTCGTAGATGGTGTAGGAATCTTTCTCGATGGCATCCCATTTATTGACCACAACTACGCAGGCGCGACCGTCTTCCTCAATGCGCCCCGCCAGCTTCTGATCCTGCTCGGTCACCCCGTCGATGGCGTCAATCACCAGCAGCACCACGTCCGAGCGGCGAATTGCCTTGAAAGCCCGGTTGATGCCGAAGAACTCTGGCCCGTAGTCCACGTTTTTCTTCTTGCGGATGCCCGCCGTGTCCACCAGGCGATAGCGCTGGCCATGCCGCTCTACCAGCATGTCAATGGCGTCGCGAGTGGTGCCGGAGATGGGGCTGACGATCGCCCGATTTTCCCCCACAAAGGCATTCAGCAGGCTGGACTTGCCCACGTTAGGCCGCCCCACGATCGCCACCCGAATTTCGTCCAGCTCTTCCAGTTCGTCCGTAGGCGGCAGGTGCTCAATCAGCCGGTCTAGTAAATCGCCGGTGCCGCTGCCGTGGATGCTGGAAATAGGGTAAGGCTCCCCCAGCCCCAGGCCCCAAAACTGGGCTGCCTGGATCAGCCCCTGTTCGGGAGATTCGCACTTGTTTACCGCCAGCAGCACGGGCACGGAGTGCTGACGCATCCAGTCGGCGATCGCCTCATCTGCTGCTGTTGGCCCCGCTTGCCCGTCTACCACGAGGATGGCGGCACTTGCCTCCGCCAGGGCGGCCATGGCCTGCTCGCGGATCAGCGGCAGAAATTCGGTGTTGTCGTCAAACACCAGGCCGCCGGTGTCCACCACCCGAAAGTCCCGGTCCTGCCAGTAGGCGTCGCGATAGGTGCGATCGCGGGTCACCCCCGGCTCGTCATGCACAATCGCATCCCGACCACCCGCCAGGCGGTTCACCAGGGTAGACTTGCCCACGTTTGGGCGACCGATAATGGCAACAATAGGTAATGGCATAATTGAGATCCAGCGGGGTGAGAACCAACGAGACGATGCGATCGCTCCAGTCTTCTATTGTAGTCTCCCCCACCGATGCAAGGGGGTGTGGCAAGCAGCCCTGACGCTTCGCGTGTATCACTCTCTTAAAAATCCTGGCTGTTCCCTACTGCCAGCGGACAAGATGATGGGGACGGAGAGCCTCGAGACGCTAGGAAGAAGTGGATATGAGTATGGATTGGTCGGCTGGGCTGTGGCTGATGGTGGGATTTGCCGCTGGGTGGGGGGGCAATCGCTGGCGAGCGGGACGCCAGCCTGGTTCCTCGGTGGGCAACCTAACTGCCGCGCCCGCCCGGTTGAGCAAGCTATCCGCTCCTGACCAAGAAACCCTCCAGCGCACCCAGCTCGCCTACCAGCTGGCCCACGAGATGGCCCAGTTTCAGGCAGGTTTTCTAGCTCGTACCTCCCATGAACTGCGATCGCCCCTCAATGGCGTCATTGGCCTGCACCAGCTCATTCTGGCAGATTTGTGCGACGACCCCGCCGAGGAGCGGGAGTTTGTGCAGCAGGCTCACGAGTCGGCGAAGAAGCTGCTGGCCCTGCTGGATGAAGCTACGGGCGTCTCAAAGCTGGAGCACGGCACCGCTCAGATTTATTGGGAAGCGACCTCCCTTGCAGATTTACTCAACGAGGTCAAAACCCTGACCCACCTCCAGGCCCGCAACCGCAATTTACGTTTAGAGATTTCCCTGCCCGATCCGGCTCTCTGCGTCTGGAGCGATCGCCGCTGGCTGCGTCAGGTGCTGGTCAATTTGATCATCACCCCCGTGTACCTGATGGAGGAGGGAACCATTCGACTCACCACCCAGTTGGACGTAGAAACCCAGCAGGTTCACGTCATCGTTGAAGACCAGCGCCCGGCAGCGGTCTGGCGGGAATCTGGGGACCTGCTGCAGTCGGGTGCGAGGGAATACGTTATGGACAGCGATCAGCTTTTAATCCAACCGGAGGCGATCGCTCCCGATGCGCTCCTGGGTAAGTGGGAGCAGCAGTCTCTCCCCGGCCTGAAGCTAATGGTCAGTCAGCGCCTGGTGCAGCACCTGGGCGGACGGCTGACCCTGGAAGCGGTGCCAACCTGTGAGCCAGACAGTTCGACCCAAGATGAAGATGAGGCAAGCTGGACCCGGATTCGCTGCTCGCTGCCGCTGGCGATCGCCACCGATGATGAGCCGGAGACAGCCCGCTAGTTCAGCGAAAACTCATCAAATTTAATCACTCCCGCCTCCGGTTCACGGATATCAAAGCGATAGCTGCTCACGGTTCCGGTTGCTGTATCCAGGATGGAGAAGGCCGTGATATCGCTGTTGGCAATATAGGGGATGGGCTGCCCGTCTTCATCCAGCAGCGGCTCTAGGGTGGGCACAACCGGCTCCAGACCGTTCGGGTCACCCAGGGGCACATACTCCTCCTGGTAGCCAATGGGAATAGCGCGCCGCTCGTCTCTAAGGTAGGCCCCGTAGGTGTTGCCCACGTTGGAGCTTTCCAGGAAGTGCATTCCTGCCGGACTCACGAACCGATTCCACACGTGGGAGTGGCCAAAAAAGACCAGGTCTACCCCCGCCTCTTCCAGCAGGGGCACCACGTCTCGCATCAAGTAGTCCGCTTCTTTGGGATATTCGTAGCGCACCGCTTTAATCTGACCGTCCGGGAAGTAGTCAATGAGCTGCACCGGGTCTGTATAGGCGGGTACGATGTTGTCCCCCAGAGAATGGGGCGGATGGTGGAACATGACAACCTGATATTTGGCCTGCTGGAAGGCGGGGCTTTGCACCTCAGCCCGCAGCCACTCAAACTGGGGACTGCCGGGGGCGATCGCCTCGAAAATATGCTGGCCATAGCCCCATTTCATCGGATCGTTCAAGTCCGCATCCCGCTCTCGGTAGCGCCCCCGCGTATTGGCATTGAGATTGGGCGATCGCCAGATATTGGTGGCATAAAGCACCACCAGCCGCACATCTCCAAAGGTGACAGCATAGTAGTCTGGACTGACCGCACTATCAGTGGGCATGGAAAACAGCTCGTGGTAGGTGTCGGCGTTGAAAGAATTGTCTTCGATCCAGGCGTCCTTCACGGCCTGGTCGTCGTCGGGATTGATCTCACTGGCTTGCCGCTCATAGCGTTCAATCGCCACGGCGCGAGGAATGGGATCATTAAACTGCTCCCCAAGACTGGCTTCTGTGGAAAAGCGCCCCATGACCTCATGGTTTCCAGTGGCGGCAAACAGCGGAGCCGACTGGATAATCTGGCCGCCGCGATAAATAGTCGTGGTGCCGTCGTACTCCACTTCCGCGTTAGCCCGTCCCTGCAGGGACGGGAAGAAGGCCCGCCCCCGGTTGTCGTCAAACCACTCGGAGGCGCGATCGGGGATGTTCACCAAATCCCCCGCCAGGAATACCGCGTCCACCTGA
Source organism: Elainellaceae cyanobacterium (assembly GCA_050331615.1). GTDB lineage: Bacteria > Cyanobacteriota > Cyanobacteriia > CAKZMO01 > CAKZMO01 > JAYKGU01. The sequence goes on from JBHJGR010000263.1 coordinate 17,267, forward strand.
CCCACCGTTTCTTCCACCTTCTGTAGATTAGTAGGCGTCAGGGGCATAGACTGGTGGTCGGAGGTCAGCAGAATTTGCAGAGGGGTACCCGGCGGCGGCTGGGGCGCGAGGGAAAAGGTTTCGCTGCGGACCACCCTGCCGCTGTCCTCAATGCTGGCAACCTGGTAGGGCAGGCGCTCTGCCGGAGATAGGTTGGGGACGGTTGCTTCATGCCGCCACACGAGGCGATCGACGGGTTGGGCATAGACCTGACCCTCTTCGGTCTGCTCACCCACGCGAGAATTCTGATCTTCCCGTGCGCGGCTGAGGCGGCGGGTGTCAGCTTCAACCGACTGGGAGAGATCTTCCCCATAGCGGACGAAGTGGCGGGTTCCGGGAAACTCGGTGAACCAGACGACGTTAACCGAGTCGGGGGTGGGGAGCTGGAGGAACGGGTCGGTGAGGAGTTGGGGAGGGGGAGCCATGAGTTCTCGAAAGACAAGATTTAACACCAGGAAAAGGTAGCCCAGTGCTACCAGCGCCAGCATCCCCAGCAGAATGAGACGGCCATTGGAGTATCGATTCATGGTTGGAACGAAGGCATAACCGGATCCATCCCTAAAATTAGCTCATGAACGGCGATCGCGGGGCACATCCACCAGCGCCTCGTCTGGCAGAACGTAGGCACTGGCTAGGTGTTCGTGATCAAAGTTAATGATTTCCGGAAATCGCACCTGGGGCAGCACCTCGACGGCAAAAATTTCCTGGACCGCGCCTTCAAATTTCAGAAAAGCGATCGCCTCTCCAGTGTCAATATTAACTACCCAAACGCCGCAGGTGCGCTCCTGCAGCCGCTCCACTAGGGGAATGCCGCTAAAGACGGCACTCTCCCGCACCTGGGAAAGCCCTACAAAGGCCAGGGGACCGTAGAAGGAGAGGCCCCGGGTAAAGCCCGGCAGTTGCATCACTGTTGTCACGCTGCCAGTTTGTGGATCAATGGTGGCAAGGCTGCCCTGGCCTGATTCTAGGAACCAGAGGCGATCGCGATACCAGCGGGGCGAGTGGGGCATGGCCAGTCCGCCAGTCACGACTGCGTTTGCCTCCAGATCCATCAACACGCCGCCGCTGACCTTGCTCTCCCGCCAGCCGCCCGCGCTATCCGTTTGCCCCAGAGCAGTGACGTATCGGGGATGCCCGTCGACCATAGCCAGGCCGTTCAGGTGACAGCGATCCTCGGGCGTCAGCGCACAGACAAACGGGGGACGCCAGCGGGGCACAAAGCTGTGGTCTCGGTCGAGGGTGCACAGGCAGGAAAACCGCGTATTCACAAACCATAGCCCTTCCTTCCCCCAGGCCATCTCGTGAATGTCAATATTGCCAGTTACGTGGATATGGCGCGGGAGATAGCAGGCGTCGTGCTTGCCAAGCGGCTCAATTTTGGGGGCAACTGCCGGGATGTTACGCAGTTCCCAGATGTGGCAAGTGGTGCCCACTGCCAGACGGCGATCGCCCACCGCCACGCCCATCGGCTTCTGAAAAACGCGGAAGTGGGTATTGACCAAGTCCCCATCGGCCCGCACCACGATGAGCTTGCCGGCCTGATAGGTGGATACGACCAGGGAAATCCCCAGGTGGTTTAAGATGCCAGGGAAATTAACGGTGTGAATACTTCGCAGCGGTTCAACGGCTTCAGAAGCCGGGGGAGACGGTCCTGCTACAGCATCCCCTCTGGTCATAGTTGCCTGCCCATGCTTGCAGCCCTCTTTGGTTGACAAAAGCCTGTGCGCTAGCCAACCTAGCATCTCTACGGGAGGCAGAACAACGGCAAAAACTTGGGGTGATAGCCGCCTTCGCTGGGCGGGAACAATGAATCAGAACGACCGATAGAGATAAACACCTTGCACAACCTGGCAGCTATGCCAGGTTT
>JBHJGR010000264.1:0-5880 GCA_050331615.1 Elainellaceae cyanobacterium
TCCATACGTTTTTAGAGAGGGTTTTCGCGCCTCTGGTTGCAGACTGGACTCTGCTTTCGGGTTCGAGGAGACTGACTTGGATGCTTCCACCCACCCTGGGGGTTCAAACCAGTTCTATTGTACCGCACTGGGCAGACTGCTAGACTTCGCCCAGCGCGGGAACCATCTGTATCCCCATGTCTAAAGCCAGGGGTTTTATCCGGTTCCCGAACCCTTCAATATTCGATAAGGTTCAAAATATTTTCTTCTCAAACCGTTCAATTACCCGCAGCACCAGCCAGGTAACGGCTGCCCCAACCAGGCTGAGCTGCCACAGGCCACAGCTGGCCGCCACCCCCAGGGACGCTGACACCCAAACGGCAGCGGCAGACGTCAGCCCCTGGACTTCCCGGTGCCGCATAATCGTCCCGGCTCCTAAAAATCCGATGCCCGCAACCACTCCTTGAATCGTGCGGGAGATCACTTCAATGCTTTGCTGCACCGCGCCAATTTGAATGGGAATCAAGACAAATATTGCCGAGCCAAAGCTGGCCAGCATATTGGTGCGCAAACCAGCGGGCTTATCCTTGCCTTCTCGCTCTGCGCCAATTACGCCCCCTGCCAATAAAGCACAGCCCAACCGCAAAAGTAGCTGGGGCCAGGACATGGGATCGAGATGATTCGGCATTCTGACTTGCATTCCTCACGCTTCCGCTAATTCTCGCCAGAGTGGACAGCATCGCAAATCTACAGTGGGGTAGATGCTGTTAAAATCCCTCGCCCACTACTTTAGGAAGCATTGATCCTTAGGGTTCACCTTTCCCGCAATCTACTGCACGGGAATGGCGCATCATTTCCCAGCGAGCCATTACTCTAGCGAGAATCCACGTGACTAACCAAACATTGGAACGACAGCAGGCGGGAGCAAAGCAGCCAGATGCGGTACTTGACCACTATTCTGTTGCCGCCGATTCCGGCCTGAGCAGCGATGAAGTCAAGCAGCGGCAGGAGCAGTTTGGCGCAAACCGGCTGGAGCAAAAGCAGCGCCGCAGCGCCTGGAAGATTCTCATTGAGCAGTTCAAAAGCCCCATTATCGCCCTGCTGGCGGCGGCGGCGGTCCTGGCCTTTGCGTTTCAGGAATGGATCGAGGGCGTAGCGGTGATTATCGCTATTTTGCTCAATACGGTCATTGGCTTTGTTACGGAACTGCGGGCGGTGCGATCGATGGAAGCCCTCCAGGAGTTGAGCAAGTCCAAGGCGCGGGTGCGGCGCGATGGCGACGTGCAGGAAATCTCAGCGGAGGAGCTGGTGCCCGGCGACATCCTCGTTTTGGACAGCGGCGACCTGATTCCGGCGGATGCACGGCTGCTGGAGGCTTCCAAGCTCCAGGTGGACGAGTCGCCCCTGACCGGAGAGTCCCTGCCCGTGACCAAAACCACCGACCCCATTGACCAGAACGGGGACGAAGTGCCCCTGGCGGATCAGAAGAACATGATCTTCAAGGGTACGGCCATTACCCGTGGCTCCGGGGAAGCGGTGGTCGTCGCTATTGGCATGAAGACCGAGCTGGGCCACATCTCCGAAATGACCCAGGAAGCCGAGGAAGAGAGTACTCCCCTGGAAAAGCGGCTCGACCAGTTGGGCCGACGGCTGATCTGGGTGACGCTGCTGCTGGGGGTGGTGATTGCAGTCGCCGGTATCATTGGCGGCAAAGACACCACCACTATCATCAAAACCTCCATTGCCCTGGCGGTGGGGGCGGTGCCAGAGGGTCTGCCCATTGTGGCCACCGTGGCCCTGGCCCGAGGCATGCGGCGCATGGCCGATCGCAACGCCCTGATCAATCGCCTCTCGGCAGTGGAAACCCTGGGAGCCACCAGCGTCATTTGCACCGACAAGACGGGCACCCTGACAGAGAACCGCATGACCGTCCGCCGCATTATCACCGCCACCGGCGACACGGAGGTGAGCGGCACCGGGCTAGAGCTGGACGAGCAGGAGTTCAAGCGGGGAGGCGAGACGATTCAGCCCCAGGAGGACGTGACGGTGCGATCGCTCCTGGAAGTAGGGGTCTTCTGCAACAACGCCGCCATCCCCCAGGAAGAATCTAACGACGAAGACAAAGTGATCGGCGACCCGATGGAAGTGGCTCTGCTGGTGGCAGGGGCCAAGGCAGACCTCTGGCAGGATGAGCTGGTTAAAGACCGGCCCGAGGAGCGGGAGGTGGCCTTCGACCCCGACCTGAAGATGATGGCCACCATTCACGAGCAGGCAGATCAGAACGGCTCCTCCGGCGGCTACTATGTGGCAGTCAAGGGGGCACCGGAGGCGGTGCTGGGCAACTGCACCCAGTTTTTGGATGAGAACGGCGAGGCCCAATCCCTAGACGATAGCCAGCGGAAGGAATGGCGCGATCGCAGCAAATCCCTGGCCGAAGAGGGGCTGCGCATCCTCGCCTTCGCCCAAAAGACCGTCAACGACCCCGAAGCCGAACCCTATGAAGACCTGACGCTGGTTGGGGTTGTGGGCCTGCTCGACCCGCCCCGCCAGGACGTGAAAAAGGCCATCAACGCCTGCCACGAAGCGGGAGTGCGGGTAATCATGGTGACGGGCGACCAGCCGATCACGGCTCGCAACGTGGGTAAGGCGGTGGGCCTGGTGGGCGACCAGGAAGCCCAGGCGGTAAGGGGTAAGGAACTGCGCCCCCTGGAGGAGCTGGACGGCAGTGAGCAGTCCCGCCTACAGCAGGTGCCCATCTTTGCGCGGGTGAGTCCGGAGCAGAAGCTAAACCTGATTGCCCTGCACCAAAAGGATGGGGCAATCGTAGCCATGACGGGCGACGGGGTGAACGATGCGCCTGCGCTGAAGAAAGCCGACATCGGGGTGGCCATGGGCCAGCGAGGTACCCAGGTGGCGCGGGAAGCGTCGGACATGGTGCTTCAGGATGACGCCTTTTCCACCATCGTGGCGGCCATTGAGCAGGGGCGGGCGATTTTCCGCAACATTCGCAAGTTCACGGTCTACCTGCTGTCGGGCAACATGGGGGAGATTATTGCGGTGGCGATCGCCTCTCTCCTGGCCGTTCCCCTGCCCCTCACGCCCCTACAAATTCTGTTCATCAACGCGATCAACGATGTCTTCCCGGCGTTGGCGCTGGGGGTGGGACCGGGCAATCCAGGGCTGATGCACCGTCCCCCCCGTAAAGCGGGCGAGGCGGTGCTGCGGGATGAGGAATGGTGGGCCATCGGCATCTATGGACTGATCATTGCCCTGACGGGGTTGGGTGCTCTCTTCCTGGTGCTGCGGACCTTCGGCTTTGAGGAAACCGAGGCAGTGACCGTTTCCTTCCTGACCCTCACCTTCGCCCGCCTCTGGCACGTCTTTAATATGCGGGACGACGTCAGCGACGAGACCCAGGAAACTCGACCGTTTAGGGAAGTTTTCAACAACGAAGTCACCCGCAACCGCTACATTTGGGGCGCACTCGTCATCTGCACCTGCCTGCTGACCGGAGCGGTCTACATCCCCGGCCTGTCCGGCATCCTGGAACTGACAGGCCCAGGACTCCAGGGCTGGGCCGTTGCCATCGGCTTCAGCTTTATTCCCGTGATTCTGGGACAAGCCTGGAAGGTGTTTCAGGCAATGCGTCAAAAGCGGTAGGAGCGATCGCCCCGCACCCCACAAAATATCCAGATTCTCTGACTTGTCGGCCTGCCCAGGGAGATACAGCCCTACGGGCTAAGGTTTGAGTGTGGAACCCCCGCGTTGCGGGGGTTCCACACCTCTTGAATGTCCTAACGTGAAAGCGTAATGCTATACCTGTACAGGCCCAATTCCTATAGACAGTCTTAGTCCTTCAGCATTAACGCGATCTCCAAACAGCCTTCATTCAAAATTAATTGAATTTCACTTGAATTCAAATTTATTCAGACTACAATCTTGGGTAATCTAAATTCGACCTGAATGCGAATCTGTAAAGGATCAGGATATGGCCATTACCCGTGCCCCCAAACGTTGGCTTGGATCGCTCCTCTGGAGCTACTGGGGATTACTGTTTCTTCTCGGTCTGGGAGTTAGTGGCGCGATCGCCCTGCTCAAAGTTCCCGCCCTGCCGCCCCTGCCCCTAGAACTTTCTTGGGAAGGCTGGCTCACCCTCGCCGTCACCGCTGGTACCTTCGTCCTCAATGCCTTCACCCAGCTCCCTGCCGATATTGTCTTCCTCGGGGGGCTGGCTGTCCTGCTGGTAAGCGGCGTGCTGGACCAAAGCGACGCATTGGTAGGATTCAGCAACCCCGGCATGATTACCGTCGGCGTCCTCTATGTCGTGGTCACTGGCTTGCAGCAGACGGGTGGCCTCGGCTGGATTTCCCAAAAGGTACTAGGGCTGCCCAAAGGTCTGACTCCGGCCCTGATCCGCATGATGGCTCCCGTCATCGCCATGAGCGCTTTTCTGAATAACACCCCTGTGGTGGCCATGTTCGTTCCCGTGGTGAGCGAATGGTCGCGGAAGCTGCGCATCAGCCCCTCCAAACTGATGATTCCCCTGAGCTACGCCGCCATCTTCGGCGGCATCTGCACCCTGATTGGCACCAGCACCAACCTGGTGGTCAACGGCCTGCTGATTGCCGGGACCGATCACCCAGGGCTGGGCATGTTCGACATTACCAGGGTCAGCCTGCCCTGCGCCCTGGCCGGATTCGTCTACCTGCTGGTGGTCAACCGCTGGCTGCTGCCTGACCGCAAGCCCGCCATTAGCGACCATGACGACCCCCGCCAGTACGTGCTGGAGATGACCGTGGAGGCCAACAGTTCCCTAGCGGGCAAGACCATTGAGCAGGCGGGCCTGCGCCACCTGCCGGGGCTGTTTCTGGGGCAAATTGTGCGGGATGATCGGGTGATTGCCGCCGTCAGCCCCCGGGAGCGGCTGCGGGAGCACGACCAGCTTATTTTTGTGGGCGTGATTGATTCCATCGTGGATTTGCAGCGGATTCGGGGCCTAAAACCGGCTACTGACCAGGTGTTTAAGCTGGATGCGCCCCTGGAGGAGCGCTGCCTGGTCGAAGTGGTGGTGTCCAACACCTGCCCGATGGTGGGGCAAACCATTCGCGAGGGCCAGTTCCGCAACCGCTATAACGCGGTCGTGCTGGCGGTGGCCCGTAATGGCGATCGCATTCCCGGCAAAATTGGTGACATTGCCCTGCGACCGGGGGATGCCCTGCTGCTCCAGGCCCATCCCTCCTTCCTAGAGCGGCAGCGGGTATCGCGGGACTTCTATTTAATTAGCGGCGTGCCCAACTCTGAACCACTCCGCCACGAGAAGGGACCACTGGCGATCGCCATTCTCCTGGGCATGGTAGTGCTGGCCACCTTCGGCTGGATGAGTATGCTCACGGCGGCGGTGCTGGCGGCGGTGCTGATGGTGCTGACCCGCTGCTGTGCCCCTGATCGTGCCCTGCGCAGCGTGGAGTGGTCGGTGCTGCTGGTGATTGCAGCAGCCCTGGGCATTGGTCAGGCGCTGGAGTCCACGGGGGCGGCGGGGGCGATCGCCGGAGCCTTTATTGACCTGGCAGGAGACAATCCCTGGGTGGCCCTGGCGGTGGTTTACAGTATCACCACCATCCTCACGGAGGTCATCACCAATAACGCTGCCGCCGCCCTGGTGTTTCCCATCGCCCTGGCGGTGTCGAAAACCCTGGGGGTGGATTTTGTGCCCTTTGCGATCGCCATCATGATTGCCGCCTCCGCCAGCTTCTCTACCCCAATTGGCTATCAGACCAATTTGATGGTGTATGGACCGGGGGGCTATCGGTTCACGGACTTCATGCGCATCGGTATTCCGCTGAACATTCTGTTTGGGGTGATTACCATTCTGCTGACGCCGTTTGTCTTTCCCTTTTAGGG
>JBHJGR010000265.1:0-2878 GCA_050331615.1 Elainellaceae cyanobacterium
ACTGCCGGATGCTATCACCGATGGCGCAGATCAGCGGACTGCCATACTGCTTGTGGGCTTTGGCGAGGTCAAGCATTCGGGTAATCTGGCCAGCTACAACACCCAGGCTCTTAACCTGCTGGTGTCCAAGTTTGTGCCTATTCCCAAATGGCTCTACCCGCTAATCGGGCATTTGGTTGGTATCCTCAACGAGCATGAATACTGGAACCATCGGTTCACGTCTCCTTACAATGAGATCTTTGAGCAGCAGCGACTGGGAATCGAGCAGCGGTTACAGCAGCGTTGGGGAAGGCAGATTCAGGTCTTCAAAGCCTTTAGCACCTGTGAGAACTGGTTTCCAGAAAAGGTGCTGGCGGAGATTCAGCAGCAGGGGTTTCGGCGAGTCATTCTCTACCCGCTGCTGCTCATTGACTCGATTTTCACCACCGGGATTGCCATCGAGCAGATGAATCGGGGGCTGTCTCAGATTGGCGATCGCCTCCCAGAAGAAGCTCCCTGGCTAGATTCACTGCGCTACATCCCATCCTTTTATGACCAGCCCGGCTACACCAAACTGGTGGCGCAACTTATCCAGGAACGCATTCAGAAGAAGCTAGCCTTCGCCCATCTCCCCTCTCGCATTGGCATTGTTTTGATTAACCAGGGCAGCCCCAAAGACGCCAGGGGGTTTACCACCGGCATTGGCGAAAGTGAGGTGCTTTACGAAAGGGTGCGATCGCGCCTAGTCAACCAATTCCCCCTCATTTCCATCGGCTGGTACAACCATGCGGTGCCGTTTTCGTCCTGGCCCAGCCCGACGGTAGCTCAGGCTGCCAAAAACCTCGTTCAGCTTGGAGCAAGCGCCGTCGTTCTGATGCCGGTCGGATCACCGGCTGACAATCGAGAAACCATTCTGGACCTCGACTACATCGTCCACGATTTAGAGCGCAGACATCCCGGCGTCACTTATCTGCAAATGAACTGCGTCAATGATCATCCCGACTTTTTAGACATGGCCGCAGATTGGGCTAATTCCCAGATTTGCACTTCGTGTGAATTGTCTCATAGCGTACCTGAAGGGCTTTAGCTTGAGCAGCAAAGCTAGTTTGATCCCCCTAAATCCACCTTATGAAGGGGGACGCGTGATTTAGCGATCAAAGTGCATGTGAGGCGAGAGCGCGTGGGGCTTCTCCAGGCGGTGGGCCTGCATTAACTCCACATTGCTCATCATTTCGGTGGGGTTTCCATCGGCAACGGTGCAGCCATCATCAAGGAGCAGGACGCGATCGCACACTTCCAGCACCAGTTCCAGATCGTGGGTGGAAACCAGAATCGTTTCCTGGGACTTCTGTAAAAATTCGATTAGCTGACGACGGCTGTGCAGGTCGAGGCTAGCGCTGGGTTCGTCGTATAGAATCAGGCGAGGACGCATGGCTAGAACAGTGGCAATGGCCGCCATGCTTTTTTCGCCACCTGATAGATTTTGCGGAACCCGGTCAATCAGGTCTGCCGTTCCCGTGGCGGCCAGAGATTGGCGCACCCGTTCGTTGATTTCGTCTGGCTCCAGCCCCATATTTTTAGGCCCAAAGGCAACATCATCTCGCACGCAGGTGGTAAAAAGCTGGTCGTCAGAACTTTGGAAAACCAGGCCAATATCTGAGTTGAACTTGCCGACATCCATCGGCTCGTCAAAGATTGCAATATCCCCCGACTTTGCCGCTAGAATACCGCAGGCTAATAGAAACAGCGTTGTTTTGCCGCTGCCGTTGGGGCCGATTAATCCGACTTTTTCGCCGCTGTGAACCTGCAAATCAAAGTCTTTAAAGAGCTTATCCTGCTTGGGATATGCAAACGTCAGTTGGGAAATGGACAGGGCCACCTCCGACCCTGTCCTTTGGCCCGTCGCCTCTCCTGTCGATTTTTGTGCTGCCTTTGTCATACCTGATACCTACTCACTCAGCGAAAGTCTTAAAGAAAAATAGAGGCTGCGACGAGGGCCGTTGCCACCCCCAACGTTGACCAGAACAAAATTCGACTGGTGCGATTAGCTTCACTAATGTCGGAAGCAAAGTCTTCCTGGCGATGGAGGTGGCTCAGGCGCGATTGGCCGTAGCCCCGCATGCGCATGGCATGGTTGACCCGCTCAGAGCGGTCGTAGCTGCGAATCAGCAAACTGCCGACCAGCCCAGACAGCACCCGCAGCGTGTGAAAGCTGAAGCGATCGCTCTCAAAACCTCGCAGTTGCATAGCATGCTGCATGGAGCGACGGGTTTTGCCAAATTCCTCCAGGTAGCGGTAGGACAGCAGCGACATATCCACCATGACATCGGGTAGACGGAGCGATCGCATCGCCTTAATACTGGTGAGGAAAGGGGCCGTGCCAAACAAAATCAGGCTCACGGTAATGATGCAAAAGAAGCGAGCCGCAATCAGCGCCACCGTTTCCACCCCCTCACGGGTGATGCTGAGCGGTCCAACCTGCGCCAGAACCGTGTTGCCCGCAGAGGCAAACAAAATCAGCACAATCACCGCCAAAATAAACAGCCCCGGATAGCGCAAACGGGTCAGCAGAAACGATAGCGGCAGTCGGGAAAGGGCATACAGAACCGCCGTCACCAGCAGCATCACCGGCAGCAGAATGAGGTCGCTCACGAAGGCAAAGGCAAACATCAGCGCCACAATGGCGACCACCTTTGACCGTTGCTCCCAGTGGTGCATGGGGGAATTCAGTTCTGCATATTCATCTAGCCCAAGTTTCATAGAGGTAAGTTAAATAAGTGGTCATAAGTACCCGTAGCTATGGTGGGGGTGGGGACCCGCCCCGGGCGCCCCGCCCAGGCCTCTATTTGATGACGCTCGAATTTAATTCGAACTTTGTAATATTACGGTTGGCGCCGGT